>JBATPI010000054.1:0-35702 GCA_049291415.1 Paracoccaceae bacterium | reverse complement strand
TGGCGATGGTGGGTGAACTTCGCACCGCAGGCATCCGCGCCGAGGTCTATCTGGGCAACCCGAAAAACTTCGGCAACCAGTTGAAATACGCCGACAAACGCGCCAGCCCCATCGCCATCATCCAGGGCGGGAATGAGGCCGCAACCGGCACCGTGATCCTGAAAGACCTGATCCTGGGCGCGCAAATCGCCCAGAACGCCACGCTGGAGGAATGGAAAGACCGCCCCGCGCAACTCGAAGTCCCCCGCGCCGATCTGGTCGCCGCTGTCGCCAAGATGCTGGCACCATGAAAGCCGCGATCCGGGCCGAGACCCAGCGCCTGCACACCGCCCTGATCGCCGCCGGGGCGGTGTCGGTTGAGGCCGACATCCTTCTGCCCGCCGACATCCTTCTGGACCTTTACGGCGAGGATATCCGCGCCCGCGCCTACATCACCGCCGACCCGGTGGCGGGTGAGATGATGCTGCGCCCCGACTTCACCGTGCCCGTGGTGCAGGCCCATATGCAAGGCGGCGCCGACCCCGCCCGCTACGCCTATATGGGTGAGGTGTTTCGCCGTCAGGACCGGCTGGACGGCCGCGCGCGGGAATACATGCAGGTGGGCTATGAGGTGTTTGACCGCGCCGCGCCCCAGGCCGACGCCGAGGTGTTTGCCCTGTTCTCAACCCTGCTGGCCGATCTGAACCTTCGCCCCGCCACTGGCGATATCGGTATTCTGATGGCCGCCGTTCGGGGCCTGTCCACCACCGACCGCCGCAAGGCAGCCCTGCTGCGCCACATCTGGCGCCCCCGCCGGTTTCGCGCGCTTCTCGACCGGTTCGCAGGTCGTGCCCCCGTGCCCCCCGCCCGCGCCGCACTGTTGCAGCGTCTGGCGGCTGACGCGCCGCAAGCGTTGATCGCCACCGCCGGACCGCTGGTCGGCCTGCGCAGTGCAGACGATATCGCCGCCCGCGCCGAAGCCCTGCTGGACGACGCCAAGGCCCCTCCCATCACAGCGCCCGAAGCCGCCATGCTCTATGACTTGCTGGCGCTGGAGGCACCCTCCCGCGCCGCCCTGTCGCACCTGCGCGGCATCGCCCCGATGCTGCCCGCAATTCTACCCGCCGTTGATCGGTTCAACGCTCGTCTGGACGCGCTGGACGCATTGGGGATCCCAACCGATACCCTGCCGTTTGAGGCAAGCCACGGCCGCACCACGCTGGAATATTACGACGGCTTCGTCTTTTCGTTGCACAGCGCGGACCCCGCCCTGCCCCCTGTCGCCAGCGGTGGGCGCTATGACGCGCTGACCGCAGTGTTGGGCGCGGGCCGGTCCATTCCGGCCGTCGGCGGCATCATCCGTCCGGGTCTGGTTGCCCGCCTGAAAGGGATGCTCTGATGCTGAAAATCGGTGTGCCGTCCAAGGGGCGGCTGATGGAAAAGACCTTCGACTGGTTCGGCACGCGCGGCGTGACCATGGCCCGCACCGGCAATGACCGCGAATATTCCGGTGCCGTCGATGGGGTTGACGGCGTCGAACTGGTCTTGCTGTCAGCCGGAGAGATCCCGCGAGAGCTGGCCTTTGGCCGCATCCATCTGGGGGTGACGGGCTCCGACCTCGTGCGCGACAAACTGGCTGATTGGCGGACCCAAGTGGTGGATTGGGCAGCGATGGGCTTTGGTCAGGCCGATCTTATCATCGCCGTTCCCGCCGCCTGGATTGACGTAGATACGCTGGACGATCTGGATGCGGCGGCCGCAGCCTTTCGAATAGCCCATGGCCACCGTCTGCGCATTGCCACCAAATATCACCGGTTGGTGCGCGAATTCCTGACCGCCAATGGCGTCGCAGATTACGCGCTGATCGACAGCCAGGGCGCCACCGAAGGCACGGTCAAGAACCTGACCGCCGAGGCTATTGCCGACATCACCTCATCCGGCGAAACGCTGCGCGCGAACCATCTGAAGATCCTGTCTGACGGGCTGATCCATCAAAGCCAGGCCACACTTTTCGCAGCCCGAGGCGCGGATTGGTCGCCGGTGACACGAACAGCCGTGGCCGCCCTTGCCGCACGGCTGGGGCTTTCTTTTCCCACAGATATCTAATCATTGCAGCGCCCCGGTTAACCGGAGCGCCCAAATTCCTTCGAAGGAATTTGCCGGAGTTTTCAAAAACTCCGCTGCGGTTTCTTGAAAGAAACCGCTAACCGTCGACGCGGATGCGGGCGTTCGTGGGATCAAACGGGCTGTCTTCGACCACCACCACGTCCCATTCCTGACTCAGCATCTTGACCTTCATCTTGGTCCCCACCTCGGCCAGATCGGGGCGCACATAGCCCATGCCGATCTGCTTGCCAAAGGCCACCGAATATCCGCCCGAAGTCAGGCGCCCGACCTTTTCGCCATTCACCAGCAACGCCTCTTTGCCCCAGGGGTCGGTGTCATCCGGCCCGTCGATCAGCACGGTGACACATTTCGAACGTATGCCCGTCGCCAGCATGGTCTCTTTGCCGCGAAACTCTTTCGAAAGGTCCACAAATCGATCAAGTCCCGCTTCCATGGGCGTCGCATCGCGGCCCAATTCGTTGCCGAAAGCACGGTACGATTTCTCCTGTCGCAGCCAGTTCTGCGCGCGCGCGCCCACCGCTTTCAGCCCGTGCTTTTCTCCTACGGACCACAAGAGATCCCACAGATAGCGGCCGAATTCGATCGGGTAGTGCAGCTCCCAACCCAACTCGCCGGTATAGGCCACGCGCACCGCGCGGACCGGGCACATACCCAATTCGATGTCGCGGTAGCTGAGCCAGGGGAAGCGCTTGTTGGAAAGAACAGTCTCGGGATCGCGGTCTTTCACGATGTCTTTCAGCAACGCGCGGGCGTTCGGTCCGGCCAGCGCGTAGACGCCCCATTGGGTGGTCACATCGTGGATGTCGATATGACCGCCACCGGCGGCGATGAAATCTTCGGCGGACTTCTTCAGGAAGTCATAGTCATAAGCCGTCCATGCCCCGGCCGAGATCAGGTAATATTCATCCGCAGCCAGCCGCACGATGGTGTATTCGGTGCGGGTGGTACCGTGATCTGTCAGCGCATAGGTCAGGTTGATGCGGCCGACATTCGGCAGCTTGTTGCAGGTAAAGTGGTCGAGGAACGCTGTCGCTCCCGGCCCGCGCAACAGGTGCTTGGTGAACGCGCTAGCGTCGATCAGGCCAACCGTGCCCCGCACCGCCTTGGCCTCTTCAACCGCAAAGGGCCACCAGGCACCCCGGCGAAAGCTTCGGCTGTCGTGGTCAAAGCCTGCAGGCGCATCCTTTGGCCCATAGTAATTCGGCCGTTCCCAGCCGTTCACCTGACCCATCTGGGCACCCATGCCGATCTGGCGGTCATAGGCGGGGGCAGTGCGCAAGGGGCGGCAATCGGCGCGCTCTTCATCGGGGTGGTGCAGGACGAAGACGTGGTTGTAGCATTCTTCATTCTTGCGCGCGGCGTATTCGGTGGTCATCCAGTTGCCGTAACGCTTGGGGTCCAGCGACGCCATGTCGATCTCGGCCTCGCCTTCGGTCATCAGCTGCGCCAGGTAATACCCGGTGCCGCCAGCGGCGGTGATGCCGAAACTGAACCCCTCGGCCAGCCACATGTTGCGCAGGCCCGGCGCGGGGCCGACCAGCGGGTTGCCATCAGGCGTATAGCAGATCGGGCCGTTGAAATCGTCCTTCAGACCGACGGTTTCCGAAGATGGCAGGCGGTGGATCATCGACATGTATTCCGTCTCAATCCGCTCCAGATCCAGGGGGAACAGATCGGCGCGGAAGCCCTGCGGCACGTCATATTCAAACCGCGCGGGCGCGCCGTATTCGTAGGGCCCCAGGATCCAGCCGCCGCGCTCTTCGCGGACATACCACTTGGCATCGGCATCGCGCAGGACCGGGTGTTCGGGGTTGGTCTTGCGGTATTCGACCAGCATCGGGTCCGGCTCGGTCACGATATACTGGTGTTCCACCGGAATGGCCGGGGTCTTGATCCCGAGCAGCCGCGCGGTGCGCTGCGCATGGTTGCCGGTGGCGGTCACCACATGCTCGGCGTGGATCTCGTATTTCTCTTCGGACGCCACCAGATTGCCGCCCTGTTCCACCATGCGGGTGACCGACACGATCCATTCCGATCCGGTCCAGCGATAGCCGTCAACCTGGATCTTGCGCTCAAACGTCGCGCCATGTTGACGCGCGCCCTTGGCCATCGCCTGGGTCACATCGGCCGGGTTGATGTAGCCGTCTTGCGGGTGATACAGCGCGCCGACCAGATCATCGGTGCGCAACAGCGGCCAGCGGTCTTTCATTTCCTTGGGGCTAAGGAATTCGTGGTGAACCCCGGCGGTCTCAGCCACTGATGAATAGAGCATATACTCATCCATCCGCGCCTTGTGCTGCGCCATCCGCAGGTTGCCGACAACGTAAAAGCCCGCGTTCAGCCCGGTTTCAGCCTCCAGCGCCTTGTAGAAATCGACCGAGTATTTGTGGATATGGGTCGTGGCATAGGACATGTTGAACAAGGGCAGCAGACCGGCGGCATGCCAGGTCGATCCGCTGGTCAGTTCGTCCCGCTCAACCAGCATGGTGTCCCAACCGGCCTTGGCCAGATGGTAGGCGATCCCCGTGCCCACCGCGCCACCGCCAACAACCAGCGCCTTAACATGCGTCTTCATCCGACCGACTCCCCGGAAATGTGTTGGCACATATCTGCCAGAGCAGGGCCACAACGGGCAAGCCCGCCCGACCCTTCGCATCCGAAAACGACATGCAGGCGCGGCTGAATGCCGATCGGTTCCCAAGTTGGCACAAAATAAATCCGGCGATCATCCCGGAACCCGGTCTGGACGCGGACGTTGACCCAGCATCACCGGCCCGATGGCCATTCCAAAGAAACAGGAGCGTTCTGATGAAGACCTTGCTTAAGAATACCGTGGCCGCTTCGGCACTTGCCCTGGCTGCCTTTCCCGCTACCGCCGAAACCGCAACCGCACCGACCTATCTGCCCGGCATCGAGCAGGGCGTCCGCGCCTCTGACTTTATCGGCAAGACGGTTTATGTGACCGATGCCGACACCTCTACGCTGTCGGCCACCGCGATTGCCGATGCGGATGCGTCTTGGCAGAATGCGGGCGAAATCAATGACATCATCATCAGCCTCTCGGGCGATACCGAAGCAGTTCTGGTCGATGTGGGCGGCTTTCTCGGCATCGGCGAAAAGACGGTTGCCGTGTCGCTGAACCAACTGGCGATGGTGCCGGATTCCGACAGCCCGGATGATTATTTCATCGTCTTCCACGGCACCAACGCGGCTTTGGAAGAGGCGCCGGCCTTTGACGAAAAGATGGTGTTTGAGGCTGCTGCCGAACCCGCCATGACCGAAACCGACCCAGTGATGGCAGACCCTGCCACGCAGGCCGCCGTTGGCACCGAAACCGTTCCGGCAACCGAGGCCCATCCGGGCGAAGCGGTTGACCTGTCGGCCTGGGCCGAAAGCGATCTGATCGGCAAGCGCGTCTATGGCCCGAACGACGAACATGTGGGCGAGATCAGCGCCGTCGCCATGAACGCCGATGGCAAGATTGATGGCGCCATCGTCGATGTCGGCGGGTTCCTGGGGATCGGCGAAAAGAAGGTCGCTCTGGGTTCGGACAAGTTGATGCTGGTGCGTGAGGCTGACGGCAAAACCTGGTTCCGCGTCAATGCCACCCAAGAGCAGCTGGAAGCGATGGCGCCGCACGGCTGATGCGCACCGCGCAACCTGATGAAAACGCGGCCCTTCGGGGCCGCGTTCCGCGGTGTGACGTGCGCTCAGTCCTGCGCTGACTGCTCGGCACCACAGATCTTGCGGCCATTTTCCACCTTGCAGCCGTCCTGACCAAAGCCCGCATCTGATTTCTTGGTCTTTTTCGACCCGTCGCCTGTGCCTTTGCGCACCTTTACGCCGGTGTCCTCATCACGCTCAACCCCTTTGGCGCGGTCATCGGCCTTTTGCTGACGCTCAGCCTCGTCTTTGGCCTGTTCCTCGGCCCGGCTCTTTTCTTCCGCCTCCCAGACGGCCTTTTGCGCCGCCTTTTCCTCGGCGCGCTTGCGTTCTTTTTCCGTTTGCTCGGTGCTGCGCTCGGCCTCCCAGGCCTGACGGGTTTCCGCCTCGATGGCCGAGGCCAGAACGATCACCGGAACCTCTCCCATCCCGGCGACCTTATCGACCACCATCGCGTTCATCGCCGGCACATGCAGGGTTTTGAAAAACGTCAGCATCTCTTGATCGGTCATCGCCCGCGGTGCCAGAACACGCACCCAGATCTGGGCCGAGACATTGCCGAAAAAGTAGCGCAGGCCCGCTTCCTTGGGCAAAAGATCCTCGGTGAACTCCATGCCGCGCACGGTCATGAACGGCGCTCCTTGGTATTTCGCGCGGATAAAGCCTAGCTCCATTTTCGTCTGGGTCGCGGCAAAGCTGGTAAAGACGAAATCTGGATAGCGGACAATCTCGACCACCACCTTGCGGGGGCCACTTTCATAGGTCTGGCGGGCCTCGCGCATGCCGGTCCCGCCACGGGGCTTCAGGTTGGCGTGGATGTAGAAGGTCAGCTCATCATCGGCGTCCGATTGCAGATAGGCGTCCACATCATCGGGCTGGGTCGGGCGCACGGTCCAGCCTTCGGGCGGGGCGGGCATCATGGCCAGCAGCTCGGTCGGCAGCACGCGTCCGTCGCCATTGCCGCCCCCGACCGCGGCCCCCAGCGACACCCAGCCGCCGATATACTCGCCCACCGTCACCCCGTCGCCATCGCCAAACCGCGCCATCCGGTTCACGTTCCAGAAATCAAACGCCAGATAGCCGCAGAACCCCATCAGCGGGAACATCAGCTTCATCAACACCAACAGCATCCGTGCGGACATGGCCAACGGCCCCCCTTATCAGCCCCGACAGGGCGCAGGCGCCCGGTCATCGCTGCAGCTTTAGCCGGGAAATGGGGCAAGCGTCGGGCACGGGTAGGGCATTTAGCGGCGCAATCGCCCAAAGGTTGCCGACAGCGCGAACAGCAGCGCCGCGGCGACAATGATTGACGGCCCCGCAGGCGTATCCTGCCACAGCGACAGCACCAGCCCGGCCAGTGCCGACAGCGCGCCCACCGCCACTGCCCCCACCGCCATCGCCTCGGGGCTGCGGGCCAGGCCGCGGGCGGCGGCTGCCGGAATGATCAGCATGGCCGCGATCAGCAGCGCCCCCACCACCTTCAGCGCCACCGCCACCACCACCGCCAAAGCCAGCGTCAGGATCAGCCGCTCTCGCGCGGGGTTTATGCCGGTGGAATGGGCCAGATCCTCATTCAGCGTGGTGGTCAGAAGCGCCTGCCAGCGCCAGACCATCAAGGCCGCGACCAGTGCAGCACCGCCCCAGATCAGCACCAGATCGGTGTTGTTCACCGCCAGGATGTCGCCAAACAGCCAGGCCGACAGATCGGTCCGCACGCCAGGCAGATAGCTGACCGCAACCAAACCAAAGGCCAGCGCCGCATGCGCCATCACCCCCAGCGTGGTGTCCATCGCCCAGCCCTTGGCCGTCAGCCCGGCCACGGTGACCGCCATGGCCAAGGCCACCACCAGCGTGCCCAGCATCACCGGCAGATCGGTCGCCAGCGCCAGCGCCACGCCCAGAATGGCCGCATGCGCCGTAGCATCGCCGAAATAGGCCATCCGCCGCCAAACGACAAAAGACCCCAAGGGCCCTGTCGCCAGTGACAGCCCCACCCCCGCCAACGCCGCGCGCACCAGAAAATCGTCAAACATGTTCGTGCCCGTGGTCATGGTGATGGTCATGCGGCGCGGAATGGTCATGGTCGTGATCATGACGATACAGCGCCAAGGCCCCCTTGGTGCCCAGACCGAACAGCGCGCGATATTCCGGGGCTGATGACACCACCTGCGGCGTGCCTTCGCAGCAGACATGGCCGTTCAGGCAGACCACCCGGTCACTGGCCGCCATCACCACATGCAGATCATGGCTGACCATCAGCACCGCCACGCCGGTCTCGGCCCTCACCTCTTCGATCAGCCGGTAGAACGCCGCCTCGCCGGGCTGGTCCAACCCCTGGGTCGGCTCATCCAGCATCAGGATCTGCGGGTCGCCCAACAGCGCGCGGGCCAAAAGCACCCGCTGCAACTGCCCGCCCGACAGCGCCGCCATTTGCAGCGCTTCGGTACCCTGCATGCCCACGCGCGCCAGCACCGCCACCGCATTCGCATCGGTCACCCCCCGCGGCAGGGACAGGAACCGCCGCACCGTCAGCGGCATCGACGGATCGACATGCAGCCGCTGCGGCACATAGCCCACACGCAACCCCGGCGCCCGTGTCACCGCACCCGCAGCCACTGGCAAGATGCCCAGCAAGGTCCGCAGCAGGGTGGATTTGCCCGACCCGTTCGGCCCCAGAATGGTGACAATCTCACCCGCGGCCAGGGTCAGGCTGACGTCGTGCAAGACCTCGGTCCCGGCCAGCCGCACGCATATGTTGCGGGCCGCAATCAGCGCACCGCTCATAGCCCCTTGTCCCGGCAGGGCTGGCACAGGCCCAGCGCCTCGATATTCGACCGCTCAACGGTAAAGCCCACCGCTGCACCCGCAGCCTCCAGCGCCGCCCGCACCGCGGCCGCCGGGGCCTCGGCCACAGCATCGCACCCCCGGCAGATCAGGAACGCGGGGGCATGCACCTCACCCGGATGCATGCAGGCGGTAAAGGCGTTCAACCGCCGGATGCGATGGGCAAAACCCTGATCCACCAGAAAATCCAGCGCCCTATAGGCGACGGGCGGCTGATTGCCGAACCCTTCGGCGGCCAGTCGCTGCAAGACCTCATAGGCCCCCATCGCGCGGTGATCTTCCAGCAGGATCTGCAGCACCCGCTTTCGCACCGGGGTCAGGCGCGCGCCTTGATCTGCTGCCAGCGCCTCGGCCCGCGCCAGCACATCGGCGGCGCAGTGGTCGTGGTCATGGCGCGCAAAGGCGGCCCCCGGCGCGTCGCAGCCCGCACAGGCCCCCACAGACGTATGAAGATGGCCCATCCGCACCTCTTGACATGTTATAATATTACATACATACACCTCGGCGAACCGTCAGCCAAGGCTTTTTCAATGCGTTATATCATATCCTTTCTGCTGACCAGCACCGCCGCTTTGGCCGAAGTGCCACAGGTGGTCACCGACATTCCGGCTGTCCATTCGCTGACCGCAGCGGTGATGGGAGATCTGGGCGCGCCGGTGCTGCTGCTGGATCAGGGCGCCTCGCCGCACGGCTTTCAACTGCGGCCCAGCCAGATGCATGCAATTGCCGGGGCTGGTCTGGTGATCTGGATCGGGCCAGAGCTGACGCCCTGGCTGGACAAGGCGCTGGCCACCCGCCCGGTCGATGCCGCAACGCTGGGCCTGCTGGCCGCAACGCCAACCCATGTGCAGGCCTTTGCCGCAGCGCATGACCACGACCACGAGGATGCAGGTCGTGGTGATGAGGGGCTGGACCCGCATGCCTGGCTGGACCCCGGCAATGCCCGCGCCTGGGTCCAATTGATTGCCCGCGAACTGGCCCGGCAAGACCCCGAAAACACCGCCACCTACGGTGCCAATGCCGCCACCGCCGTGGCCGCCATTGACGCCGCCGAGACGCAGGCGCAGGCCTTGCTGGCCCCGGTACAAGACCGGCCCTTTGTGGTGTTCCACGACGGGTATGGCTATTTCACCACCCATTTCGGCCTGCCCGCCGCCGCCGCCATCGCCATGGGCGACGCCGCCCTGCCCGGCGCCCGTCATCTGTCAGACTTGCGCGACACCATGGCCGCATCCGGCGCGCTGTGCATCTTTCCCGAGGCGCAGCATGACTCTGCCTTGGTCACCCAGATGGCTGCGGCCAGCGGGCTGGAGGTCGGCCCGGCGCTGGATCCGGCAGGCTCTGCCCTGCCACCCGGACCGGGGCTGTACCCTGAGCTGATCCTGGGGCTGGCGGCCGGGATCGCCAGCTGCCCGCCGCAAACCCCTTGACCGCAGGGCCGCCTGCGCGCACCTCTTGGCGATGACCCGTCCTCAAACCCCCGGCCTCAGCGCCTTTGGTCAGACCGCCGGCGGCCTGAGGGTTGACCGCATCACCTTGCGTGATGACCGGATGAGCGTGTCGCTGCTGACCTATGGCGCCACCTTGCAAGGGCTGTGGCTGGACCGGCTCCCGCATAGCCTGACGCTGGGGATGGACGATCTGCGCAGCTACGCCGCCGCCGATACCTATCCGGGTGCTATGGTTGGGCCGGTTGCCAATCGCATCGCGGGGGCAACGGCGCTGATCGCCGACCAGCCCTGCCGGTTTGACGCCAATGAGGCCGGGCGCACCACGCTGCACGGCGGGCGGATCGGGCTGCACAACCAGATCTGGCAACTGGCCGACCTGACCGAGACCGCCGCCACTCTGACATTGCAGTTGCCCGACGGCCAAGGCGGCTTTCCCGGCAACCGCCGCCTGACCGCACGGTTCAGCCTGCCCGGTGATGCTACCTTGCGGCTGGAGTTGACCGGAACCACAGACGCACCCACCGCGCTGGCCCCTGCCAATCACAGCTATTGGAACCTGGACGGCACACCCGATTGGACCGGCCACCGCCTGCAGATCGCCGCCGACCACTGGCTGCCGGTGAAAGCCGGCCTGATCCCTACGGGTCAACTGGCCGCAGCGACGGGCGCGATGGACTTCCGCCAACCTCGCGCCTTGCGCCCCGGCACCCCCGCGCTGGATCACAATTTC
Organism: Paracoccaceae bacterium; assembly: GCA_049291415.1. Classification (GTDB taxonomy): domain Bacteria; phylum Pseudomonadota; class Alphaproteobacteria; order Rhodobacterales; family Rhodobacteraceae; genus Pseudogemmobacter. The sequence continues at coordinate 24,908 of JBATPI010000054.1, read as the reverse complement.
TGCCTGTCACCCGGTACACGCGCGCTGACCCATGCCGCCACCCTGACCGCTGCGTCAGGACTGGCGCTGCACCTTTCCACCACAGAGCCCGGCCTGCAGGTCTATGACGGCCGCGGCCTTATCCGCCCCGGCGATGTGCCCTATGCCGGGCTGGCGCTGGAAGCGCAGCGCTGGCCCGACGCGCTGCATCATCCGGGCTTTCCCTCGGTGATTGCAACGCCGGAACGCCCGTACAGCCAGACCACGGAATGGCGGTTTGTGTGCGGCTGAACCGTGCTTCAGATCAGCCCTTCGGCCCGGAACAGCGCCTTGATGTCCACCTCGGGGCGGGCACCGAAATGGCCGATCACCTCAGCCGCGGCAATGCACCCCATGCGCCCGGCCACCGCCAGCGATGCCCCGGTGGCGAGCCCATAGATGAAACCAGCGGCGAACTGATCGCCCGCGCCAGTGGCGTCAACCGGCACCACCTCATGCACCTTGGCCACCGCCCGCTCATCCCCGCGCAGCAAGACAACGTCATGGCCTGACCGGGTGCAAACCACGGTGCCCGCATCGGCCGCCGCCATCTCCAGCGCGGCGGACAGGTCGGTCTGATACAGGCTGGACCATTCGTGTTCATTGCCTATCACGAAATCCATTTCTTTCACCAACCCGCGAAAGCTGTCGCGGTGACGGTCCACGCAAAAGGGATCAGACAACGCAATGCCGGCCATGCCGCCCGCCGCACGGGTTAGCCGCGCCGCGCGCTCAAACGCCTCTTTGCCCTTGGGTTTGTCGTAAAGATACCCCTCCAGGAACAGGATCTCGGCTTGGCCCGCCACGCTGTCGGCGACATCGTCGGGGCCCAGCTCCGAGGAAATCCCCAGATACGTATTCATCGACCGCTCACCGTCGGGCGAGACGAATATCATCGACCGAGAGGTCGGCAATTCGCCCCCCGCAACCGGCATGTTGACAAAATCAGTGCCCTCATCGGCCATGCTTTTGGCGTAGAACCGGCCCAGTTCATCATCATGCACCCGGCCGATGAACGCCGTCGTCAGACCCAGAGACCCGATGCCCGCAAGGGTATTGGCAACCGAGCCGCCCGGCGCCTGTTGGCGGTTCTGCATCGCGTCATACAAAAGCTCTCCGCGCTCACGCTCGATCAGCTGCATGATACCCTTGCCGATCCCCATCCGGTTCAGAAAAGCGTCATCGGCGGTTGAGAATACATCGACAATCGCATTGCCAATTCCCACGGCTTTATAGGTCTTCATGTCTTATCCTCGTAAAGGCACCAGTCCCGGATCGGGCAGATCCCGCATTTCGGTTTGCGCGCGGTGCAGATATACCGGCCATGCAGGATTAGCCAGTGATGCGCGTGCATCTGGAATTCCGCCGGCACATTGTCCTCAATGGCGCGCTCTACCGCGGTCTCATCACGGCCCACAGCGATGCCGCTGCGGTTGCCGACGCGAAAGATATGGGTGTCAACGGCCTGCGCGGGCTGGCGGAACCACATGTTCAAGACCACATTCGCCGTCTTGCGCCCCACCCCCGGCAGCGTCACCAACGCGGCACGGCTGGACGGCACCTGCCCGCCATAGACGTCAATCAGACGCTGGCTCAGCTTGATGACGTTCTTGGCCTTGTTGCGGAAAAGGCCGATGGTCTTGATATGCTGGATCAAGGTTTCTTCGCCCAGGGCCAGCATCTTTTCCGGCGTATCGGCCAAGGCAAACAGCGCCCGCGTGGCGCGGTTCACGCCCTTGTCGGTGGCCTGGGCTGACAATGCCACGGCCACCAGCAGGGTATAGGCGTTGACGTGATCCAGTTCACCCTTCGGCTCGGGCTCCACTTCGTGGAACCGCGCGAAGATCGCCGTCATGGCGGAATAGTCCAGCTGCTTGACCATCCGCCCCCTTTGCCACGCCAGTCCCCTGCGGGGCAAGCCCGCAAAGCCGCAGGAAACGGGTCGCGGATGGCGCTGTCGCGCCGTAAGATCAGGGCCAAGGAGACCGCACATGACCGACCAATCCCCAGCCTATCATTACGCCGTGATCGCCCGTGCGCTGCAGATCATCGACGCCGAACCCGGCCTGACGCTGGACGACCTTGCCGCCCGGATGCAGATGAGTGTGGCGCATTTCCAGCGCACCTTCAGCCAATGGGTCGGCGTGTCGCCAAAGCGGTATCAGCAATACCTGACGCTGGCGCACGCCCGCGCGCTTCTGGCCCAGCGCCACACCACGCTGGCCACCGCGCATGGCTCGGGCTTGTCGGGATCGGGCCGCCTGCATGATCTGTTCCTGACGTGGGAGGCCATGTCGCCCGGCGACTATGCCCGCGCAGGTCAGGGGCTGACGATCAACTGGGGCTGGTTCGACACTCCCTTTGGCGCAGCGTTGGTAATGGGCACCGACCGGGGAATCTGCGGCATCGGCTTTGCCGAGACGGACGACCAAGAGGCAGCCATGGCCGACCTGACCCGCCGTTGGCCGCAGGCCAGCTATACCGAGAACCCCACAGCACTGGCCCCTTGGGTCGCCGCCGCCTTTGGCACGGATCCGGGCCGCAGCACCCCCCTGCACCTGATCGGAGCGCCGTTCCAGATCAAGGTATGGGAGGCGCTGCTGGCGATCCCCTCGGGCCATGTCACCACTTATGGCGATATTGCAGGCGCAATCGGCCATCCTGCCGCGCATCGCGCCGTCGGAACGGCGGTGGGCCGCAATCCGATCTCGTTCCTGATTCCCTGCCACCGCGCCCTGCGCCGCGACGGGGGCTTGGGTGGCTATCACTGGGGTCTGCCCCGCAAACGCGCCATGCTGGCCTATGAGGCCGCGCGCACGGGGATGTGACCGATCCACTGTCGGCAGAACCCCGCGCATCGCGGCTGCACACTGGCACCCTGACCCGCGCACATGGTATGAGTCGGGCACATCCCCAGCGATCGGGGCCCCCCAAACCACTGGCAATGAGCGGATTCATGATCAAAGCACCCCTTCTTCTGGCAGCAGCCGGCATCTTTACCCTGACCGCCTGCGTCGATCCGAACGCCTATCCCAATGATCCCAGCGCCCGCCAAAAGCAGGGCGTCGCCTTGGGCGCGCTGGCTGGCGCTGCTCTCGGCGCCTCAGCCGATGACAACAAGCTGGCCAAGGCGGTTGGCGGCGCCGTTATCGGCGGCGTGATCGGCGGGGCGATCGGCAATTCGCTGGATCAGCAGGCCGCCGATCTGCGCGGATCGCTGTCGTCCAACATCAGCGTCACCAACAAGGGCGACTATCTGGTCGTCAACATGCCGCAGGACCTGCTCTTCGCCACCGACAGCGCCAGCGTTCGTCCCGACCTGACCCGCGATCTGAAGACCGTGGCCGCCAGCCTGTTGAAATATCCCAACAGCCGCGTGGACGTGATCGGCCATACCGACAACACCGGATCAGCCGCCTACAACCAGGACCTGTCGCAGCGCCGCGCCGTCTCGGTCGCCAATGTGCTGCGCGAAAGCGGCGTGCCGAATGGCCGTCTGGCCGCCTATGGCCGTGGTGAGGATCAGCCCCTGACCACCAACCTGACGGTTGAGGGACGCGCACAGAACCGCCGGGTTGAGATCATCATTCGCCCGAACAATTGATCCTTTCAGTCTGCAATTCGCAAAGGGGCCGGTCTTCCGGCCCCTTTTGCCATTGAGCCCGCGCGTGGTTGGTCATAATTTCAAACCAATCATGCGGAGGGATCGATGCCGTTTCTCAAAGTCACCCCGGAAAAACTGTCCTCATCCGTCGTGCGCCAGATTGAGCAGTTGATCCTGCGCGGCATCCTGCGCCCCGGTGAACGCCTGCCGGCCGAGCGGGACCTCGCAGACCGGCTGGGTGTCTCGCGCCCGTCCCTGCGCGATGCCATCGCGGATCTGTCGGACCGTGGGCTGTTGACCAGCCGCGCGGGGTCTGGCGTTTATGTCGCCGACGTGCTGGGCTCGGCCTTTGCGCCCGCGCTGACCCAGCTGTTCTCAACCCATGAAGAGGCGATGTTCGACTATCTGGCCTTTCGCCGCGACATGGAGGGGCTGGCCGCCGAACGCGCGGCGCAATTCGGCTCGGACACCGATCTGAAGGTGATCGACACGATCTTTGCCAAGATGGAGGCCGCCCATCAAAAGCGCGATCCCAGCGATGAGGCCGAGTTGGACGCGCAGTTTCATATGGCCATCATCGAGGCCAGCCATAATGTCATCATGCTGCACATGATGCGGTCGATGTTTGATCTGCTGCGGCAGGGCGTGTTCTACAACCGCCAAAAGCTGTTCGCCAACCGCGCCACGCGCGAATTGCTGCTGGACCAACACCGGGCGATGAACACAGGCGTTCAGGCCCGCGATCCGGTCGCCGCCCGCGCTGCGGTAGAGGCGCATCTGACCTATGTCGAGCAGTCCTTCCACGACATCCTGCGCGCCGAACGACACGAGGCAATCGCCCGCCAGCGCTATGACCATGAGATAGACCGATAACCCCAGCCACAACGAAAAACCCCGCGCCCATTGCGGGGCGCGGGGGGGTTGTCTTTCGCCTCAGGCGGGTTGGATCAGTGCAGCTTGGCCTCAACCTGCGTGATCGCCGCGTCAATCGACGCTTTGGCGCTGTCAGCGGTCATCTGCTTGGACAGCACTTCGCCCGCTGCGGCCACGGCCACGGCCACCGCGCGCTCACGCACCTGCCGCAGGGCGCCGGCTTCGGCACTGGCGATCTGCTCTTCCGCCGCGATCAAACGCCGCTCGATCGAGCGTTTCAGATCGGCCTTGGCCTGCGCCGCGGCTGTCAACGCCTCTTCCTTGGCGGTCGCGATGATGCGGTCGGTCTGCTCGGCCACTTCCTTCTGCTTGCGCTCATAGGACGCCAGAATGGTCTTGGCCTCTTCGCGCAGGGCACGCGCCTCGTCCAGATCGGCCTTGATCTGGGCCGCGCGGGCGTCCAACAGACCGGTCAGCTTTTTCGGCACACCCATGTAGATCAGGATGCCTATAAAGATCAGGAACGCGATCAGCACCACAAAGTTGGTGTTCCGCATGCTGAAGAACGGGCCGGATGCCGCAAAGGCAGGCGAGGCCAGCAGCACGAAAAGAACGGTCAGCTTTTTCATCGCCTTATCCTTTCAGCCGGGCAGCAACCGCCGCCGTCACGGCCTTGGCATCGGCAGACCCGCCCAGTGCCAGAACCAGTTCCTTTGCGGTGTCCTTGGCAACGGCATCCACCGCCTCCATGGCACCGGCCCGGATTTCCGAGATCCGACCAGCAGACTCGGACGCTTTGGCCGAGATGCGGGTGTCGGCCTTGGCGGTCTCGGCATCCAGATCCTTCTGGATGTCGGCCTTGGCGGCAGCCACGATCTTGCCAGCCTCAACCCGCGCGGTTGCCAACGCGTCGTTAAAGGCGCGCTCGGCGTCCACGGCCTTTTGCTTCAGCTCTTCGGCTGCGGCCAGATCATTGGTGATCGTGCCCTTTCGCTCGGCCAGAATGGCACCGATGCGCGGCAAGGCGATGGTCTTCAGGATGAAGAACATCACCACCAGCGTTACCAACAGCCAGAAAATCTGGTTCGGCATCCACTCAAGGCACAGCTGCGGCATGCCTAGCGCACCGCCATCCGGCTTTAGGCACATGCCCGCCGCTTCGGCGACGATTGGTTCAACTGCCATCTTTGTCCTCCATCGGACCCTTCTTCACGTCAGACCGGCGCCGATTGCCCAGCGCCGTTCCGTCTCAAGGCGTCGGATGCCGGATCAGACTGCGAACATCAACAGCAGAGCGACCAGGAACGAGAAGATGCCCAGAGCTTCGGCGAAGGCGATGCCGACGAACAGGTTGGCCATCTGGCCGGGGGCTGCCGACGGGTTACGCAGGGCGCCCGACAGGAAATTGCCAGCGATGTGGCCCACGCCGATACCAGCGCCGCCCAGACCGATACAGGCCAGACCGGCGCCGATGAACTTGCCCATTTGGGCGAACTGCTGTGCTGCTTCGAGTTCCATGGGATATGCTCCTTGAGAGATGGAATGTTTTGGTTGAAGTCCGGGCCCTAGTGATGCGCTTCGCCGACGGCGTCACGCAGATACACACAGGTCAGAATGGTGAAGACATAGGCCTGAACCGCTGCAACCAGCAGCTCCAGCCCGTAGATGCCCGCAATCGCCAGGATCGGCACGACAGAGGCCACGCCCATGACGCCCGCAAAGCCCGCAAACACCTTGATCACGGCGTGACCCGCCATCAGGTTGCCGCCAAGACGGATGGAATGCGACAGGGGACGCACGAAATACGAGATGATCTCGATCATCGCCAGGATCGGCCGCAGCACCAAAGGCGCCGACGAGACCCAGAACATCGACAAAAAGCCGATACCCTTGCGCCAAAAGCCAACCAGCGTGACGGTCAGAAAGACCATCATCGCCAGCACGGCCGTCACGGCTACATGGCTGGTGGTGGTAAAGCTCATCGGGATCAGGCCCAGGATGTTGGCCAGGAATATGAACATGAACAGCGTCATGATGTAGGGAAAGAATTTCGCGCCTTCGTGACCCGAGACTTCTTCAACCATGTTGTGGATAAAGCCGTAGAACAGCTCGGCCACCGATTGCAGCCGCGACGGGATGATGCCGCGGTGACGGGTTGACAGGACGAACAGCCCGATCAGCACCAGAACGGCAATGCCCATCCACAGCGTGACATTGGTGACTTCGTACCACTTGATGCAACCGTCAGTCATGCCCTGACCGGGCAGACAGGTGCCCGGCTCGATATCGCGGAACAATGGTTTGACGATGAACTGGTCCATCGGATGAATGGCCAGGCCGCCTGCATGCTCGCCCGCCGCTGCCGCGTGTTCTTCGGTGCCAGTTGCCACGTCTCAGTCCCTCTCACGCTCTGCGGCCTCGGCCGCGGTCGCTTTTTCCTGCACTTGCCGCGCGGTGCCCAACATGGTGCGCACGCCTGCCGCAAACCCCACCATGGAAAAGATCGCCAGGAACAGGGGCAAGGTGCCAATCAGCACATCCAGCCCGTAACCGATACCGACTCCCAGCAAGATGCCGGTGGCCAACTCGATCACCATCCGATACGCGACCTCGCCCTGCGAGAGCCCTTTTGCCATCTGGGTGCTTTCCGGCTTCGGTTGCCCCCTGACCGCCGCAAGACGCTTTTCCAGCGCGCGCAAACGGTCGGGATCGGGTTCCGAAGGCATGGATATCCCCTTCCAGCAGTCAGCCGCGGTTCTAGGTGGCAGCCCGCCCCGAGTCAACCCGCGACGGCATCGCCAAAAAACTCCGTAATCCATTGTAAAGTATATGCTTACAGTTCCACCCAACTGGCCATGCCCCACCCCGATCGCCCCCAATGCCGCCGCCGCATATTCAACCGATTGGTTGACAATCCCCCGCGCCCGGCAATAGTCGTCCGATGCAGCCCAGCCTCGACACCGCCTTTGCCGCCCTGTCTGACCCGACCCGCCGGGCGATCCTGACCATGCTGTTGGAAGATGACATGGCCGTCACCGATGTGGCGCAGCCCTTTGGCATCTCGCTGGCGGCGATCTCGAAACACCTTCAGGTGCTGGCCGAAGCCGGCCTGATCAGCCGCGAAAAGCGCGGTCGGGTAGTCTGGTGCAAGCTCGAGCCGGATGCCCTGCGCGCCGCCTCGGTCTGGATGCAGGGCTTTGGCCAATTCGAGCCGGTCGATCTGGATGCCTTCGAGAGGTTCCTCGATGCGGAACTATCCTCGAACGATGCTCCTGGCTGAAATTTCGGATGCCTCCGGCGGGGATATTTTTGCCAAGATGAAATCTACTGGGCCCTTCATCTTGGCCCAAATATCCTCGGGGTCTGGGGGTGAAGCCCCCAGCCTTGGGTCAGACCATGAACCAATCGGAATAGGTCTGGCGCAGCTGGGCCTTTTGCACCTTGCCCATGGTGTTGCGCGGCAGGGCGGGCAGCACGATTGCGGCCTTGGGTTGCTTATAGCGCGCCAGCCGGTCGCGCAGGGTGGCCAGCACGGCGGCGGGGTCCGGGATCGCACCGGGACGGGCGACCAGCACTGCAAAGACCGCCTCACCAAAATCCGGGTGCGGCAGGCCGATCACCGCACTTTCCAGCACGTCCGGATGCGCGTCCAGTTCCGCCTCCACCTCAACCGGATAGACGTTGAAGCCGCCCGAGATCACCAGATCCTTGGCCCGACCGACGATCTGCACATAGCCCGCATCGTCGCGCCGCCCGATGTCGCCGGTGATGAACCAGCCATCGGGACGCAACTCTTCGGCGGTCTTTTCCGGCATCTGCCAATAGCCCTGAAACACATTCGGGCCGCGCACCTCGATCACCCCCGCTTCACCCGCCGGCACCTCGGCCCCATCCGCCATGATCCGCAGATCCACCCCCGGCAGTGGCAGCCCTACGGTGCCCGCCCGCCGCTCGCCCTCATAGGGGTTTGAGGTGTTCATGTTGGTTTCCGTCATCCCATAGCGTTCCAGAATGCGATGCCCGGTGCGGGCCTGAAAGGCGCGGTGCGTTTCGGCCAGCAAGGGCGCTGACCCCGATATGAACAACCGTATCCCCGTCACCAGATCACGGTCAAAGCGCGGATGGTCCAGAAGCCGGGTGTAGAAGGTCGGCACCCCCATCATCACCGTTGCCTGCGGCAGCAGCCGCAGCACGGGGTCTGCCTCAAACCCCGGCAGAAAGATCATCCGGCCAGCGGTCAACAGACTGATGTTCGAGGCCACGAACAGCCCATGGGTGTGAAAGATCGGCAAGGCGTGCAGCAGCACGTCGGCGTCCGTAAACTGCCATAGATCTGCCAGTACCTGCGCGTTGGACAGCAGGTTGCCATGGCTGAGCATCGCGCCCTTTGACCGCCCCGTGGTGCCTGAGGTGTAAAGGATCGCCGCCAGATCATCCGCCCCGCGCGGCACCGGTGCCAGCCGGTCGGGCTGCCCCGCCATCGCCTGCGCCAGCGTGCCGCCGCCTGCCCCGTCCAGCGTATGCAGCGCAGCGCCATACCGCGCCGCCACAGGCGTCAGATCATCCGCCCGCGCGGGGTCGCAAACGACCAGCCGCGGCGTGGCATTGCCCAGAAAATAGTCGATCTCGACCGTCGTATAGGCGGGGTTCAGCGGCAGGAACACCGCGCCCACACCGACGGTGGCCCCATAGAGCGCCAGCGCCTCGGGCGATTTGGCAACCTGCGCGGCCACCCGGTCGCCGGGCTGCACCCCCGCCTCGATCAAAGCATGACCCGCCTTGGCAACCATCTGCGCGAACGCAGCGCCGCTGATGTATTGGCCACCATCCAGCATCAGCAGCGCGGTCTTGCGGTCGGCCAAAGGTGCAAAAAGCGCATCATACAGTGTATTCGGCATCGGTCCCTCTGACCTTATTCCCGTTGGGCAGACTGTGCCATGGCTGGGATGCCGCGCTCAAGCCTGCGAAACACACTGTTGACGGATCTTCGCAGAAAGCCCCGTTTTGCGCCGCAGTTTGCCACAAACCGGCCCGGCTTGGCCGCAACAATGGGGCATCAAGAGCCGAAAGGAGATCACCCCATGACAAAGACCCTGACCATCTTGCGCCAGTTGACCCCGTTCAAGCCAAAGCAGCCCGACGGCCCCAGTCGGTTCGACCAGCGCCTGCAAAAGCTGGGCGGTGTGCGTCAGGTGCGCGTGGCCCGCGCCGTTCTGTTCAAAACTGCAGCGTCACACCCGGCAGCCTGAGCGCGGTCACCAGATCGCGCAATTCCTGCCGCGCGGCGATGTTGGACAGGTTCAACTGCTCAACCCCGCTGTCCTTCAGATCCAACAGGGTCAGCCCGCGCGGAAACAGCTCGCGAAAGATCACCCGCTCGGAAAACCCCGGTGAGACGCGAAAGCCGATCCGCCGCGACAGATCTTCCAGCGCGGCGCCGACCTTTTTCTTGTTGTGCATCTGCTGTGCGCCCAATCGGTTGCGCAGGACAATCCAGTCAATCGGCCTCAGCCCGGCCTGCGCGCGCAACTGACGCGCGCCCCAGACCATCTCGGCATAGATCGACGGACCCTTGACCTTGCCGGTCTCAGGATCAATCCGCGCCAGCAGATCGAAATCGACGAAACTGTCGTTCATCGGCGTAATCAACGTATCGGCCAGCGAATGCGCCACCTGTGACAGGCGCGTATGGCTGCCGGGGCAGTCGATGATGATGAAATCCTTGATCGGGTCCAAGGCCGAGACCGCCATGGTCAGCCGCTGGTCAAAGGCATTCTCGCCCGGGGCCAGGGTGGCCGCATCGCCCTCGGGCAGATCGCGGTAATCGGGGCTGGGCAGGGTGACGCCAGATTTGGCCATCCAGGCGCGGCGGTTCTCAACGTAGCGGCCAAAGGTCTTTTGCCGCAGGTCCAGGTCCAGCGCGCCCACCCGGTGGCCCATCCGCGCCAGTGCCGTGGCCACATGCATGCAGGTGGTCGACTTGCCCGATCCACCCTTTTCGTTGCCCACAACGATGATATGCGCCATGCCCGTCTTCCCCGTCCGATGCCGCAGCCGTAGTCCGGCTGTCAACGACTATAGGTTCAGGGGGCTATCCAAGGATAGCGCGCGGGGCAAGGGGTTTGACGGGCTGTTTTTCCCCCAAACCGCGCCTTATGCCATGCAAAAGGGCGCGCCCTGCGGCACGCCCCCTGATTTCCGACGGCGAAAGGCTTAGAAGCCCAGGCCAGCATATTTGTTCTTGAACTTCGACACGCGGCCGCCGGTGTCCAACAGCTTGGCCGACTGACCGGTCCATGCCGGATGGGCCAGGGGATCGATGTCCAGCGACATCATGTCGCCTTCTTTGCCCCAGGTGGACTTGGTCTTGTAGGTGGAACCATCCGTCATCTTGATTTCGATGACGTGATATTCGGGGTGAATGCCCTCTTTCATCTCTCTGGCTCCTCTTATTCGGATTTGGCTTTGTAGGTGGTGTCTTCGACGATCCGGGCCGATTTTCCACGGAGCGCGCGCAGATAGTACAGCTTGGCGCGGCGGACCCGACCACGGCGGACCACTTCGATCGAATCGATATTGGTCGAGTACAGCGGGAACACCCGCTCAACGCCTTCGCCAAAGGAAATCTTGCGAACGGTGAACGAGGCGGCAATCGTGGCGCCGCCCTTGCGGCCGATCACGACGCCTTCATAGTTCTGAACGCGCGAACGTGTGCCTTCGGTCACCTTATAGCCGACGCGAACAGTGTCGCCGGCCTTGAAATCGGGGATCGTTTTCCCCAAGGCGGCAATCTGTTCCGCCTCAATCTGCGCGATGAGATTCATGCGCCATTCTCCATATGCCTGCGGTGTTTTCCGCAGAGGTGATGCCGCGCCATTGCTCTTGGTCTTTGACCGGGTCCCTTGCCGCAGAGGCAAGGCCCGCCAGAGGTGGCGCCTGCTTATCTTCGTGCCGCCCCCGGATCTGCAGCCGGACAAAGCACGCCGGCCATGACATAGGGAATCGGGCCCGATCAGGTATTTCTACCCCGGACTGCGGGCGTATAGGGGCTGGACGGGCAGCGGTCAAGGACGATCGGTGGCACGGGCCTCAGTCGCGGCCCGCGTCACGCCGCGCCACCAGATCTGGCCGCCGCTCTGCGGTCAGCGCTTCGGCCTGCGCACGGCGCCATTTGGCGATCTCGGCGTGGTTGCCACTGCTCAGCACCGCCGGGATCTCATGGCCTTGCCAGACCTGGGGCCGGGTGAATTGCGGATGCTCCAAGAGACCATCCGAAAAACTTTCCTCAACCGCAGAGTCAGCATTGCCCAACACGCCGGGCAACAGCCGCACCACCGCATCCAGCAGCGCCTGTGCCGCAATCTCGCCCCCGGTCAGGACGAAATCACCCAAGGACACCTCTTGCACCCCGCGCGCGTCCAGCACGCGCTGATCCACACCCTCAAACCGACCGCACAGCAGCGTGATACCATCACCCGCCGCAAAGCGCCGCGCCATCGCCTGATCAAAGGGTTTGCCACGGGGCGACAGGTAGATCACTGGCCAGCGCGCAGCGTCTGCCGGCGCGCCCTCCATCGCCGCCGTCAAGGCACGGTCCACCACATCGGCGCGCAGAACCATGCCCGCGCCGCCACCCGCGGGGGTATCATCAACATTGCGGTGCTTGCCCTCGCCAAAGGGACGCAGAGCGATCGGGTCCAGCCGCCACAGGCCCAGATCCATTGCCTTGCCGGTCAGCGACAGACCCAGCGTGCCGGGAAATGCTTCGGGGAAGAGGGTAATCACCCGCGCCTGAAACGCACCACGGACCTGCGGCATCTCGGCCATCAGGTCGCGCGGCACCGCATTGGCACGGATCGACAGCCGGCCATGACTCTTGGTCCGGGGGCTTTTCGCTGCAGCTTCGGTCAATGGGGGGGCGGGCGCATCACTCATGGCCCGGGGTTATCGACCGAAACCGCCCGCGCTTCAAGTCGTCTGCGCCTGACCCATCGCAATCCGCTGCATCGGGGCGGGGGGCGGCACATCATCCTTTTCCTGCGTCGCCAATTCGGTACGCAACGCTGCCAGATCCGAGGCCAGTTGGCCCGGCAGATCCAGTCTCGTCAGCGCCGCCAACACGGACAGATCGGGGAATTCGCCATGCCGTTCGGGCATCACGCGGGCCAGAACAGCCGCACGCGGCAACAACAATTGCAGCAGCCGCAAATCGCTGCCCGCCGCCCGGAAGGCTGACCGCATGGCCGAGGGCGTGACATTGGCGGCAAAATTCTCTGGGTCGGTGGCCAACAGAACCAGCGCCTGACGCAAGGCGGCATAGCGTCCGGGTGCAGCCTCCAGCGCGTCACACAGGTCTGACAGCCGCGCCCAGGCGTCATCGGTATCCAGCGCCTCTTCCAACAGCAGCCCCACCAGACCCAAGGCAGCATCGTCGGGCAGCTCTAGCAGCTGGGCAACGCTGGTTTGCGGCACCGGTGCCGGTCCCGCCATACGGGCCTTGGGCGTTTTAGGATACATCATCTCATCAATCGTGATCCCGTTGTGCAGGGCGTCATCGGCATCCCACAGCATCCGCGACAGCGGAACCGAAAGGAAAGAAATCGACAACGGGAACAGCGGAAACACCATAGGCAGTTCCCCCAACACACCCCCGATGCCGCGCCCGGCCCCGAACAGGGCCGCAACCAGCGCCACTTGGGACAAGACCTGACCCAGCGCCGCCAGCCAGGACGCGGGACGCATCCATTCGCGATTTGACCGCGGCCATTGATGCGGACGCAACAGCATCAGCCACATCACGAAGACGGCGACAAAGGGCGGCAACATCGCCCAGCCGAACCCCGCAAGTCCGGCCAGAAGTGGCCCCATGTACAAACACACTGTGGCGCCTTGCAGCAATTTCAGCCGTACGTTCAAGCCCAGTCCTCCGACCCTGACGCAGGCGCCGTCTCCGATCCGTCAGGCGCTGTCAGTCCAGACCCTCGGGAATATCGGCGATAAGGCAACCTTGCGCGATATTAACCATTGGGACTGTGGCCACGGTAAATGGCAAAAGCAGGGCAGATTTGCGGCCATTCGCGTGTATTTCCAGAATGTCACCCGCGCCATGGTTGTGGACGGCCAACACCTTGCCGATCACCACGCCGCCCGGATCGCGCACCTCCAGACCGATCAGATCGGTGTGATAATACTCATCCTCAGGCAACGCAGGCAGGCGCGCGCGGTCGGCAAATAGCTCGGTGCCCTTCAGGGCGTCAGCCTGCTCTTTGGTCTCAACCCCGGCCAGTCGTGCGCCCAGACCACCCGCCACCGGACGGGTCAGGCGCAACGAAAAGCTGCGGTTGCCATCCTTGGAATAAAGCGGCCCATATGAGGCGATATCAGCCGCCTCGGTGCAAAATGACTTCAGCCGGACCTCTCCGCTTACGCCAAAAGCACCCGCAATGGCCCCCACGCAGATGCGCGGGCCGGTTGGCTGGCTGTCAGTCATCTCGCACCTCTGGCAGGTTGGGCGGCCCCACGAACCGGGGCCACCCGATCAGATCATTCTTCTGCAGCAGCCTCAACCGGAGCAACAACCTCAGCCGGAGCGGCAACCTCAACCGGAGCAGCAGCGCGGGCGGCCTTTTTGGCAGCGCGCTCGGCCATCTGCTTGCCGGGAACGGCGGATTTGGCGTTGTTGCGAACGGCCTTCGGACGCGCGCCGGCAGCTTCAAGAAAGCGGGCAACGCGGTCGGTTGGCTGTGCGCCCAGACCCAACCAATGGGTGACGCGATCCATGTTCATGACTACGCGGGTCTCGTCATCCTTGGCCAAAAGCGGGTTGTAGGTGCCCAGCTTTTCCAGGAAACGGCCGTCGCGCGGCATGCGGCTGTCGGTGGCAACGATCGAATAGAACGGACGCTTCTTGGAACCGCCGCGGGCAAGCCGGATTTTCATAGCCATGGTCTATCTCCTTAGGACTGGCGTCGTAGGATGGGCAATATTGCCCATCCTACAGGGTTTCACTTTTGCAGTTTCTCGTGATGCCTGATGACTTCACCAATGATGAAGGTCAGGAATTTCTTGGCGAATTCGGGATCCAGATCGGCCTCTTCGGCCAGTGCCTGCAACCGCGTGATCTGCTGCGCCTCACGCGCGGGATCAGAGGGCGGCAACTCATGTTCGGCCTTCAGCCGGCCCACAGCCTGCGTATGCTTGAACCGCTCGGCCAGCGTATAGACCAGGATTGCATCCAGACGGTCGATCGACACGCGGTGATCGTTCAAGAGTGTCGCGGCTTTTGCGGCGATATCCATCAATGCCCCTTTTCCGTGGTCTGGCCCGTACTTTGGCCCGGATGCCGGAAGATCCGGCTTTCGCCAAAGGCCTCATGCGCAAAGTTGCCCTCTTGCACACAACCCATGCGCAGGGTCAGTGCCTCAGACCGGGTGTTGCCCGTCGCGATCAACGAGATCGCGGTGGTCCAGCCCAGCCTGTCATAGGCAAAGGTGCGGGCGGCCAGGGCGGCCTCATGCGCCAGACCTTTGCCCTCGGCGCTCTCATCCCAGATCGACCAGCCGATTTCCGGCTCGGGCCAGCCTTCGGGGAACCACGGCCCGGCCATGCCCAGCGCCGTGTCCGTCTGCCGATCGGCCAGGATGAACATCGAATAACCGCGCAGGGCCCAATGTCCGGTCAGATGGCCGAACGAGCGCCAGGCCTGCACCCGCGCCATCGGCCCACCGATCAACGCAGATCGGGGCGAAGACTGGAACGCCGCGTAAACTTCAAAATCATCAGCCCGCGGCCCGCGCAGCCGCAGGCGGGGAGTGTCGATCACCGGAATGCCGGACAGAGCGATCATCGCATCCTCCGCAGGTCATGGCGGATCACAACATCGCCGGGATCGATGCCCGGATAGGCTGCGTCGACCACGATCTTGCCGCCCAGCCGCTGGCCCAGTGCGATGGACCGTGCATTGCCCGCCTCGATGATCGAGGTGACGCAGCGCCAGTCGAAACTGTCGCGGATCCAGCCCAGGACGGCCGTGGCGGCCTCAAACGCAATGCCTTGGCCTTCCGCTTCGGGAATGACGAACCAGCCCAGTTCCGGGCCGGGGAAATGGTCAGGCTGATAGAGACCGACCTCGCCGACAAAGGCGCCGTTCATATCGACCGAAAACGCACCATAGCCGCGCAGACCCCAGGATGCCGCATCGCCCGCCCAGTTGTACCAAGCCTCTTTGCGAGGCTTTTCGCCCCCCTCCCAAATCGCACGCGGGCTGGCGTGGAAATCGGCGTGATATTCGAAATCTTCAAGCCGGGGCGCGCGCAAGCACAGCCGTTCGGTCAAAATGACCGGCACGGTGTTCGAAAACTGCTGCACGGGGCCGGCCATCATCAGATCATTTCTTGCGCGTCAGACCGGACAGGCCCGCAGGCAGGGTCATGCCGCGCGGCATTCCCATGCCGCCCATACCGCCCATACCCTGCTGCATGCCCTTGGCCGCTTCGGTCAGCTGTTCGGGCGTCATCTTGCTGGGATCCGGCATGCCGCCCTTACCCATGAAGGATTTGATGGCCTGCTTCATCATGCCGCCCTTGCCCATCTTTTTCATCATGTCGGCCATCTGCTTGTGCTGCTTGATCAGCCGGTTCAGATCCGACACCTCCATCCCGGCCCCTGCTGCCACGCGCTTTTTGCGGCTGGCCTGCATCAGGTCGGGGTTGGCGCGCTCACGCTTGGTCATTGACTGGATCAGCGCGATCTGGCGGCGCAACATGCGGTCGTCAAATCCCGCCTCTTCGGCCTTTTTCGCCATGCCGGACATGCCGGGCAACATGCCCATCAGCCCCTGCATGCCGCCCATCTTCAGCATCTGCTCCAGCTGCATCCGCAGGTCGTTCATGTTGAACAGACCCTTCTGGAACCGCTTGGCCATCCGCTCGGCCTGCTCAACCTCAAAGGTCTCTTGTGCCTTCTCGACCAAAGCGACGATGTCACCCATGCCAAGGATACGGCCCGCCACGCGCTCGGCCTCGAACACCTCGATGGCATCCATCTTTTCGCCCAGGCCGACAAAGCGGATCGGCTTACCGGTCACCGCCCGCATCGACAGCGCCGCACCGCCGCGCCCGTCACCATCCATCCGCGTCAGCACAACGCCCGAGATGCCGACCTTGCCGTCAAATTCAGCGGCCACGTTCACCGCGTCCTGCCCGGTCAGACCATCGACCACCAACAGCGTCTCACGCGGGCTGGCGATGTCGCGCACCGCCTGCACTTCGGCCATCAGCACTTCGTCGATGTGCAGCCGGCCGGCGGTGTCCAGAAACACCACATCATAGCCGCCCAAAGACGCCTGGGTCTTCGCCCGCTTGGCGATCTGCACCGCCGTCTCACCCTTGACGATCGGCAGCGAATCCACGCCGATCTGCACGCCCAGAATCGCCAGCTGCTCCATCGCAGCCGGGCGGTTGGTGTCCAAAGACGCCAAGAGAACCTTCTTGCCGTTCTTTTCCTTCAGCCGCTTGGCCAGTTTGGCGGTGGTGGTGGTCTTGCCACTGCCTTGCAGACCCACCATCAGGATCGTTGCGGGTGGATTGTCGATCTTCAGCGCATCCGCAGGACCATCGCCCGCCAGCACATGAATCAGCTCATCATGCACGATCTTGACGACCATCTGGCCGGGAGTGACCGATTTGGTCACTGCCGAGCCGGTTGCTTTGTCCTGCACCCGCTTGATGAAATCGCGGGCAACGTTCAGGGAAACGTCCGCCTCCAGCAGCGCCACCCGCACTTCGCGCAGGGCGGTCATCACATCGGCTTCAGACAGTGCGCCGGCCTTGGTCAGGCGGTCGAACACGCTACCAAGGCGTTCTGACAGGCTTTCAAACATCGGCGCACCTCATTTTGTTTGCCCCTATATGGGGCGGCAGATTCCCTATGCAAAGCGAAACAGCACCTGTGGGCGCAACGCGCTGACAGGTGGCGATCCCGGACAATACCTAGGGACCGGAAGCCTTGGCCTCCGGGGGAATTGGCGTGGCGATACGCCCGATGGGGCGCAGAGTCAAGCGGCGGGCCTACAGCCCCTGCGCGGTGAACCAATCCCGCAGACGCGTCAGCTTGGCCTCATCCCACCCCGGCGGATCGGTCAGCGCGACCCAGCCGTCCAGATAGTGGCGGGCCGCATAGACATGGCCATGACCGGCATTGGTGGTGGTGGCGGTCATCATGTCGGTCAAAAGCTGCACAAAGGTGACAACCGGCACCCAGTTCAACTCAGGCGAGACATCCGCCCCGCGCGGCGCGGCCATCCAGTCCGGCGCGCGGTAAAAGCTGGCGGGTTCAAAGAAGGCAATCGCATCGGACGGATACTGCAGATAGATCATCCGCATCGGCCCCCAGGGCGCATCGGCGACCTCTGTCGTGTTGGTCTGGGTGGTGAACCGCACCAATGCCCCATCGCGGAACCGCGGCGACCAGGCGGGCGTGCCCGCATCGCGCCCGGCGGTGAACCGTGGCCAGCTGCGGCTGGCAAAGGGCGGGCCGGCCCAGAACGCACCATTCGGTGGATCGCCGATCACGGTGGTGAAATCCAGCGAGATATCCGAGTTCAGAGCCCCCAGGCTGAGGCCATGCAGATAAAGCCGCGGCCGCGTCTGCGCAGGCATCTGCCGCCAATGGTCATAGATCCGGGCAAAGACCACGCGGGCGGTCTCGTGCCCATATTCAGGCTCCACCAGCAGTGACAGCCAGCTGGGCAGATAGGAATATTGCACCGAGACCGAGGCCACATCCCCGCCCCACAGGATTTCCAGCGGGGCGACTGACGCCGGGTCGATCCAGCCGGTGCCGGTGGGCGTGGCGATGACCAGGATCTGCCTGTCAAACGCGCCGATGCGGATCAGCTCGGCCAGCGCCAGATCGGCGCGGGCTTCGGGGGTGTCAGCGCTGTTCAGCCCGACATAAACCCGCAAGGGGTCAACCGCCGCAGCACCAGTCAGGCTGGCAATGGTGGCGGCGTCCGGCGTGGCCTGCACCCGGTCACGGCCCGCAGCGCCCAAGGATTGCCAACTGGCCAAGGACGCCGCCGACCCGGATTTCAGCGGATCACTGGGCGGCAGATCGCCCGGCGGGATCAACGCATCCACCGCAGCATAGCCCGCATCCATCGTCTTCAGCGCGCCATGCAGCAAGACCCCGTTGCCGATGGACCAGAACAGCCAGGCCGCAATCACCGTTCCCAACGTGATCGCTACCCGCGGCGGCATCAACCGCGCCAGCCGGTTCGCCGCAATTACCGCAGCCCGGCGAAACAGCCGCCCCAGCAGGATCAGCAGCCCCGCCACCCCCAGCCCGGTGGCCGCGATTATCAAGGGGCGCGCGGTCTCAACCGGGGGCATCTCTACCGCCTGCCGAACCGCGTTCTGCCAGCCTGTCACCCGCGCCAGCCCATAGGCCAACACCGCCAGCGTTACCGCCCAGGCCAGATACCGCAGCCGCGGATGCCGCCAGTCGGGCATGCCCAGCCACAGCCACAGTGCCACCAGCCCCGCCACCAACCCGTAGACCAGCGCGAAACTCAGCCCCGCCACTGCGCCCTGCAACAGCCCGCTGCGCGGCACCAACGATGGCGTCAGCGTCAGCATGAAAGCCGCCGCCGCCAAGACCAGCGCCATGGGTGTCAGCGACGACAGGATCGGGCGGTCGGTAAAGCGTGGGGGCATGGAGGGTCTTTCATTGACGGCCAAGGCAGGCCGGGTGTGCGACGCAGGCCCGTTTGACGCCGCCCTCAGGGCGCATCACCCGACAGCCCGTCGCAGGTGGTGCGCTGGTTGGAACAGGCCCCGCGCACCCAGGCCGTTGTCTGGCCCAGCGAGACCGTCTCTCTGCCGGTCAGATCCAGCACGTCAAAGCGGATCTGCGCCCAGTCGCCCGAGCAATCCAGCAGCGCCTGCGCATAGGGCCATTCGGTGCCGGTATAGACCGGATCAGACCCGGCATCCGGTGCGGCATAGCCCCGCCCGGTCTGCGCCACAAACTGGATATAGCCGCCGTCCATCCAGCCCTCAGGGCCGCCGGGGCCGATGCCATCCGGCCCGGTCACCTGAGCGATGCGGGCCCAGCCACCGACCATTTCCACCACCACAAACTCGGCCCCAAAGCCCTCATCATCGGTGCCCGGCTGACCCTTCGCCAACACACCCTTGACCGGGCTGGTCAGCGATGGCCCCTCATGCACCGCGATGTCAAAGCCAAAACTGTCCGAGGAATAGGCCGGAATTCGGCAGGCCTCATCGGCCAGCACAGCCACAGGGGCGATACTGACGGCGACACTGAAAACGAACGCAAGGCGCATGGTAAAATCCCTTTCCCGTTCACCCGATCCTAAAACATCCTCTGCCACCACGCAAAAGTGCGGCTTTCCCCACCGCTTGCAACCCGCATCGGTTTCGCGCTTGATGGCGCAAACCCGATACATGAGGCCATGATGCAGCAATGGGACGAACTTCGCACTGCCTTTCAGGTGGCCCGTCTGGGCACAGTGTCTGGCGCTGCCGAGGTGTTGGGCGTGCATCATGCCACCGTGATCCGCCACATTGACGCGCTGGAGGGGCGGTTGGGCGTGAAACTCTTTCAGCGCCACGCCCGCGGCTATACCCCGACTGAGGCCGGGCGCGATCTGATGGCCGTGGCGCAGACCGCGGATGAGCAATTCGCCCAACTGGCCAACCGGATCAAAGGTCAGGGTGAGACCGTGCAGGGAGAGCTGATCGTCACCTCGATCGCCGGGCTGTCGGATCTGCTGGCGCCGGTGCTGACCGGGTTTCAGACGCATTGGCCGCAGGTCATCGTACGGTTCCTGACCGACTTGCGCCTGTTCCGACTGGATTACGGCGAGGCGCATGTGGCGATCCGCGCCGGGTCAGCCCCGCAAGAGGCCGACAACGTGGTGCAACCGCTGGCGCGCATCCGCACCGGTCTCTATGCCGCGCGCAGCTATGCAAAGGCGCATGGCCTGCCCACCAGTGACGCCGATCTGGCGCAGCATCGCTTTGTGGTGTCCGAAGGCGGGGCCAGCCGCGCGCCCTTTGAACGCTGGCTGCAAGAGGCCGTCCCCGACGCCGCCCTGACCTTCCGCACCTCTGAACCCGCCACCAGCGAAGCGGCGCTGCGGGCGGGGGCGGGTATCGGCTTTCTGGCCTGCTACAAGGCGCATGACGACCCCGAGCTGGTGCAGGTGATGCCGCCGCGCCCGGAATGGGAATCACCGCTGTGGATCGTCACCCATGTCGATCTGCACCGCACACTAAAGGTGCAGGCCTTTCTGACCGATCTGAAAGAGGCAGCAAAGGCGTGGGTTCTGTGAAAGTGACCCGTGCGGCACAGGGCCATGCCGCGATGCTGGCGTTTTCCGCGCTGGTGGCGGGGTCGTTCTCTCTGGGATCTCTCGCGGCGCGACATGTCGATCCGGGTGTGATCTCGGCGCTGCGCTTCGTCATTGCGGCGGCGATGCTCTGGGCGATTGTCCGGCTGTCGGGCGGCAATCTGCGTCGGCCCCTGCGGGTGGCGCCCTGGCGCTGGCTGATCCTGGGTGGGCTGATGGCGGCCTATTTCGTTCTGATGTTCGAAGGGCTGAAAACCGCCACGGCGATTTCCACCGCCGCCGTCTTTACCCTGACGCCGGTGATGGCCGCGGGTTTTGGCTGGCTGTTCCTGCGCCAGCGCCTGACCGGCCGCATGTCGCTGGCGCTGGCCTTGGGGGCCGCGGGTGCGCTGTGGGTGATCTTTCGCGCCGATCTGGGCGCGCTGTTGCGGTTTGAGGTGGGCCGCGGCGAGGCGATCTACTTCTGGGGCTGCGCCTGTCATGCCGCCTATACCGCGCTGGTGCGCAAGCTGAACCGGGGCGAGACGGCGGTGGTGTCCACCTTTCTGACCATGTCGGCGGGGGCGTTGGTGCTGTTAGTCTGGTCATCGCGCCAGATGCTGGCCACCGACTGGGCCGCCCTGCCCGCAATCGTCTGGGTCACGCTGGCCTATGTCGCCATCGCGGCCACCGCAACCACATCCTATCTGGTGCAATTCGCCAGCATGCACCTGCCCGCGGCCAAGGTCATGGCCTATACCTATCTGGTCCCCTCATGGGTGATCCTGTGGGAGCTGGCAATGAACGGCAGCCTGCCCCCCGCACTGGTGGCGATCGGAGTGGTGCTGACCTGCAGCGCGCTGTGGCTGTTGTTGAAGGACTGACTGCCCGGTCATAGACAAAAGGGGCGCCGCGGCGCCCCCAAAACGATTCTCGGGTGATTGCCCTGTGACTAGGCCGGCCGCGATCAGCCCGCGGAGCCGATGGATAGGCCCTGATGCGTGCCCCCCACATCATCGGCCGAGATGGTGACGTTATCACCGGCCTTGAACCCATCAATTGCCGTGTCTTTGTCAAAGGTATAGACCGTGCTGTCCATCAAAGTGACCTTGCCTGACGCCGGGTCCACCGTTTTCACAATGCCGGTCACGGTATGCGTGCCACCGACCTCGATCGAGCGGCCGTTCGTGCCAGCACCGGATGTATCTGCCAGGATCGACACTGAATCCCCGGCTTGCAGCCCGCCGAGGTGGGACTCATCGGCGTTGAACGTATAGACCATGCCATCGTCCAGCGTGACGCTATGCGCCGTCATGTCCACCGATTTCACCTTGCCGGTAACTGGTTTGACCGTCTCGGCACTGACTGCGCTGGCCAGGTGTTTGTCGCCGTCCATGGCCCATTCCAGCGTGACGGTATCGCCGGGCAGATACCCGGTCAGGCGGGTGTGGTCTTTGGAGTCGGGTTGTACCGTATAGACGGTGCCGTCTTCCAGCGTAATGGTCATCGCAACCGGGTCAACGGATTTGACCTGACCGGTGGTCTGTTCAGCCTGCGCCACGCCCCCGGCGAACATTGCGGCAAGCAGAGCGGCTGAATAAAGTTGAATACGCATTTCAGTGGTCCTTTGTGGGCTGCCCGCGGCAGTCGGTTGAATTCTACCCGGCCCCTCTGTCGCGCCATTTGCATCGGCTCGACCCGTGGTCTGGTGAAACTCAGTCTGACTGCCGTTGCTCGCGCCAGCCTGTTGCCAACCTTACATAGCTGACAACTTCGCCTGCGGCGCGTGACCCCCGCCCCGATCAGCGAAAGGCGCAACCCGATTTGATGCCCAGCTTGCTGAACACAAAGGCCGCCGGGCATTTGCCGGTAAAGGCCGATTGCAACAGGTTCGCGCCGATGAACACGGTCAGCCAGACGAAATACGGCGAGACCCAGGTGGTCAGCGCCACCGAGATCAGGATCATCACGCCGGCAAAGGCGAAAATTGTGCGGTCCAGGGTCATGTCAGTCTCCTATGGTTGAAGGTCAGGTGCGGAACACCCGGTAGATTGCTGGAATGACCAGCACGGTCAGCAGGGTTGATGTCAGCAACCCGAACAGAAGCGAGATCGCCAGACCCTGAAAGATCGGGTCCGCCAGGATCACCACAGCACCGATCATGGCGGCAATGGCGGTCAGAAGGATCGGCTTGAACCTGATCGACCCGGCCTCGATCAGAATGGCTACCGTCGTGCGGTGGTCGCCCTCGGGCGTGGCATGGCGGATGAAATCGACCAAGAGGATCGAGTTGCGCACAATGATCCCCGCCAGCGCGATGAACCCGATCATTGACGTCGCACTGAACGGCGCGCCAAACAGCCAATGGCCCAGAATGATACCTAGAAACGTCAGCGGAATCGGCGTCAGGATCACCAATGGCAGCCGGAACGAGCCGAACTGCGCGACGACCAGGATGTAGATCGCCAACAGCGCCACGCCAAAGGCCGCCCCCATGTCGCGGAAGGTCACAAACGTCACCTCCCATTCGCCATCCCATAGCAGCGTCACCACGCCTTCATCGGCGGGCTGGCCGTGCAGGCTGACCACGGGTTTCATCCCCTCGTCCCACTGCATGGCGTCCAGCGCATCAGACACCGCCAGCATGCCGTATAACGGGGCCTCGAAGGCCCCCGCCAACTCACCCGTGACCATTTCGGTCGCGCGTCCGTTATGCCGGAAGATCGGGAAGGACGACGCTTCTTCGCGCACTTCAACCACATCGCCCAATTCCACAACACCGCGCGCGCCGGGAATGGTGTTGGCCGGGATGGGCGTGGTCAGGAAAGATTCGTCCATCACCTTGCGCTCTTTGGGCAAGGCAATCTGCAACGGCGTCGGATAGCGCCCCTGCCCGCGGTGCGAATAGCCCACGGTCTGCCCGCCGTTCAGAATGGCCAGCGTGTCGAACACATCCTGTTCCTGAACGCCAAAGAACTCTAACTGATCGGTCGAGATTGTCGCCCGTAGCCGCCGCGCTTCGGTCCCGAAACTGTCATCGACATCAACGACAAAGGGCACACTCTCAAACGCCTGCCTGATCTTGGTTGCCGCCGCGCGCCGCACTTCGGGCGTGGGGCCGTAAACCTCGGCCAGAAGGGTAGAAATCACCGGCGGCCCCGGCGGCGGTTCCACCGTTTTCAGGCTGGTTCCCGCAGGCAGATCCAACCCCGCCAGCTGCGTGCGGATATCCAGCGCAATCTCATGGCTGCTGCGGTCACGGTGGTCCTTGGCCGCCAGCAGGATCGAGACCTCGCCCAGTTGCGGCTCTTCACGCAAGAAGTAATGCCGCACCAAGCCGTTGAAGTTGAAGGGCGCAGGCGTGCCCGCATGGGTCTGCACCGAGATCACCTCTGGCATCGCCAGCACGATCCGCGCCACGTCCTGCGCCACACGGTCGGTGGCCTCAACTGATGCCCCTTCTGGCAGGTCGATCATCACCGCCAGCTCTGATTTATTGTCAAAGGGCAGCAGTTTCACCGTGACATCGCGGGTGTAAAGCGCGGCCAGCGAGCCAAAAGACAAGACAGCCGTGACCAGCAAGAAGGTCAGCGACCGGGCCTTGGTTTTCAACAGAGGTGCTGCCACAGCGGCATAAGACCGTTCCAGAAGGCCGCCCTTATGGCCGCCGCCTTCCTCGTCATGGCCATGCGCGCTCATATCCGCGCGGCCCGCGATCTTGACCATCAGCCAGGGCGTGATGATCACCGCGACAAAGAACGAAAAGATCATCGCGGCCGAGGCATTGGCGGGAATGGGCGACATATACGGGCCCATCAGGCCCGAGACGAACAGCATCGGCAGCAGGGCGGCCACCACGGTCAGGGTGGCGACGATCGTGGGGTTGCCCACCTCGGCCACCGCATCAATCGCGGCCTGTGCGCGTGAACGCTTGCCGCCCATGCCCCAGTGTCGGGCGATATTCTCGATCACCACAATGGCGTCATCGACCAGAATACCGATGCTGAAAATCAGCGCGAACAAGGACACCCGGTTCAGGGTATAGCCCATGATCCAGCT
>JBATPI010000053.1:0-1764 GCA_049291415.1 Paracoccaceae bacterium | reverse complement strand
ATCAATGGCCAGCTGTTCCTGGGCCGCACCGGCAATGCGGCAGGGGTCGGGCCGATGCCGGTGCCGGGGCCGGATGGGGGCAGCCGGCGGTTGATCGACGTGGCCTCGCTGTCAGTGCTGGCGACGGCGATGGACGCGGCGGGGGTGCCGTCAGACCATCTGTGGCATCAGCATGCCGATTGGCTGGTGCCCGAGCCGCTGCTGGCCCCCTGGATCGACGCTGCGGCGCAGGGTCTGGCCTATGCAACGCTGGCGGCGGCGTCGCTTCTGGAACTGGAGGCGGTGCTGATTGACGGTTGGATGCCCGAGACGGTGCGGGCGCGGATCGTGGCCCGCACGGATGAGGCGCTGCACCGGCTGGATCTGGCGGGGGTTGCCGCCCCGGTGATCCGGGCGGGCTCTGTAGGGGCGGATGCGCGCGCGTTGGGGGCTGCGGCGATTCCGCTGTCGCAACGCTATCTGCTGGACCAGAATGCCCCCGTGCGCGAACGCACCTAGTAGGATGGGCAATATTGCCCATCCTACCTAAGGCATCATCCCTGCGGAGTCATCGCCTTGCGCTGACGTGCGCGTTCCAGCCCCAGACGATGCTCGCGCCAGATGATCAGGCAGCCTGCGGTCACCACCAGCGCCGCTCCGGCCAGCATGGTGCCGGTGGGCAATTCGTCGAATACCAACCAACCGATCAGCAGGGCAAAGATCATCGAAGCATAGTCAAACGGGGCAACCAGCGAGGCATCGGCCTCACGGTAACTGGAGGTCAGCAGGATCTGACCCGCGCCCCCCAGCAGCCCTGCGGTGACCAATAGCGCCGTTTCAAACGGCGTCGGCCAGACCCAGCCAAACGGCAGGGTCAGCAGCGACAGCAGGGTTGCCGTGACCGAAAACCAGAACACGATCGCGGCAGTCTTTTCCTGTTGCACCAGTTTGCGCACAAAGACCTGTGCCAGCGCGGCAAACAGCGCGCCGCCCAGCACAACCAATGCCCCGAAGGCCTGGGAATACCCGGCGCCCCCCTCAGAGGTCACCGTCAGGCGCGGGTAGACCACGATCAGCACGCCAATCAGCCCCAGCCCCACGGCAGAGATACGGAACAGCCGCACCTCTTCGCCCAGAAACATCGCAGCAAAAATGACCGTCAGGATGGGGGCTGCATAGCCGATGGCGGTCACCTCGGGCAGCGGCAGATAGCCCAGACCCGCAAAGCCGAACCCCATGGCCAGCGTGCCCATCAACCCGCGCCACAAGTGGCCAAAAGGGTTCTTGGCCGCAAAGCCGCCCGCAAGTTCGCGCCGCCACATCAGCCAGCCAACGATCACCGGGATAGCAAAGAGCGAGCGGAAGAATACCACCTGACCGGCGGGCACGTGCTGGGACGTCGCCTTGATCAGCGCGGCCATGGTGATGAAGATCAGCACCGAAATCAGCTTGTATGTAATGCCGCGCAGGGGTCGCATGGGGGCTCTTGGTGCTGGGAGCGGGTCGGTCAGGGGGGCCGCGGCGCAGGCTTGCCGATCCGGGCGCGGATTACCATGGCAATTCCGGCGCAGGGGTAAGAAAGCGGGGCCTGCCTTGGGCAAACGCCCAAAGGCGCGGCCTTGCGCCGTCCGGCAGCGCAGC
The DNA here is from genome assembly GCA_049291415.1 of Paracoccaceae bacterium. Taxonomy (GTDB): domain Bacteria; phylum Pseudomonadota; class Alphaproteobacteria; order Rhodobacterales; family Rhodobacteraceae; genus Pseudogemmobacter. The sequence continues at coordinate 144 of JBATPI010000053.1, read as the reverse complement.
CGGATCCGTGCCCGCCGCTTTGAAACAGAGCGGCTGCGCCGCAGGTCTTTTGTCTCGGCTCTGGCCGTTCCGGCCAACCGCCTCGGGTATTTTCATGAGTATTTCAGCCAAGATGAAGGAGTGCGGCTTCATCTTGGCTGAAAT
>JBATPI010000052.1:0-2603 GCA_049291415.1 Paracoccaceae bacterium | reverse complement strand
GCGCGCCCAGACCAGATAGCCCGCCAGCAGGCCCAGAGCGATCACCGCCGCCAGCGCCGCGTTCAGCGCGGCCCCGCGCCATCCGGCATCGGCAATGCGTGATTTCATCAACGCACGCGCGCCTTCCTGGCCGGCCCGCGCTTCAGTGGTCAGTACGCCCAATTGCGCCTGCAGATGATCCGACAGGCGCGACAGATCGGCCGCTGCATCCAGTTCGGCCTGTTTAATGGCAATCAGTCCCTGATCCGCCAGCGCGGCCTCAAACAGGGCCAGATCCTCGGTCGCTGCCCGGGCCGCCTGCGGCGATGGCAGATAGACCGTGCGCGTTTTGGCCAGCGCCAAGGCACCCTGCATTACCGCCCGCAGCGACTGCAAATCGCCCGGATCGGCGCTGGCGGCAATCTGCTCGGCGGTGCGGGTCAGCGTGGTGCTGGCATCGGCCAGCGCGCGGATCCGTTCAAACGCAAAGAAATCTGTATCGGCCAACCGATCCAGCATTGGCCGCAGATCCTGACCCGGAGCGGCGGCATACATCTGCCAGATCCCGGCGGTGATGCGCAGGCGTGCCAGATCACTTTCCTTTGAGATCAGCGCCGACAGCCGCGATCCGGCCTGACCCAGCCGTGCCTGCACCCCCTGCACGGCCCCGGCCAGAGCGGTCTTGCGCCGCACCAGTGCGGCCATGTCGGCAATCAGGTCGCGGATGTCCTGTACCCCTGAAGCGCTGGGCGCAGGATCACCCAGAAAGGCCCGCAGATCGGCGATATCGGCCTCCATCCGGGTGATCTGTGCGCGCAACAGATCGGTGGTCTGGAAAATCTCTGCCTCGGTCGTGGCGGTGGCCAGCCGGTCGGCCATGGTGCCGGCCAGATCGGCGTCGATCCCGATCCGCTCGGCCCGCTGGATGATGGCGATGCTTTCCCCCAGCACCCGTTCATGCGAAGTGATCAGCAAGCGGTTGACGCCGAAAGACGTCAGGCCGACAAGGATCGTCAGCCCGGAGAGGACCATGAAGACGAATTGCAGCTGGCGGTCAAAGCGTCTTGGAGTCATGCGCCATGGATACCTGCCCGCGCTGCTGGCTGCAATTCTTTGCCTGTGCGGGGCGGGCGTCCGGCCTGCGATGGCCGAGGCCGGTCTGGTCTGCGTGTTGGTGCCGCATTTCAAGGACGAATACTGGCTGAGCGTGGCCTATGGGCTGGAGCAAGAGGCCGCCCGCCGCGGCCTGTCCTTGCGGTTCTTTGAGGCGGGGGGCTATACCGCGCTGCAAAATCAGATCGCCCAGCTGGACAGCTGTCAGCGCCTGCAGCCAGAGGCGATTCTGATCGGGGCGGTGTCTTCGGACGATCCGGCGCTGTTGGCCGCGGTGGCCAGGGCCGCCGAGGCGCAGCCGGTGATCGGGCTGGTCAATGCGCTGCAATCGCCAGCTTTGGCTGCACATGTCGGGGTGGATTGGCGTGACATGGGGCTGGATCTGGGCCGACATCTGGCGCTGTTCTATCCAGTGGGTGGTCCGGACAGCACGGCAATTCTGCTGACGGGCCCGGCGGAATCCGGCTGGGTTGCGCCCTTGGAGCGGGGCTTGCGTGACGGGCTGGCCGGATCGGCTCTGCGGATCACGGCGGTTTATGGCTGCGACACCGGCACGGCCGCGCAGTTGCAGATGCTGGAGCAGGCGCTGACCCAGGTGCCCGACCCCGACGTCATCATCGGCGCTGCCCCGGCCATTGAGGCCGCGATGGCGATGCAGTCCGCGCAGCCGGGCGGGCCGGTTCTGGCTGCCACCTATGTCACCCATTCGGTGGCGCGTGGTCTGGTTGGCGGCCAGATTGCCGCCGCCCCGTTTGATGACCCGATAGCCCAGGGCGTGATGGCGATTGACGCCGTGCTGGCCGCGCTGGCCGGGGTGCCACAGCCCGGGATGGTCGGGCCGCCGATCCGGGTGCTGACCGCCGGAGTGGATCCGGCCGACATCACTCTGTCGCCGGCCGACTACTTTCCCACGCTGCGCTGATACTGTTTGTCGTCCCAAATCAGTCCGCGCCGGTAGCGGGCGGCGATCTGGCCGTCATCCAGCGCAAACAGATGCAGCCAGCCATTGTCGAACAGCGCCCGCACCCCGTCATGCCGGGCCAGCACATCCAGAATTGCCTCGCGCGGGGCTTCGATCAGCACAGACAGGCGCAACGGCTTATGCGCCAGCTGCGCGCCGTCATGTACGGTCTGCCAGGGCAGGCCGGGGCGCAGCGTGCCGCCGTTGCCCTGCAGCACGCCGATGCCGCCCACGACATTGTGGATCAGCTTGTTACCGCCGCCAAAGACAGCGGGCGCGACGGTTGAGCCATAGTATTGCAGGCTGATCCAGCTGGCCACCACCACCGGCGCGGTCAGGATCAACTCCAGCGTGGCGAACCCGACATCGGCCTGCCAGTCATAGCTGTGCAGAAAGGCCCGGCCCGCCAGAACGGCATTTGCGGTAACCTCGCGCGGCGCGGCGATAAAGGCGGTGCATCCGGCCAGACCCCATTCGGGTCGCACTTCGGCCCAGTTCAGCGCCCGCCCGGCGACCGTGCGGCCCGTGGCCCCCGGCAGACGCATGGCAC
>JBATPI010000051.1:0-5595 GCA_049291415.1 Paracoccaceae bacterium | reverse complement strand
TTCACCGAGAAGAATTTCTGATGCTCCCGCATCGAGGTTTGCAGCACCTCGGCCGGCAGGCCCAGAAAATCTTTCGCAATCCGGCCCATCAAGGGCACCGGCCATTCAACCAGCCCCGCCACCTCGGACAAGAGGCCCGCATCCGCGACCACCTCCAGCCCCGACGCAAAGGCCAGATTTTGCGCGCCTGACCAGATCGCGGCCTCACGCTCGGCGGTGTCCAGCATCACATGCGCGCGGCGCAGTTTGGCGGCGTAGTCGTCAAAGCCGGTCACGGTGAACCGCCCCGCGCCCATGAAACGGTGACCTTCAGTGGTGTTGCCTGCGGTGATCCCGTCCACGGTCAGCGGCACGACCTGCGCGCCGCCCTCATCGCCCAGAAGGCACAGGATGGAATGCAAAGGCCGCACCCAGCGCAAGCTGCCGGAGCCCCAGCGCATAGACTTGGGCCAGGGGAAATTGCGGATGGTGGCGCCCAGCACCTCGGCGATGATGTCAGCGGCTGGGCGGCCCGGACGTTCGATCACCGCAAAATAGGCCTCGCCCTTTTTGTCGGCGCGCTTTTCCAACTGCTCCAGCGTCAGCCCGGTCGCGCGTAAAAACCCCTCAACCGCCTGCGCGGGCGCTGTGGTCGCGGGGCCTTTGCGTTCTTCGCGCACGGGGCGCGACTGCGCGGTCAGCCCGTCAACCGCCAGCACCAGACGGCGCGGCGTGGAAAAGGCCCCGGCGCTGCCGTAGGTCAGCCCGGCCTCAACCAGACCATCGGTCACCAGCCGCTTCAGCGCGTCGCGCGCAGCGCCTTGCATCCGCGCGGGGATCTCTTCGGAGAACAGCTCGATCAAGAGGTGGCAGGGCGATCCGGACATCAGTTCTTATCCTTTGGCGGCAATGGGCAGCCGGCGGGCAGGTCACGTTCTTCGTAATAGGCCTTGCCGCATTCGTTGATCTGGTTCCAGACATAGCCGCGCCCGTCGGGGAAAACGGCGGCCACGCGGTCCATGCCGTAAGGGGCCAGGTGTTCGGATAAAAAGGCCAGCGCCTCGCCCTTTTCCAGCGCTTCGCCCACGGTGACGGCATCGTAGCAGTCAAACCATGAGGGGCCAAAGGTCGGCTCGGGCACGTCATACATCTGGTAGGTCTCGGTCAGCATGGCCTGAGACATCGGCGTGGTGAAACAGGCGCGGAACCGCAAGGGGCTGCTGTCGGCGTCAATGCCGGTGACATCTTCGGCCAGGATCGGCTCTGGCAGGTTTGAGACCACCGAGGTCAGCCGGATCTCGTTGCCCGGCTCAAACCTGACCTCATCATAATAGGCGTAGACCTGCAGCCAATACATCGCCGCCCCTGCCAATACTGCCGTTACCACGATGACCCCCACTGCGAATTTGCCCGCATTCATGCCTCTGCCCCGGCGTCAGCACCCGCTTCGGTCTGCCGGAACGCATCGGCGCATTGCTTGGCCAAGGCGCGGACCCGGCCGATATAGGCCTGACGTTCAGTCACCGAAATCACGCCGCGCGCATCCAAGAGGTTGAACAGATGGCTGGCCTTGATGGTCTGGTCATAGGCCGGGTGGGCCATGATGATGCGCTTGCCGGTTTTCGGGTCATCCGGCGGAAAGGCCAGGAGACGGCCGCATTCCGCTTCGGCATCCTCAAAATGCCGCAACAGTTGCGCGGTGTCGGCACCGTCAAAGTTATGTCGGCTGTATTCCTCTTCGGTCTGGCGGAAGATGTCGCCGTAGGTCAGGGGAATGGGGCTGGCTGGATCATTGAAGGGCATGTCCATCACATGATCGACGCCCATCACATACATCGCCAGCCGCTCCAGCCCATAGGTCAGCTCCCCCGAGACGGGGCGGCAGTCATGGCCGCCGACCTGCTGGAAATAGGTGAACTGGCTGACCTCCATGCCGTCGCACCAGACCTCCCATCCCAGACCCCAGGCGCCCAGAGTGGGGGATTCCCAGTCATCCTCGACAAAGCGGATGTCGTGCAGGCCGATGTCGATGCCAATCGTCTGCAGCGAGCCGAGGTAAAGCGCCTGCAGATCGGGCGGGCTGGGTTTGATGATGACCTGATACTGATAGTAGTGCTGCAAGCGGTTCGGGTTCTCGCCATAGCGCCCGTCGGTCGGCCGGCGACTGGGCTGCACATAGGCCGCCGCCCAAGGGCGCGCGCCCAGGCTGCGCAGGGTGGTGGCGGGATGAAAGGTGCCTGCGCCGACCTCCATGTCATAGGGCTGCAGGATCGCGCAGCCCTGCGCGGCCCAATAGGCCTGCAGCCGCAGGATGATTTCCTGAAAGCTCTTGGGGGTTGTGGTCGTTTCAGCCATCGCCCTGCCCTTTGCCTGATGCGCGCTCTCCCTATCCACTAGGGCGGATGCGGTCAATTCCCTGAACGTCCGGCGGGTTTGGCCTTGCCCTTGCGAGGGCCATGGATAATGTGGCGCGCCAAAGATGCTGTCGGGTCGGCCAATGGGGCCTGAGACCTGACCAAAAGGGACTGTACCCGTATGTTCGCTGCCTTTCGCGCCGCCGCCCTGTCTGCCGCCGCCCTGCTTTTCGCTGTGGTCTTTACCGTCGCGCTGACCTCATCCGCGGCGCGCGCCCAAGACCGGGTCTGGCTGCAGATCGAAGCGCAACCGCAAGAGGCGACAGCGCTGGAACGTGCCGCGGCCTATGCGGCATTTTTCCCGGAAACCCACGGATTCAAACTGAAATCTGGCTGGTATGCCATTGTTCTGGGCCCCTATAAGGTGGCCGAAGGGGCCGCAAAGCTGAACGCGCTGCGCAGTGAAAACCTGATTCCGGCCGATAGCTTTATTGCCGAAGAATCTGATTTCATCGTCGCTTTCTGGCCGCTGGCCGGCGCGTCGGCCACGGTGCCCGAAGTGACGACCGAAGCCGTGCCAGAGCCAGCAATCGAACCCGAGGTAGAACCAGCCCCCGATTCTGTTGCCGCCGAACCGGTGGTCGAACCCGCAGAGGCACCCGCCTCAGAACCCGAAGAAACCCTGCAAGAGGCCCGCGCATCCGAAGCCACGCTGTCGGCGGATGACCGCAAATTGCTGCAAACCGCGCTGCAATGGTTCGGGTTTTATCCCGGTGGCATCGACGGCGCCTATGGCAAGGGCACCCGCACCTCCATGGCTGCCTGGCAAGAGGCGCTGGGGCTGGATGTGACCGGCACCCTGACCACCCGCCAACGCGCCACACTGGTGGCCAATTATCAGGCCGAGATTGCCGAATTCGGCTTTGCCCCGGTGACCGAGGCTGAGGCCGGCATTCAGCTCACCCTGCCGCTGGCGCTGATCGAATTTGACCATTATGAGCCGCCCTTCGTGCATTACCGCGCCAAGAACGGCTCAAACCTGACGCTGGTTCTGATCTCGCAGCCCGGCGATGTGGCGGCGCTACATGGCCTCTATGACGTGCTGCAAACGCTGGACGCGATGCCCACCATGGGTGAGCGCGACAAGACCGACCGCGATTTCCGCATTCACGGCACGTCGGCCACCCGCGACACCCATGCCTATGCCATGCAAAAGGGCGGCACGATCAAAGGCTATATGCTGATCTCGGCCCCCGGTCAGGAAGACCGCGACGCCCGTATCCGCGAGGTGCTGGCGGCCAGCTTTGCCTCAACCGGGGCGGCGACACTGGACCCGGGTATGGTGACGCTGGACGACAGCGCCCGGCGCGGGCTGTTGGCAGGCCTTGAGGTGCGCAAACCCAGGTTCAGCCGTAGCGGATTTTTCGTCGATGCCACGGGCAATGTGGTGACCACCGCCGAGGCCGTCACCAATTGCGGCCGCATCACACTGGAGCGTGAGTTTGACGCCACCGTCAAGGCGGTGGATGCAGGTCTGGGTCTGGCGATCCTGACGCCCGGCACCCAACTTGCGCCCAGCTCTGTTGCCACCTTTCAGACCGCCGCCGACCGTATCGGGGCCGAGATCAGCGTGGCGGGCTATTCCTATGAAGACCGCCTGCCCGCGCCGGTCCTGACCTTTGGCGCGCTGGAGGCCTCCAGCGATCTGGGCGGCGATGCGGGCTTCAAACGGCTGACGCTGACCGCGCTGCCAGGCGATACCGGCGGGCCGGTGGTCGATGGAACCGGCGCGGTGCTGGGCCTGTTGCTGCCCGCCCCGACGGCGGGTGCCACTGGGGGGCAAGAGCTGCCCGCAGGCGTGGCTTTTGCCGCCTCATCAGCCAAGGTGGCGGGCTGGCTGAAAGCCGAGGGCCTGCAGATCACCGAAGCGGATCAGACCGAAATGCTCAGCCCCGCCGCGCTGTCTGACCACGCCCGTGGCATGACGGTTCTGGTGTCGTGCTGGCAATAACGTCTAGCGGCGCGGGAAACCGCGCCCCTAGCGCCGCCAAAAGCTGGGCAACATCATCACCAGAATGGCCATCAGCCCCAGCCGGCCCAGGATCATCGCCAGCGTCATTATCATGATAGCGCCTTCGGGATAGTCGATGAACGTCCCGGTCCGCTCGACCAGCGGGCCAAAGCCGTAGCCGATATTGCCCAGTGAGGTCCAGACTCCGAACAGCGCGCTTTCGATATCCACCCCGGTCAGCGTGACCGCCACGCTCAGCACCCCCAGGATCAGGATGTAGCCCGAGATGAACATCACCAAGGCCGAGATCACGTCTTCCTCGACCGTGCGGCCATCGTATTTCACCGGATCCACCGCCGACGGGTTGGTGATCTGCCGGATCTGACGGCGCAGCACCGCCATCGCGATCTGCACCCGGAATACCGTCAGGCCCGAGGCCGATGACCCCGAACAGGCCCCCACCACGCCAAGGGTAAAGGAGATGACCAGCATCACCCCGCCCCAGGCCGGAAAGCTGCCCATGCCGTAACCTGTCGAGGACATGATCGACGCGAGGTTGAAAAAGCTTTCGCGAAAGGCGGCCTCGATCGACATGCCGCTGGTCCAGACTTGCCAGCCACCCACCAGCATCACCGCCCCCAGCAGCCAGCGCAGATAGGCCCGCGCCTGCGCATCGCGCCACAGGGGCCCCGCCTGCCCGTTCATCAGTTGCACAAAGCGGATATAGGGCATCGAGGACAGCACCATGAAGATGGCCCCGGCGTATTGGATCGCAGTGCCGTAATCGGCAAACGACGTGTTGCGCGAGGAAAACCCGCCGGTCGAGATGGTGGACAGCCCGTGGATCACCGCCTCGGTCGCAGGCATGCCCAGAATGGCATAAACGATCATGATTATGACGGTCAGACTGCAATAAAAGATCAGCAGTTGCCGGGCAATATCTGTGGCGCGCGGCAGGGCCTTGCCAAAGGTGTCAAAGCCTTCGGTGCGGAAAAACTGCATGCCGCCCACGCGCATGATCGGCAGAAAGATCATGGCGATAAAAGCGATGCCCAGCCCCCCCAGCCAGTTCAGCATACCGCGCCACAGGTTCATGCCCAGGGGCAGATCCAAAACCCCCACGATCACCGTGGAGCCTGTGGTGGTGATGCCCGAGACGCCCTCGAAATAGGCATAGATCAGCGGCAGGCCGGGCGCGCCCAGCCAGAACGGCAGCGCGCCAAAGGCCGGAACCAGCGCCCAGACGGCCAC
>JBATPI010000050.1:0-1911 GCA_049291415.1 Paracoccaceae bacterium | reverse complement strand
TGCACGGTGCTCATTTTCGATTGACCGTCTTGACTCCACAAATTGTCTTCGATACCACAGCGCACGTGCAAGCCCATGGCCATGCCCATCATGTTGATGGGCAATACGTTGCGCATGGAGCTTTCCACAGTGAGAACCGCTCCGTCGGGTGTGGCTCGCACAAAATTGGCCAAGTTGTAAATATTCGGCGCATCCATGCCGCCGCTGATCGCGACCCAGTTCATCACCAACGGCCCTTTGTAAATACCACGACGCATTAGCCGTTCCACCGACTCAAAACTGTTGATGTTGTAGCACTGGAAAGCGCTTTGAATACCCGCGGCGCTCAATCGTTTGATGTGTTCTTCCACCCAACCCGGTTGTGCGGGTACAGTCATTTCCTTATAGGCATTGAAGACAACGGGGTCTTCCATCGACGTGCCCTTGATGTCGTCATACGACATATGCTCCAAAATGTTCATCTGCGAAGTGTTGACCGTCACCGTTACTTGGTCTGGCTTAGGCGTCAACTCTGCCAGCATGTGCCGCGTGTCGTCGCTCAACCATTTAGCTGCAGCACCATCAGATTCAGGTGCAAACGAAATTGAACCACCTACTTGAATCAGCATGTCTGGCACACGCGCACGTACGCCGGCAATCAGTTCGTTGAATTTAGACAAACGTTTGCTGCCTTTGCCATCCATTTCACGCACATGCAAATGCAAAACCGCTGCGCCTGCGTTGTAACAGTCAACCGCTTTTTGTACCTGCTGTTCCATAGTTACCGCTATGTCTTCAGGAAAATCTGAAGGTATCCACGACGGTGCATATGGCGCAGCAGTAATGATCAGCGGTTGCTGGTTTTCAGGAAGGAGTGAGCCATCTAAAAAGTTCATGGTATTTTGATGTGTAAAAGTTGAGGCAAAACCTATTTCAATATGTCGCGTCGCCAATAATGCCTGCGCGCTCCATCTTGCGGTGGCAGGGTGGGTAATCCATGACGGCATAGTGTTGGGTGCAACGGTTGTCCCAAATGGCCACGCTGTGCGGCTGCCAGCGCCAGCGCACTTGGTATTCTGGAATCATGGCTTGCGATATCAGGTACTGCAACAGCCCACTGCTGCCCTGTGTGAAATCTTGACCAACACGCACATTACTGGCATTGTGAAAGTTGGTGAAATGGGTGGTAAATCCGTTCACGAACAAAACCTTTTCGCCGGTTTCGGGATGCGTGCGCACCACCGGGTGTTCAGCATCAGGATACAAAGCTTTTAATTCCAAGCGCTTTTCAATTGGCATTGCTGCACCAAAAGTGCATTCAATACTGTGACGTGCACGCAATGGTGCAATCTGTGTTTTGATGTGCTCGGGTAATTTTTCGTAAGCTAAAGCCATGTTCGCCCACATGGTGTCACCACCAACAGGCGGACACTCAATGCAATGCAGCACACAACCCATGGGCGGTTTTTCTCGCCAAGTCGCGTCGGTATGCCAAGAGTTTTCGTAGCGGTCGTTGGGCTTGTCGGGCGTTTTGTAGATTTGCACCAAGCCTGGGTGCTCGGGGTCACTGCCAGCCACAGGGTGATCTTCTAATTCACCAAAACGTCTGGCAAATGCCACATGCTCAGCCCGCGTGAATTGCTGGTCGCGCAAAAACAAAACCTTGTACTTGAGCAGCAAGGATTTGATTTCAGCAAACAAAGCATCGTCACGCGAAGCATCGCCCAATTGAACCCCATACAACTCCGCGCCAATGGCACATGTCAAAGGTTCAACACGAAGTTTTTGTGCAATGGCCATGGCAGTTGCCTCCGTGCGAAGTAGTTATTGCGCTTTGATATCGAATTGTTTGACGATGGCCGCATTGCGGTCGAAGTCAACTTTCACAACTTGCGACAATTCGTTTGAGCTCAAACCTTGATTGGCTTCAAA
>JBATPI010000049.1:0-2489 GCA_049291415.1 Paracoccaceae bacterium | reverse complement strand
GCCTCGGTCGCGCATCTGAACCCGCTCGGGGATCGCTCAGCCGCGCTGCTTGATGCGCCCTCCCCTGACGGTGTCTATGCACGCGCCAATATGCGCGAAGACCAAATGATGCGTCTCGACGAGGGGGATGTGAAGGTAAGGCTTAAGGAGGCGCTGCAGGGTACGGGCATCGATCCCGAGGCCGTTGCGGCCCGCATGCGGGAGGGTGCTGGCAATGCAGCCCTCGAACGGCAGTGGCTGGCGCAGGATCTGCGCGCCATTGCCAAGGTGGGCGACCTCGATCTGGAAAAGGGCGAGGATCGCGAGGAAGCGCTCGACCGGCTGGAAGCCGTTCATGTCCGTCTGGGCGATACATTGACCGATGCGCGCATCCTGCGGGCGATCGACGATGTCAATGAGACGGAAGACGCCGAGGTTTCGCTGGCCGAGCGTCTGATGCCACTGGGCCGCGATCTGGCTGACGAGCGGCCAGACGTCTTCGCCCCGTCCGAGCGGCAGGACTTCCAACAGCTGGTCGCCCAGTTCCGCCGGACGGATTTCGACCATCCGTTCTCGGACGATCCCTCTGTGCGCAGGGCGGGTGCTGTCGAGGTCGAAGAGGCGCGCGCGGCCCTCAACGCCTATGCACAGCGATCGCCCGATCACGCCGAACTAGCCTCGATGGCATGGGACAAGATCACCGACAGCCGCAAGCCGCAGGAATACGCCGTCGAGGAGAAAGATCGCATGCTTCATGCCGGCGACATGGATCTTGCGCTGCGCGATCCCTACGACCGCTTGGGCCCAATCACAGAAGAGCTTCGCACCGTGGCCCGCTACCGCTCCGAAATGCCGGACGGGGATCTGGAGGCAGCCATCCAGAACGAGATCGGCCAGCTTCGCGCCGAGGGTGCCTCCCGTGCCTATATCAGCGAGCGCAGTCTCGAGATCGAGGATCGGGCGCGACAGGATTATGCCGAACGGCGCTATCTGGCTGAGACGGTGCCAGATGTCGCTGCCTTCCTGCGCAAGGCCGAGACCGAGGATGCAACGCCGATGTCAGAGGCGGAGCAGCAGCACCTGGTCGCACAGATCGACAAGAGCCTGACCCCTGACGCGGTCGCGGCGCTACGTGCGGGCAATGCCGAGGTTCTGGACAAGTTCACTGAGCAGCCGCTGCGTCAGCTGGAACTCGCCAAGGCCTACCTCGAGAGCAGTGAGGTGACCGCCCACGGCCCTGCCATGGAGCGGGTGCTCGACGCCATGGCCGAGGAGCAGATCGAGGCACAGCGCGCGCGCCATGTCGCGGCCCACGGCGAAAAGGGGATCACCCATGGATAAGGGCAAAATCGCCGGCGGCATCTTTAGCCTGACGCTGGTCGGCCTCGCCATCGGCTATGTCGTCGCGACGGGCTACCTCAGCATTCGCTATGGGCTGTCGACGGGAGCTTTCGACATCACCTTGCTTGCGCGGGAATACCGCGCGCTTGGTGCCACCGCCCCGAAGGACTTCCTCTGGGTGAACCTGATCCTGAGCGGCTTCGGCGTCGCAGCTCTGCTGCTCAGCGTCACGCTTCTGGGTGAGGCGTTGACCAAGTTCGGCACCACGCATTGGCAGACCAGGGCGGAGATGAAGCGCAACGGCTTCTTCGCCAAACCGGGAGGCGGTTTCATTCTCGGCAAGCAGGGCCCCCCGAAATCGAAACGCCCCTTTCTCGTGTCCAAGACTTTCCCCCATGCGCTGATTGTGGCCCCAACCGGGCGCGGCAAGGGTGTAGGTTTCGTGATCCCGAACCTTCTGACCTACAAGGGCTCGGCCGTGGTGCTTGACGTCAAGGGTGAGAACTTCCGCGAGACCTCGCGCTTCCGTGCCAGCATGGGCGACAAGGTCTTCCGTTTCGCGCCTACTGACTGGGACCGCCCGACCCACCGCTACAACCCGCTGGCACGACTCGCGGCCATGACCAACCCAGACCGGCAGCAGATGGAGCTGAAACTTACCGCCAAACTTTTCTTGCAGACTGACAACGAAAAGCTCAGTGGCCTTCTGGCTGGGGGCATCGATTTGTTCGTGGCGGCAGGTCTTCTGGCCTTCGAGCGCGGCGTGCCCACTATCGGTGAGATCTACCGCATCACCGCCTCGGGCGGCGACAAGCAGAAGGAGTATCTGAAGCGGGCGCTGGAGGTGAAGAACACCTCTGCCAAGCTGATCTTCGAGCGCATGGCTTCAACAAACAACGACACGCTAACCTCCTACCTCTCGCTATTGATGACTTCGGGCCTCGATACCTGGGACAACCGCGCGATCGACGCGGCGACAGCAACCTCTGATTTCTCCTTCCGCGACATACGCCGGCGTCCACATTCGATCTATCTAGTGGTCGAGTCCGAGATGATCCGTCCCCTGGCCCCGCTGATCCGGCTGTTCTTCTCGGACCTGATCGCATCGCTGCAGGCGCAGGAGCCCGGGGACGATGAACCATGGCCCGTGATGATCATGCTCGACGAAT
>JBATPI010000048.1:0-12553 GCA_049291415.1 Paracoccaceae bacterium | reverse complement strand
GCGGCGGCGGCGGTCAGGGTCAGGAATTTGCGGCGGTCAAGATCGCCATTCGCGAAACGCTCATGCAGGCGTTCCAATCGTTTTGTGTTGGACAGTTTCATTGTCAGTTCTCCCTTGGTTGGCCGCGTTTTTTCATTCGGGTGAGGCTTTGCAGGATCATGCCGCCGACCAGCGGAATGCCCACCGTCACCAGAATCATCACCGTGCCGAGGGCGTTGATCTCGGGACTGATCGAGATTTTCAGCATCGACAGGATTTGGGTTGGCATCGTTTCCACCCCGGCAGGACGCCAGAACAGGCTGGCCGAGGTGTTGTCGAAGGAAATCGTGAATGCCAGCAGAGCGCCCGCCACCACGGCCGGAAATAGCAGGGGCAAGGTTATTTCGCGAAAGGATTGCAGGCGCGTGGCACCCAGGGACAGGGCGGCCTCGTCATAGACGCGGCGGATGCCGACCATGCGCGCTTGCACGATCAGGACGACATAGGGCATGGCCAAAAGGATGTGGCCCAGCACCAGCAGGGGCAGGGTGCGGGGCTGATCGACCGCCTTGATCAGCACCAGAAGGCCGACGCCCAGGATGGTTTCAGGCACCAGCGCGGGCAGGATCACCAGCGTGCTGACCAGCTGCTTGCCCGAAAATTCAAACCGGACCAGCGCGAAGGCCGTTATCACACCGACGCAGGTGGTCACCACCGCCGTGATAAGCGCGATCCAGAGTGAGGTCTGGAAGGCCGCGATGACCTGCTGATTGCTCCACAGTTTGGCATACCATTTCAGGCTGAACCCGGTCATCGGAAAGCCGCCGAACATAGAATCGTTGAACGACAGAACGACGGTGGCGATGATTGGCGCGAACAGAAAGATATAGACCGCCAGCGTCACCAGCCCGGTGATCCGCCAGGCCAGTCGGCCCTCGGTATTGCCGCGACGCGCGCTCATCCGCCCAGTCCTTTGACGATCTGCGACATGCCCATGTAGCGGCTGTAGACGGCGGCAAAGAATCCCAGAATGACGAAGAGAACAATCGACAGCGTCGCTCCCATCGGCCAGTTCAACTGGCCCATGATGGTGTCATAGATCAGGTTGCCGAACAGCGCATCGCGGCCAGACCCCAGCAGTTGCGGCGTGACATAGCTGCCCGCCGCCAGCACGAAACACAGCAGCAATCCTGCGGCCAGACCGGGCAGAGACAGCGGCAAGGTCACCTCGCGGAACGCCTGCGCACTGGTACAACCCATTGATCGGGCGGCAGAAATCAGCGTGCGGTCGATGCTTTCCAGACTGACATAGACGTTCAGGATCATGTAGGGCAGCAAGAAATGCAACAGCCCCATGATGACCGCGCCTTCGGTATAGAGCATCTGCAGAGGTGCGTTGATCAGGCCCAGTTTCAGCAAGGTGACGTTGATGACGCCCTGCTCGCCCAGAATGTGGATCCAGGAAAACGTGCGGATGGTGAAACTGATCCAGAATGGCACGATCAGCAGCAACAAAAGCAGCCATTTGTGTTTGAACGTGGTGGCCCAGATGAAATAGGCCGGGAAATACCCCAGGCCCGCGCAGATGATGGCGGTGATTGCCCCCACCCGCATCGTTTTCAGCAAAAAGCCGTGATAGTAGCTGTCGGTCAGGAATTCATGCCAATTGGCCAGCGTCAGGGTGCTGTCTTCAACCCCTGCGGTGATGAAGGTGAAAAAGGTATAGACCGCCATCACGGCAATCGGCAGCACCAGAAAGAACACCAGCAACAGCAAGGTCGGGGCGACCAGCATCCATGCCAGGCGCGGATTGTACAATGTCCATCTCTTGGTCATAAGAACCCTTCTGCTGACACCACTTCTGCGGCATACGCGGTCAGTTCGTTGCTGCAGTCTGGGCAATCGAGACCGTCCTGTCTAGTGCCAGTGGCGGGCGGCGGACCGATCTATGGACTGATGAAATGGTTTTTCATGCGGTTTGATCGGCATATTTATCGCTTGCGGTCATCAGGCGTCATGGGCCGCACCAGGATGGCCAGTGGTGCTGATGTTGTGTAACTAATTTTTCCAGAACGTAGCCAATTAAACCGGATTTTCCGGTCAAAGCTAGGATTTACGGGCCTTCAGGCCCCGCTTGAATGACGGCTTCAAAGGCAGCGGCGGCGCGGTTCAAACCGTCCAGCGCTTCGGTCCCGGGTTGGTCTGCCATCTGTCTGTTGTGTCCCGTACGGTCGGGTCAATATTGCGCGACAGATCCCGGATGGCCCGGTTGATCCCGGTTTCCATTCGGCCTTGCACCCGAACAGGTTCCTTGACCTCGTTCACCAGCATATCGACATAGTGAACGTCGCCAATCAGCAGGCCCATGGGACTGGGGTGCGGACCACGCCGGATGAGGCGACAATCTTATCCTGATGATTCTTATGGTCTTTATTTTTCAAGTAGATCAGGCGGATAGTGTCTAGATCGTGCCGTTCCGCCCATTTGAGGTTGAGGATGCACAAGGGCTGCAAGTCGCGCGTCCAGACGGCCGCGCAAGGCCGGAAAACACCGATCAAGCGCCAAGCCCCAGACCGTGCCCGCATTACCGCCCCGGTTGCCGGGACGCGCTCCCACAGGACGGACCAAGCCCCGCCAGGGTTTGCCTTGAGCGGCGTAGGCAAGGACCTGTCGGGCGGCTCGGTCGCTCATCCCCATAGTCTTGGCGAATTGATCCACCCCCAGAAAATCATGCGGTTTCCCTGACTTTAGTAAGAAAGGATGCGACCAAGGCGGTTGTCTTTGTCCCTTTCCGCTTTCCAGAAACTACTTTTCCAACATGTCGGCGGACAAAACCGTGGGCTCCGCAGAACGCCTTCAACGACGATCAGCGCCGAACCAATTCAGCGCGAATGTCTCTCAATAGTTCGGGCGACGGTGTCGCCATGAGGTGCGATGGGTCCCAAGGGCCTATTCATTGTTCACAATGAACACCATTATAGTCACAATGGGTCAGCCAAGCGTGAATGATGCAGAAGAAATCATCGCGCGACTTAAGGCAGGTTTCCATCTTGCCTTTGACAGTGAGCTTGCTGCGAAGTTGATGATCAGTCGGAGTTCGGTGGCTAACGGGCGCAACAGGGATAGTGTCCCCCCGCGTTACCAACGCATTGCGGCTGGCAAGGTCAATTGGGGTGCTTTCACCTCGGGCGGGACATCGGAAATGAGCGACATCGAACGCGCAGCCATGCTGAGGCTCATGCGCGATTTTGGTGACATCGCAACAGACTATGGGGCCTTCTTGCGGAAATCAGGGAATGCGGCGGCTTCTTGGCGGAAGTATTGGTCAGTCGCCTGCAAACACTTGCACTGTGCGATGGATGAACGAGGTTCGGAGGATGCGGCGACGGTCGTTTCCTCACTTGCCTATGAGCAAGTATTCGCGCCCAAGTGAGGTTCCGCAACCCAAGCCGAAACTAACGAAATCAACGGGCTAGATTTTGCAAAAACGTAACTAATTATTTCGGAACGAAATTCACATAACGCATTGAAATTAAATGGATTTGCGGCCATCCAATGGCTCCCCAATCGCCTCGCGCCGTTCCGAAATAAAAGGTTGCACGTCACTAAGCCGACAATTTCCTTGACACATCCGCACCCCCGAGAGTTTCATTTCATGAAGTTTTCAGGACGCCCGACATGCGTATTTTTGCAGTTTTCTGCTGTTGCTCTGTCAGATGACCATCCCCCACAGCACTGGCAGTTATTGGGCGCTTGCCCGCAAGATCACCTTTTCCCGCGCCACAAAGATCCCCCCGACTCTTCTTGGCAATTGAAAGGGCGCTGACTTGGACCCGGCTGTTACAGATGGCGTGAATTGG
This sequence comes from Paracoccaceae bacterium, assembly GCA_049291415.1. Taxonomy (GTDB): domain Bacteria; phylum Pseudomonadota; class Alphaproteobacteria; order Rhodobacterales; family Rhodobacteraceae; genus Pseudogemmobacter. Next base: position 8,714 of record JBATPI010000048.1, on the reverse strand, counting down.
GCGGGCCTGCTGATGATGGCAGGCCTGGTGGTGCTATTTGCCCTGATGGCGTGGTTTTTGGTCATCAAGCCGGACCGGATCAACAGCAAAGGCCTGGCCGCGATGGCGCAACGGCGGGGCTGGGCGTTGACGCGCACTGTGGCCCGGCTGGGCCGGGGATCAAAGATCAGGCTGGTGCCGCAGGATGGCGGCGGCTGGTCTTGCGTGGTCACGCGCTACAGCCGGATGGAGGGCGGCGGCACCATCCGCACCACCGAATTCGAAAGCCCGCGGGCTTTGCTGCCGCAAGGGATGGTGCTGATCGGGCCCGCGATTGCGGACGCATCAGCCCGAACGGCAGAAAAGATGCTGTCGCAGATGGGGGGCATGCTGGAAGAAATGCTGCTGAAAAAGCTGTTGGGCGCGGATGCGGCCGCCGAAGGTGCTGGCCTGCGTCTGGTTGCCGATGCCGCACCGGGCGTGACCGTCTTTGCCACCACAGGCACCCCGGCGGCAGAGCTGACGCAGATGTTCGTCCCGCTGACGGCGGATTGGCGAACGACCTACCGGGATCAGCAGATGTTTCCGATCCTGATCGCCACCCCGGCGCGCACCCGGCTGCGTTTGCGGGTGGATGCCAGCAATCCGGCGATGCTGGAGGCCTTTGTCGATACAGCCGTTTTACTGCATGAGGCGGGGCCGGGCATCATCCGACAGCGCGCAAGATAAGCGGCACGGCCCGCGCACGGCGGGCTTTTGGATCGCGGTCTTTGCCCTGATTGTCGCGGTGATCTTTGCGCTGTCGGATGCGCCTGTCGGCACCTCACTGGCCTTGGCTCTGGTCGCGCTGATCGCCGGAAACCACGGGATTGCAGGGTTCCGCAGCCAAAACCGCGCCTTTCGCCGTGGACGGCGCCTGAAGGCAGGGGTCAAATCGCATTACGGCAACGGGTCGGATATGGGGGCTGAGGTTTTTGCGAGGGAGTGGCGCACCGGCGCGGGCCATTTCGGAATGATCGACTATGTCAGCGGGGCGCAGCTGATCGCGGTGGGCAAAAGCATCACCGTGGCGATTGATCCGCTGACGCATCGGGGCTGGTGGGTGAATACCTGAGCGATGGCTGGGGCGCGCAACCCCGGGATTTGCCAAGGTCGGGCAGCCAAAACCAACCGGGTCGTGACATGGAACAGGCGGATCATACCGGCGCCAGACGGGTCTTTCAGGCACAAAATGCCAAGAAAGCAAAATGCCAGGAAAAATTGTTCGCTTCTTCGGAACTTGGTCGCAAGAGCGTCGCACAATGGCCGTTTTTGCAGGCCACTTCGGGGGCTTGGACGGCATGAGGCGGCAGGGCATCAATCGCCGCTAAACAGACAGAATCAAAGGCGCAGCTGATGGCAATCGTGACGGGTGATGGTGGCAACAATGACCTTTTTGGAACCGCGGACAACGATCTGATTGACGGCCTTGCCGGCAATGACACGCTGACGGGACATGGCGGCGATGATACCCTGCGAGGAGGCATTGGCAATGATGTGCTGATTGGCGGCGCTGGGTCCGATGTGATCGACGGTGGCGCGGGCGTCGATGCGGTGCTGTATTACCGCGAACCCGGCACGCAGGGTGTGCATGTGAGCCTTGACGCTGGAACTGCCATCGACACGACGGGTTCTGTCGATACGCTGATCTCGATCGAACAGGTTTACGGATCAAACTATGCCGATACGCTGACCGGGGCCTCGGCCGTGGGGGATTTCCTGTCGGGGCGCGAAGGGGCCGATCTGATTCAGGGCCTTGGCGGCAATGACACGCTGATTGGCGGCGAGGGGGCCGACACGCTGGTTGGCGGAGCGGGTGACGATCAGGTGGCCTATTTTCTGGAAACCGGCACGCGCGGCGTGGTGGTGGACATGCGCGCGGGCACTGCCCTGGATACCTTTGGCACCCTGGATACGCTGATCGGCATTGAAAACGTTCATGGCACGAATGGCAACGACACCATCTATGGCTCGGATGTCGATGGCGACCGGATTTTTGGTCGCGATGGCAATGACTACATCGACGGCCGCGATGGCAACAACCTGATCTATACCGGCGCGGGCAATGACCATATCGTGGTCGGCACCACCCTGACGGATGCCCGCGATACGGTCGTCATCAACGGGTATGGCGACAAGCTGATCACCGGAACCGGGGCGTTGGGCACGGCATATGCCCATCATATCGTCTTTGATCTGGATGAGGCGGTGATGGTGAACCTGGGCACCGGCATTGCGCGATCTGCCCATATGACGCTGGATTTCAGCGGTGCGCTGTATTTCCTTGAGGTGGGCGGCACCGCCTATGATGACCATATCATCGGCGGCAATGCGGCGCATGACTATCTGGAATGGCTGTCGGGCAATCAGGGCAATGATACGCTGGATGGCGGCAGCGGCACCGGCAATACCGTCATTTATGACGATGAAGTGCGCTACGGCTCTTTCAACCATGTGACCGGGCGGCAGGAATTTGGCACCCGCGGCGTTGTGGTCAACCTGACCACCGGGGTTGCCACCGATACCTTTGGCTTTACCGATACGTTGATCCGCATAGACTCGGTGCGCGCCACACAATTCGTGGATGTGCTGTACGGCACCGATCAGACCAACGGATTCTGGGGGTTGCAGGGTGCCGATACCATGGATGGTGGCGGCGGTTCCGATCAGGTGCATTACAATCAGGATTACATGACCGGCGGCACACGCGGCGTGCTGGTCGATCTGCAACTGGGCTATGCCATCGACGGCTTTGGGGACCGCGACACGCTGATCTCGATCGAAGAGGCTTTTGGCAGCGATTACAACGACACCCTTTCGGGCGACAACACGGACAACCGGCTGTTTGCCTATGATGGCAATGACAGCCTGTCGGGTGGATTTGGCCGCGACACCCTCAACGGCGGCGCGGGCAATGACACGCTGTATGGCGGCGGCGGCAATGATGAGTTGTGGGGCGAGGTCGGCAATGACGTGCTGGATGGCGGTGCGGGCTTTGACATTGCGCGATACCGCGACGCGACGGTGGGGATCATGGTCGATCTGTCCACAGGCCGGGTGCAGGACGGCTATGGCACGATTGATGCGCTGATCGGGATCGAAGGCATCTACGGGTCGGAATTCGCCGACACAATGCAGGGCAATGGCAGTGCCGACCTGCTGTCAGGCTTTGGCGGCGATGACCGGCTGTTTGGCGGCACCGATAATGACACACTGCTGGGCGGCGATGGCAATGACTCGCTGGTGGGCGGCGCGCAGGCCGATGAATTGTGGGGCGAGGCGGGCAATGACACGCTGGACGGTGGCGCCGACAATGATCTGGTGCGCTACCGCAATTCCACGTCAGGCGTGGCCATCAACCTGACCACCGGTGTCGGCAGCGACGGTTTTGGCGGCACCGATATGCTGTTGAACATCGAGAATGTCGATGGCTCGGATTTTGGCGATGTGCTGAATGGTGACGCGCAGGCCAACCGTCTGTTTGGCTATGACGGCGCTGATACCCTGTCGGGCGGGGCGGGCAGCGATACAATTGTGGGCGGCACTGGCCATGACATGATCCTGGGCGGCGACGGCGATGATGAGCTGTGGGGCGAGGCGGGAAATGACACGATAGATGGCGGGGCCGGAGCCGATCTGGTGCGGTATCGCAACGTCGAGGGCAGCATCCGGGTTGACCTGACCGCCGGCACCGCCATCGACGGTCAGGGCGGCACCGACCGGCTGATCGGCGTTGAGCATATCGACGGCTCGGATCATGCCGATGTGATCCGCGGCAATGCGGCCGACAACCGGCTGTTTGGCTATGAGGGTGCGGACCAGATCTCGGGTCTTGATGGCAATGACATCTTGCTGGGCGGTGCGGGTGACGATTCCCTGTCAGGCGGTGCGGGCAATGATGAGATCTGGGGCGAGGCCGGCAATGACACGCTGGATGGCGGCGACGGCGTCGATATGGTGCGCTATCGCAACTCGACCGCGGGGGTTGTTGTCGATCTGGCGGCGGGTTCGGCCAGCGACGGTCTGGGCGGCACCGATCTGCTGATCGGGATCGAGAACGCCCACGGCTCGGATCATGACGATGTGTTGTATGGATCGTCGGCCGACAATACGCTGATCGGCTATGCGGGCAATGACACCCTGCGCGGCGGCACCGGGCAGGATGTTCTGTCGGGCGGTCTGGGTGGTGACACCTATGTTTACCGGGCGGGTGATGGCTATGACATCGTCAACGATCTGGGCGCCACGACCGGCGGTGCCGACCGGGTGATCATTTCGGATTATCTGGCCGAGCAGGCCAAGATTTATCTCAATGGCACCAGCACGATCGTGATCGACTTTGGGGCCACCCGCGATGTGGTGGTGCTGGCCAACTCGTTGGATGCCAACCATGCCAGCGCGATCGAAAGCGTTCAGTTCGCCGATGGCACGGTCTGGAGCCATGCCATGTTGGTGGCACATATCGGCCAGGTGGCTGTGCCTGCGGTCAACAACCCCGCGACCCCCGGGGACGACACGCTGTTTGGCACCACCGGCGAAGATACGCTGGATGGCGGGGCTGGAAATGACCTGATCTATGGTCTGGCGGGTGATGACACGCTGCTTGGCGGCGATGGCAACGACACGCTGCATTCGGGCGACGGCAACGATCTGGTCGATGGCGGCGATGGCAATGACATGTTCTTTGTCGGCGCGGGTATAGACGCGGTTTATGGCGGAAACGGCACCGATATTGCGGTGTTCGACATGTCCTTTGCCGCCCTGGGCAATGCCTATTCGGTGGCGCCCGGCAACCGGGTGACGATTGACGGCAATCTGCTGGAGGGGATAGAGGTTTTCCGCTTTGCCGACCGCGATGTCGGGATGGGTGAGTTGACCAGCCTGTTTCTGAATGCCAGCCCCGTCTCGACCCTGCCTGCCGCATTGCCGATGAACGAAGGCATGGTTCGGCTGGATCTGGCCGATTATTTTACCGATCCCACCAACGACCCGCTGAGCTTTGCCGTTGCCGATTTGCCTGCCGGGGTGACGCTGTCGGGCAGCGTGATCTCAGGGCAATTGTCCGCGACCGGTGTGCCCTACACCATCGGCATCGTGGTCAGCGACGGCGTGCATGTGCTGCGCCATGTGCTGGATTGGGATATCCGCAACGTCAACGCCGCCCCGACCGGAGACCTGGTCGTGACCGGTGATACCTCTACCGGCCAGGTGCTTGGCCTGACCTCGACCGTTGCGGATGCCGATGGCATCGACGCGGCAACACTGGCCTATGCCTGGCTGCGCAACGGCACGGCGATCGCGGGAGCCACCGCAGAAAGCTATACCCTGACCGCGGCTGATCTGGGCGCGCGGATGTCGGTGATGGTCAGCTATACCGATTTGTTCGGCACGGCAGAAACCGTGACCAGCGCCGCCACCGATCCGGTCACCGCGGCCGCGCTGTTTTTGACCGGCACAACCGGGAATGATGAATTGCGTGGCGGGGTGGGCAATGACACGCTGAACGGCCTGGATGGCAATGACATTCTGGAAGGCAAGGATGGCAATGACAGCCTGATGGGCGGCGACGGCGTTGATACCCTGATTGGCGGCGAGGGGGATGATTTCATCTTTGGCGGCGCCACCGCGGCCGATCTGCGCGATGCGATGTTTGGCGGTGCGGGCAACGATTACATGGATGGCGGCGCCGGCAACGACGATATGAATGGCGGCGATGGCAATGATACCGTGATCGGAGGCCTTGGGTCTGACACGGTGATCGGCAATGGCGGTGACGATGTGCTGGGTGGTGCTGGCGGGTCTGATCTGATGTTTGGCAATGGCGGCAATGATCTGCTGAATGGCGGCTTTGGTTATGACCGGATGAACGGTGGCGCAGGCGCTGACCGGTTCTATCATCTGGGCATTGCCGACCACGGCAGTGACTGGGTGCAGGACTACAATGCGGCCGAGGGCGATCTGTTGACCGTTGGCCTGGCCGGGGCCACTCGGTCGCAATTTCAGGTGAATGTCAACACCACTGTCGGAGCCGGGCAGGCGGGCGTGGCGGAGGCGTTTGTCATCTATCGCCCCACCGGACAGATCCTGTGGGCGCTGGTCGATGGTGATGCGCAGGATCATATCAACATTCAGATTGGCACCCAGATCTACGATCTCCTGGCCTCCTGAGAGCGGCCCGCCCTGCGCATCGCATCACGCCCCCGCTGTTCGTGTCAGCGGGGGCGATAAGTCCCATTGGTTTGCCTTTTTTCGTGGTTATTGACAGAATGTCGCAGGCATCAGTATCCTGCACGGGATCCCGGCTATTCCATTTTTGCCGACCTGATCCACGGGCAGAATTCAAAAAGCCGGGTGCATCTTTGAAATCAATCAAAATTGCGTTTCGCACACGCACTGAAAAGGATTTTCGTCATGGCAATAGTGAATGGAACCACTGGTCCCGATACGCTGGTCGGCACTTTGGGTGATGACATAATTTCTGGCTTTGACGGAGATGACAGCCTGTCAGGCGGGGGCGGCGCATCAGATACCGATGAATTCTACGGTGGCGCGGGCAATGACACCATTCGCGCTGACGGGCCCAGCAATTATATCAGCGGCGGGCAGGGCAATGACCTGATTGATGGCAGTACGGGCTATGATACGGTCACGTACGACGACTCGGCCAGCGGCGTTTCGGTCAATCTGGCGACAGGGCTGGCGCAAGACGGTTTCGGCGGCACTGACATGTTGATCCAGATCGAATCTGTGCGCGGCAGCGGTTTTGCCGATGTATTGGTGGGCAGTGCTGCTGATGAGACATTCATGGGGCTGGCCGGGGCGGATACGATCAATGGCGGAGACGGAACGGACCGCGTGCGCTATGATCGCGATGTCGCCCGCGGTGGGGCGGGGGCGGTGCTGGTCGATCTGACGGCAGGCACAGCGACAGACGGGTTCGGTGCGACCGACACACTGATCAGCATCGAGGATGTGCGGGCCACAGCGGGCAACGACACCCTGCTGGGCAGTGCGTCCAACAATTATCTGCGCGGCGAAGATGGCAATGACAGCATTGAGGGCCGGGGTGGTCATGACAACCTGCAAGGTGGCAATGGCAACGACAGCCTGAATGGTGGCGCGGGAAATGACTACCTGCAAGGTGGCATTGGCGATGACAGCCTGAACGGCGGAACGGGTGACGACTACATTGAGGCCGGGGCTGGCACCGATCTGATCGACGGTGGGGCGGATTATGATACGCTGTCTTATCGTGACGACGAAGGTGTGGCCACGGGCATTCAAGCCACCTTTAGTGGCGACGGCGCGGGCACCGTGCTGGACTGGAGCGGGGCCACCGATACCTTCAGCAATATCGAACGTATCCGCGGCACCGAGTTCAACGACATACTGACAGGCAGTGAAGGCCAGCAAAACCTGTCGGGCGACGACGGCAATGACAATCTGGCGGGCGGCGCCGACGACGATAACCTGACGGGTGGCTATGGCAATGACAGCCTTTTTGGCGGAACGGGTGAAGACTACATCGAAGCCGGGGCTGGCACCGATCTGATTGATGGCGGGGCGGATTGGGACGCGCTGTCCTATGTCGATGATGACGATGCCGCTACGGGCATCAACGTCACCTTTAGTGGCGATGGCGCGGGCACCGTGCTGGATTGGAGCGGGGCCACCGATACGTTCAGCAATGTCGAGCGTATCCGCGGCACCGATTTCAATGATGTCATGACCGGGGGCGCTGGGCGACAAAACCTGTCGGGTGAGGGCGGCAATGACAATCTGTCGGGTGGTGCCGATGATGACGACCTGGAAGGCGGCGCCGGCAATGACACGCTGATCGGCGGAGCTGGCAATGACTATCTGGAAGGCGGCGATGGCAATGACTTGCTCGACGCCTCGGCCGATACCACGGGATATGGTGACTACATCCGTGCCGGTCTGGGGACCGATACCATCATCGGCAGCCAAACCTTGTATCAAGTGGCGCAGGATGGCATCGACATCAGCTATTTTGATGTGGCGGGCGTGGGCGGCTTGATCATGCTGATCGGGGCGAACGGGTCCGGCACAGTGCAAAGCGGTACCGCTGGGTTGGTCAACGATACCTTTACCTGGGCCAATTTCTTTCAGGGCTCGCAAGACGCCGACATCATCACCGTGGCTGGCAGCGGCGGTGACTGGTTCGAAGGCTTTTCCGGCTATGCAGGGAATGACACCATCGACGGCGGCACCGGCTATAATCAGGTGGACTACCGGTCTGAAGCGAACGAGCATATCGAGACAGCACAGGGCGTTGTGGTCGATCTGGTCACCGGCAGTGCCACCGATACCTACGGTGATACCGACACACTACTGAATATCACCGCAGTGCGCGGCACGGCATCGGCTGACCGGATGACAGGCAATGCCAATGGCGAGCGGCTGGAGGGCATGGACGGCAGTGATGTGTTGATCGGCAATGGCGGCAATGACACCCTGGACGGTGGTGACGGTGCCGACACGCTGAACGGCGGCACCGGGGATGATTTCATCTTTGGCGGTGCGACCAATGCCGATCTGCGCGATGTGGTCTATGGCGGCGATGGCAATGACAGCATCGACGGCGGTGCGGGCAATGATGAGCTGAATGGCGGCAATGACAATGATACGGTCATTGGTGGCCTGGGCTCGGATACCATCATCGGCAACGACGGCAA
>JBATPI010000047.1:0-8002 GCA_049291415.1 Paracoccaceae bacterium | reverse complement strand
CGCAAACGGTCAGAAAAATGTCAGCAAGCCTGCCAGCAATGATACGGCAACGATCAACGGCATTTTATGCCTCCCTGGTTCGATTTTCGAATCCTGTCGGTAACCTAAAGCGCCGCCCGGTTAAAATCCAGTGAACGGCCAAACTCATTTGAGGCCGGGCCACGGAACAGGGTGGCGCCTTTGGCGGTGCCTGTGCCCCAGGATGGCCGGGAATTCTGCAAAGCGTCGCATTCCTTATGGAAAACCCGGCCATCCCCCGCCATAGTCCCTGCATATTCAGGAGAGCGCGCCGATGTATGTGCTGCACTATTTCCCCGACATGGCTTCACTCGCCGTTCGCTTTGTGCTGACAGAGTTGGGCCTGCCTCATGAGGCCCGGCTTATCGACCGGGACGGTGGCCAGCTGGCCTCGGCCGGCTATCGCGCGCTGCACCCTTTGGGCAAGGTTCCGGCGATTGAAACTCCCGACGGCCCGATGTTCGAGACCGCCGCGATTTTGCTGTATCTGGCAGATCGCCACGCGCCCGGCCAACTGGCCCCGGCAACGGACAGCCCCGCGCGCGCGGCCTTTCTGAAGTGGCTTTTCTTCACCTCGACCAACATCCACCCGACCCTGATGGATCTGTTCTACCCCGAGCGTGTCGCCGGAGAGGCCGCGTCAGCGCAGGTACAGGCCCATGCGCGGGTCAGGATGCAGGACTATCTTGCCGCTCTGGAACGTGCCGCGTCTGAGACCCCGGTCTGGCTGGCGCCGGACCGGCCCAGCCTTCTGGGCTATTACATCGCCATGCTGATGCGCTGGCTGGCATGGATGCCCGCAGACAGCCTGGCCCATTTCCGCCCCGACGCCTATCCTGCGCTGCACCGCGTGCTGGCGCAGCTGGAAACCCAAGCTGCCGTTCTGTCCGTGGCCGCCGACGAATCTCTGGGCGCCACCGTCTTCACCAATCCTGCCGCATAAAAGGCCCCGCACAATGTTTCTCTCTGTCTTCGACATGTTCAAAGTCGGCATCGGTCCGTCCTCGTCGCATACCATGGGCCCGATGGTCGCCGCCGCGCGGTTTCTGGATGCCCTGCGCGCCAGCCCGTTTCACCCCAAGGGGCTGAAGGCCAGCCTGCACGGCAGCCTTGCCTTTACCGGCGTCGGCCATGCCACCGACCGCGCCACGATCCTGGGTCTGGCCGGGTTCTCGCCCGAGACCTATGACGCCGCGAAGGCCGAAGAGGTGCTGGCGCACATCAACCAGACCCACACCATCCATGCCGACGGCCTGCCGCCTTTGCAGTTTGACCCCACCAAGGATCTGACCTTTGACTATGGCCCTGCCCTGCCCGGCCATGCCAATGGCATGATCCTGACGGCGACCGATGCCGAGGGCGATGTCCTGATGCAGGAAACCTACTATTCGATCGGCGGTGGTTTTGTGCTGACCGCGACTGAGCTGGCCGATGCGGCGGCGGGCAAGGTCAAGGCGCGCTCAAACGCGCCCTACCCGTTCGAGACGGCGGATGAGATGCTGGCGATGGCGCGGGAATCGGGCCTGTCGATCGCCGCAATGAAGCGCGCCAATGAGCTGACCTTCCGCAGCGCCGCCGATCTGGACCGCGGCATCGCCCGGATCTGGGAGGTGATGAACGCCTGCATATCGCGAGGGATGGACGGCACCGGCATCCTGCCCGGCGGGTTGCGCGTGCGCAGGCGCGCCAAGGGCATCCATGATCAGTTGATGGCCGAACGCGGGCTGAACCAGACGCCGCCCCATACCATCAACGACTGGATGGCCCTCTATGCCATGGCGGTGAATGAGGAAAATGCCGCCGGCGGGCAGGTCGTCACCGCGCCCACCAATGGCGCGGCCGGCGTGGTGCCGGCTGTGGTCCGCTATTGGCTGGACCATGTGCCGGGGGCCACCCCCAGCCGCGTGGCCGAGTTTCTCTTGACCGCCTCGGCCATCGGCGGCTTGTGCAAGCATAACGCCAGCATATCGGGCGCGGAAAGCGGCTGTCAGGCCGAGGTCGGTTCTGCCTCGGCCATGGCCGCGGCGGGCCTGTGCGCCGTGCTGGGTGGCACGCCCGAACAGGTGGAAAACGCGGCTGAGATCGCGCTGGAACATCACCTGGGCATGACCTGCGACCCGGTCCGCGGTCTGGTGCAGGTGCCCTGCATCGAGCGTAACGGGTTGGGCGCGATCAAGGCGGTCTCGGCGGCGTCGCTGTCGATGCGCGGCGACGGCCAGCATCTGGTCAGCCTGGACGCCTGTATCGAGACGATGCGCCAGACCGGCCTGGACATGAATGCAAAGTATAAGGAAACCAGCCTTGGCGGGCTGGCCGTCAACGTGCCCAACTGCTAGGCGGTCAGTCGGTCACCCGCGCCGCCCGCTCACACACCGCCGACAGCTTGTTGCCATCGGGGTCGCGCAGGTAGGCGGCGTAGAACGACGGACCATAGGGCCGATAGCCCGGCGCACCCTCATCGGTGCCGCCGGCTGCCAGACCGGCGGTGTGAAACGCAGCCACCGCCGCCTCATCCGCCGCCTGCAGCGCGGGCATTGAGCCATTGCCGACGGTCGCCGACCGTTGGTCATGCGGTCGGGTCACCCACAGCTTGCACCGCGCGTCGCCGGGCAGGCCATAGCCGATCTCCTCCGCCTCGGTCTGCAGCCGGGTTATTCCCAGAGGGGCCAGAGCTGCGTCGTAAAAACGCCCGGCGCGCGCCACGTCATTGGTGCCCAATGTCAGGTAGAGAATCATCGCTTACCCCCGCCCATGCAACGGGCTCTGGCACGCTGACCGCAGCGCGCCAATTGATCATCGCGTGGCACGCTGATTGGCGCAAGGCCGATCCCGCGACACTAGGCGCCCGCGCGTCCGGCGAGCCGGTGCGAAACCTGCTTTCCCCCGGGCGCTGCATCCGCTATGGCTCCCCCGCAATTCCAGACCGAAGGAAGGACCGCAGTCATGGCCAATGTGGTTGTCGTGGGCGCCCAATGGGGCGACGAAGGCAAAGGCAAGATCGTCGATTGGCTGTCTGAGCGCGCCGATATCGTGGCGCGCTTTCAGGGGGGCCATAACGCGGGCCATACGCTGGTCATCGACGGGGTGGTCTATAAACTCAGCCTCTTGCCATCCGGCATCGTGCGCGGCGGCAAGCTTAGCGTGATCGGAAATGGCGTCGTGCTGGACCCCTGGGCGCTGTTGGCGGAAATCGCCAAGCTGGGCGCGCAGGGCGTGGCCGTCAGCCCCGACACGCTGATGATTGCCGAAAACACGCCGCTTATCCTGCCCATCCATGGCGAGTTGGACCGCGCCCGCGAGGGCCAGACCACGGTCGCCAAGATCGGCACCACGGGCCGCGGCATTGGTCCCGCCTATGAAGACAAGGTCGGTCGCCGCGCCATCCGCGTGGCCGATCTGGCCGACGCCGAGACGCTGGACACCCGCATCGGTCGCCTTCTGACCCATCACAACGCGCTCCGTGCAGGTCTGGGGCTGGAGCCCATCGACCCCGCGGCGCTAAAGGCGCAACTGCTGGAGGTGGCGCCACAGATCCTGCCCTATGCCAAGCCGGTCTGGAAAGTGCTGACCGAAGCCCGCCGCGCGGGCAAGCGCATCCTGTTTGAAGGCGCGCAAGGGTCGCTTCTGGATGTCGATTTCGGCACCTACCCCTATGTCACCTCTTCGAACACGCTGGCCGGCATGGCCGCCACCGGCACCGGCCTTGGGCCAACCTCGATTGATTTCGTGCTGGGTATCGTCAAGGCCTATACCACCCGGGTCGGCGAAGGCCCGTTCCCGACCGAACTTTTTGACGCCGACGGCGAGAATCTGGGCGTGCGCGGCCATGAATTCGGCACCGTGACGGGGCGCAAGCGTCGTTGCGGCTGGTTCGACGCCGTGTTGGTGCGCCAAACCTGCGCCACCAGCGGAGTCTCGGGCATTGCCCTTACAAAACTGGATGTGCTGGACGGCTTCAAGACCTTGAAGATCTGCACCGGCTATATGCTGGATGGCCAGCCCTTGGATTATCTGCCCACCGCCGCCAACCTGCAGGCCCGCGTCACCCCGGTCTATGAAGAGATGGAAGGGTGGAGCGAATCTACCGCAGGCGCGCGCAGCTGGGCCGATCTGCCGGGGGCGGCGATCAAATACGTCCGCCGCATCGAAGAGCTGATCCACTGCCCGGTCGCCATGCTGTCCACCAGCCCGGAACGCGACGACACCATTCTGGTGACCGACCCGTTCGAAGACTGACCCGTTCGAGGACTGACCCGTTCGAAAACTGACCACAGGGAGAGGCAGATGGCCCTCAGCTACCGCGCCCGCAAACGGCTGTCCTTGCTGATCCTGCTGGTCGGGCTGCCGCTCTATATCATCGCGGCTCTGGTCGTGGTGAACTGGGCCGATGACCGCTGGGGCCGCCTGCCGATCTGGGCCGAAGTGGCGGTCTATGTCGGCCTGGGGGTTCTCTGGGCCCTGCCCTTCCGCGCGGTTTTCCGCGGCGTGGGCCAGCCGGACCCCGGGCATGATACGAAACAGGCGGGCCCATCGGACCCGCCTGCCTGAACTTTATCTTTTCGCAATGGCCTCAGCCCACCAGTTTGCGCGCCTCGATCAGATAGGTCGATTCTGCTGACAGCGCATATTGGCCGCGCCGCACCTTTTCGATCCGACCTTCGCGCAGCAACGTGCCAAAGCTGCGCAGCCCCTCTTCTCGGGTCAGGCCTTCGCCCATCAACCCCGCCTCCAGACGCCGCATCAGCAAGGGGCGGGTAAAGTGGTCGCGGTTCTCGACGCAGGTGGCATAGGCCGCAGCCGCCTCCAGCATATCGCCCAGATCCGAGGCCCCCAGACGGTCGGCAAATTCGGCAAAGCCCTTGCTGTCGGCAAAGATATTGGCCGCATCGTCCAGATCGTCGTCAGCCAGATCGTCTGACATGTCGTCAGCCAGATCGTCTGACATGTCGTCGGCCAGGTCATCGTCCAGATCATCGGCCAGATCATCGGGTGCATAGGCCTGGGTCTGGGGCTGCGGGGTGCCCTCATCGCGCATCATCGCGGCCAGTTCTTCTTCCAGACCCGGGTCGGCGAAAGCGGCCAGACTGCCGGCGGCAGCGCCACCGCCAATCCGGCGTGGACGCACCGGAGCCACCCGCAGCCCGCCACCAGCGGGGGCAGCCGGGGCAATGCGGTCGATCCGCTGCTCGGACACCAGCATCAGGGGCGCCGGACGGGCGGGTGTTTGCACTTCGGTCGCATCGGTCTCGGGGCGTGAACGCTCGGCGCGCACGGGGCGCACAGGCTGGACGGGTTGGACGGGCCGCTGCGGGCTGTCAGGACGCTGAGCGCGGGCCAGATCTTCGCGGTAGGGATCGGCACGCTCGTCCTCGTTGGGTTCCTTGACCCCGGCGCGGCGCTCGGCCACCGTGGCGGCAACAGCCGCTTTCAGATGCTGGATGGCCGACAGACGGCGGCGGTTCTCAGGCTCTGACATCTCATCATCGGCCTGACGCAACAGGCGTGTCACATCTTCGTCACGTGCGGGTGCCGCCTCGGTTGCGGGCTGCACAGCAGCCTCATCGCCGAGAACGGCAGTCTGCGAAACCGCATTGGCATCCGGGGTTGCCTCTGCAGGGGCCGCAGGTTCAGCCATCACATCGGCGCGGCGGATCTTGATCACCCGGGCGCGGGCGCGCTGCAGCTTATCGGGCACGACGGGCATTGGGGCGGGCGTTGCGGCTGGGATCGGGGGGGCGGGCGTTGCGGCTGGGATCGGGTCAGCACTGTCGGCGACGTCATCCTGCGACATCTCTGCATCCGCGGGGACCGAGGCCAAAGGCTCATCATCGTTCAGATCACCCATCAGTATTTCGGGCAGATCTTCCATCAGCTCTTCGGGCTGATCGCCCAACAACTCTTCGGGCAGATTGTCGTTCAGATCGCCCGACACCGATGGCGCCAGATCGACATCCGGCGTTTCCGACATGGCAAAGACGTCGTCTTCGTCCTCCAGGTCCAGATCTTCGGCAAAAGGATCAACCGCGCCTGCGTCGTCAGGCGTATCCGCGACCGCGCCAGCCAGATCGGTATCGGCCACTACAGGCTCAACCAGATCGGCGTCAGCCGACCCCCCCGAAAGCGTGGCAATCAGCCCGGCCAGATCATCCGCACCGGCAACCACGGTGCCAGCCGGATCCGGCAGATCGGCAGCGGTCGGCAGCTCCAGATCAACGGACGCCTCATCAACATCGTCGTTACCCTCGGCGTCAACCTCGGTCGGGTCAACCAACAGGCCGCCCAGCCGTTCCAGCATACTGCTGTCATCGGCCTCTGCCGCTTCGGGAACCGCAACTTCAGCCAGCTCGTCATGGCTGTCGATATCGGTCTCTTCGGCCAAATCGGCGTCAGAAACGGCGGCAAATACCTCAGCCAGATCGGATGCTTCGGGGGCCGCAGCAGCGTGCTCATCCTCAAAATGCTCAGCCATCGCCGCCACGGCTACGGCTGCCGCTGCTTCGGCGCCCGATACCGATTGACGCAAGCGGGCCAGTTTGGCCGCGACACCCTCGGGCATCGACGCGGCCAAGGCCGGACGGGACGCATCTTCAGCGGCCTGCGCGTCATGGATCGCAGCCTCAGCCTCAGCCTCGGACGCCAGGCCTGGGTCAACCAGATCCTCGTCAAAGTCCTGTGCCGGATCAGCGGGGGTATCGGCACCAACGGTCGCGGCCAGATCGTCGACCAGATCATCGGCGCGGTCTTCAGCCAGATCCTCAGCCAGATCTTCGGCGACATCCTCTGCAGGTGCCTCAGCAGTCTCAACCACCGGCTGGGTCAGCCCCTGCGACAACAGATCCGCAACGCCCGGAACAGCCTCTGCCGCGACGCCGGTATCTGCCAGCAGCGCCACTGCAACAGGCTGCTCTACCTTGGCCATAACGGGCTGGGATGGGGCAGGCTGGGATGGGGCAGGCTCAGATGGGGTAGGCTGGGACGGGGCGGTAGGCATACCCATTTCGCCGTCGGTGGCACGCAGGATCACGCTGTTGTCCTGCACCCGGGCCTCAACCCGGCGCTGAACCTCACGCTCTGCAATCCTGTGCAGCATGGCGGTATCCGGTGTCGGAGGCTCTGCCCCGAAATACCGGTCATCCGCGGCCAGATCGCGGAAGTATTCCGCAATCGCCTTCATCGTGTTGAACGGCTCGTCGAACCCTTCCAGCGTGCAGCTGAAAGTGCCATAGGAAACCGTCAGGATCTTGCTTGCACCGATCATTGGATGCTTGCCTCTCACACTATTCGTTCCAGCCAACATACCTGTCGTTTGTTCGAATCCATGGACAGACCGGGGTAATTTGAAGGATTGTTTGTGTCCCGGACCCGAGTGATTGCCTTAATTCAAGACAGTATCCCCATGAATCAGCCAATTGTCCAATCAACTGCAGGGGTGACGCTGGTCGGCGGCGGCCCGGTTTCCTCCCGCGATCTGGCGCTGGCGCTGGCCCGCGCGCCCGATCTGGTGGCGGCTGACAGCGGGGCCGACCGGATTCTGGCCGCCGGGCTGCAGCCCCTTGCGGTGATCGGTGATCTTGATTCGATCTCATCCGCCGCCCGCGCCGCCATTCCCCGCAACCGCCTGCACCTGACACCCGATCAGGACACCACCGATTTCGACAAGGCGCTGCGCGCGATCGACGCGCCGCTGATCCTGGCCTTGGGGTTTGCAGGCGCGCGGATGGACCATGGGCTGGCGGTGATGAACACGTTGGTGCGGCATTGGCAACGGCCCTGCATCGTGATCGGCCCAAAGGACATCGCCTTTGCCGCGCCACTGCGGCTGAGCCTGCACCTGCGGTCGGGTGATACCGTCTCGCTGTTTCCGCTGGCGCCGGTGACGGGCAGCAGTCAGGGCCTGCAGTGGCCCTTGGACGGGCTGCACTTCGCCCCTGATGGCATGATCGCCACCTCAAACCGTGCGACGTCGGCGCTGGTGCGGCTGAGG
>JBATPI010000046.1:0-1862 GCA_049291415.1 Paracoccaceae bacterium | reverse complement strand
GTGATCGGTGATCTTGATTCGATCTCATCCGCCGCCCGCGCCGCCATTCCCCGCAACCGCCTGCACCTGACACCCGATCAGGACACCACCGATTTCGACAAGGCGCTGCGCGCGATCGACGCGCCGTTGATCCTGGCCCTGGGGTTTGCAGGCGCGCGGATGGACCATGGGCTGGCGGTGATGAACACGCTGGTGCGGCATTGGCAACGGCCCTGCATCGTGATCGGCCCAAAGGACATCGCCTTTGTCGCCCCACTGCGGCTGAGCCTGCACCTGCGGCCGGGTGATACCGTCTCGCTGTTTCCGCTGGCGCCGGTGACGGGCAGTAGTCAGGGCCTGCAGTGGCCCTTGGACGGGCTGCACTTCGCCCCTGATGGCATGATCGCCACCTCAAACCGTGCGACGTCGGCGCTGGTGCGGCTGAGGTTGTCAGGCCCCGGCATGGTGGCCCTGCTGCCACGCACCAGGCTGGACGCCGTGATCACAGCTCTGGCAAGCGGTCCGGCTGCGGGGTCAGACGGGCCAGCCGCTCTCGGTAGATGATATAGAGGCCTGATCCGACAATCACCGCGATCCCCGCCCAGGTCAGCGCATTGGGCAGATCGTCAAACACCAGATAGCCCATCAGTACGGCCATGATGATCTCGCTGTAATGCAGCGGGGCCAGCGTGGCCGAGGGCGCGTATTTCAGCGCATAGGTCATGCACATGTGGCTGACCCCGGCCCAAAAGCCGACGCCAAACAGCCACAGCCATTGCCAGCCCAGCGGCCAGACGGTCTGCACGGCTGCGATATTGCTGCCGGACAACAGCATCAGGATTGGCAGACAGATCACCGCGCCTATCCATGAGGTGTGGAACTGCATCGTCACCGGATGCATCCAGTCGCTGACCGCGCGCGTCACCAGCATGTAAAACGCAAAGCTGACCGCCGTGCCCAGCGGCCATAGGGCCACCAACCCAAAGGCCAGCAAGGACGGCTGGATCACCAACAACGCCCCGGCAAAGCCCACCACACAGGCCCAGGTGCGCCGCGGTCCGACCTGATCGCCAAAGAGATAGCGGCCCAGGATCAACAGAATGAACGGCTCAACAAAAACAATCGCCAGGGCATCGGCCAAAGGCATCACCGCAATGCCCGAGACAAAGGCAAAGGTGGAAAAGATCAGCAACACCGCACGAATGCCCATAAAGGCAAACGCGCGCGCCCGCAGCCGTAGATCCAGACCCATCAGCCAGACCACCGGCAACATCAGTCCGGCCTGCACCACAAAACGCGCCGCCGTGATCTGTCCCACCGGAACACCGCCCTCGGCCGCCAGCTTGGACGCAACGTCCAGCAACGGCGCCAGACTACAAAAGGCCAGCATCAGAACGATGCCCGTCAGGATCTGGTCATGAGATGCGCGTGCCATGCCCATGGCTACCCGCCCGCCGCCTCCCCTGCCATTCCGAAAGCGACATCCGCCCGGTCCTGCCGAGCCGTTGCCCCCTGAGTGTGTTCAGAAGGTTTGGGGGATACAGTTCAAAAGGGTCGACGACAGCCAGCTTTAGCCGGGTGTATCTGGGAAGACGTGATTCCAGCCGGTTGGCTGGTTGCGGATTTCTTGCCTTTGCGGTGGCGTGGCGGTGGCGCGGCGGTGGCGTGGCGGTCTGGTGGGAAAATGGCGGCGGCGGTGGGGGCCTGGGCGAAGGTCTGGGTCATCACGCGGGCGCGGATGAAGGCTTGCGGCTCGCGGTCGGCGTCGATCTTGCTGCGGTGATGGGGGCGGGTGATGTCGTTTGAAGGCGCGTTGAACACTCCGTTAAGCGGGTCTTCAAGCTCCGCTTGGATGACGGCTTCAGCGGCATCTGCGGCGCGGG
>JBATPI010000045.1:0-1811 GCA_049291415.1 Paracoccaceae bacterium | reverse complement strand
ACAACTGGTAGCCGGGGTATCCCTACCCCGCTCCCCCGGACGCGATTAGAAATCGCGGCTACAAGATAGCTATAAAGTTTCCGGCCAGTCGGCGTTGGGGCGCTGGCCACGGCAGAGTTCTAAGAGGCGGGGAATCAGGTCGTGGCGTTCGCAATAGAGGATGATTTCCTGGGCCATTTCCTGCTTGGTGGCATTTGGCAAGTTGTCCTTATCGATGCCCAGGTCGAAGCAAAGGGTTTCTAGCTCGCCTTTGTTGAAGTAACGCACCATCAATTCGCGCAAGCGGATGCGGTTTTGCAGAAGAACCTCGGCCTGTTCATCTTCCAGAACGGCCGTATAAAACGCCGCCACCGCCAATTTGCGGGTAGAAATACTGTTGCGCTGCTCCAGACTCATTTCCGCCAGCGTGCGGTCGTGACCATCGGGCATAAAGATGGTGTCCCAACCATAAATCTGCTGCCCGCGCGGCTCCGGGGCAATTGTGCCGTTTAGATACCCGGCAAATACGGCCACGCGGTCATCGGGGGCGTGATAGGCGAGTTTGGTAACGGCCGTGGCCGACCGGTCCGGGAACGTATCCAACATTTTGCAAATGCCGGCCGCGCCCACACCATCCATAAACAGCCCGGCGGCATTGCCCGGCAAATTCTTCCAGGCGCGAATCGTCAGATTGGTTTGTTCGACCAAAAACGGCAGGTAGGGCAGCTTGGGTTTAATCGCTTCCACCTTGCGCCGGATGAGGATGTCCAGGTCAGTGGTCACCACGTCTTCGACGTGATGGCGGAACCAGAACAAGTCGGCGTATTTTCCCAGCAAGAACTGGTAGTCGTTGAATTTATTCTCCGATGCGGTCACAAAATACAGGCGTTCGATTCTTTCTCGGGCCATATTTCCCACCCTCTCACGACGTTTTATGAATGCCAAAAACTATCGATGGCTTCGTTTGGCAAAAATGGCCGACCTATCACGTAATATTCAACGCCATCTTCCACAAAAATACCATCATCAATTTGAAAGTTAAAGAGCGAAAAAACGGCCATCGCATCATCCCCCTCAAGCGGAATAACCCCCGTCGGATATCGTTCAAGTAATTGGCTTAAGGCTGGTAAATTTGCAGGCCATATTTGGGGAAATGCATCGGTAATAATATGATTGGTCATCAATTCTACCCTTAAAACCATGCTTTCTGGCTTAAAAGAAGTATAGGCTTTATCTGTGGGATGGAAATCTTGAATCAGGGCAAGTGTGTTGGCAATTTCTGGAACTAGATAAGGAAGATACGGACCGTAAAGGCTTAAGCAATTCTGAGTATCATTAAAGTTAACACAAAGCAATGTACCATCTACGCCATCACTAAATTCAGTGGTTTCGTCAAAGTTGTAAAGCCAGTCGATTTCACTGAGATTTCTATTTTGAACCTTCTCGAAAAAACCTTCGGCTTCAATCTGGGAAATCAGGTCCAAAACTTCATCTTGAGAGAGATAGGTCTCCCAGTACCATTGATTTTCAAACCACTTTTCGGAAATATTTTCTTCATCTCGGACAAGCAACTGCCCATCCTCAAATAAAATTACATCAGGCATTAATCTGCCAAAAAATATATCATGAGAGGTTCCACCATCCCCGCCCGGATGAGAAAGCTTGAGCAACCAAGGTTTTGTCGGAATCGCTGTCGGGGAAGGTGTTAAGGTAACAGTCGGAGGTAATGGTGTATTTGTCGGCAGGCCCATTTCACGACCTCTGTCTGCATCTTCTTCCAAGGCTAAGGTTCTAGAAGGAATGACAGATGGGGTTGCCACTGGGGGTAATGT
>JBATPI010000044.1:0-41676 GCA_049291415.1 Paracoccaceae bacterium | reverse complement strand
GCCAGAGTTTCCCGCGATTTTTGAGGGTTGTGCGGGTTGGGTTGTTAACCGGCGTCCGGGCCGCAGCAGCCGGAAGGGTTCTTTGCGGTCCGATATTCTCTGGACCCGTTAACCGCACCCATTCCGGATCAGAGCGGCAACACACTGGAGAAACGACGAAAATCCCTCAAAATCGGATGATGGGGTTCGCAAAACCATCCTTATTGAGCGCACGACTGGCGTCGAAAAAAGCGGTCTAGACCAGGTAGTCAGCAGCCGCTTCACACTCGTACAGAGCTTTGATTGAGGTGACGGAAAAGATCGCAGCACTAATGCTTTGCTCTATCAGGTCCGGCACCCGCAACCTGCCACTGATCGTCGCAACTGCGTCGAAGCGTCGATAATGGCCGCCGCAGGCTTCCACATAACGAGCCCACCCCTTCAGCTTTGGTGGTCATGGCCAAACTGTATCGGCTGAGCCGCAATGCCGCCTTCCTGTTGACGTCGCGCGACAGCGGTGTGCGATTGCTGGCCGTCGACATGCCGCAGGCGAATGATTTGACCGTGGGCATCATGGCGCTTGTCGCCGAACAGGAGCCTGAGGCGATCCCGCGGCGGACCAAAGAGGCGCTGGCCGTCGCCAAAGTCCGGGGTATGAAGCATGATAATCCCAACGGGGCGGCAAGCCTCAGGCAGTCTGGGAAGGGCGGTGCGGCGCTGCGCGCGACGGTCCGGGCCAATGCTGAGCGGCACGCGCAGGACCTGGCGCCCATGATCGAGGACCTGCGCTGGCAAGAGAGTAGGCGGTGCGCCGGACCCGCGGTTTCGCCTTGAAGTGACTTTGGGCATGCCGTCCTGCACCTGAGTTTGCGGGAGTTGGGCGATGGGGTGCCGAAACGAGCACCCGATGAAAGTGCGCGGGTCTAACGGAGTCTCGCCGGTGGCTGCACCAATATGGTGAAGATCGGCCAAGTCCGTGCTGCACGGCTCGACAGTATTGCCGCCTGCTTGCAGGTCATCCGCTGCCTGGCAGCGCATGTTTTACATGCGCGAGCGGGGTCACGATGCGCCCCGAAATACGCCTGCCGCCGCTGTGACAATGGTGTTCTGCTGGCCGTAACACCCAACTGGTTGATCAAGGGCGGGCTGCTGACCAAAGGCACGATCGCCCATGTTGCCGCCACCAAATATGCCAGGCATTTTTCTGACCGACTGCCGCGCCGAGATGGAGACCAACCCGGTTGAGAACACCATCCGCCCCATAACCTCAATCGCAAGAACGCCCTCTTCGTGGGCCATGACGAGGGCGGTCGCACTTGCTCACGCATGGCTTCGCTTATCGAGGCCTGAAAACTGAACGCTGTCGCCCCCTACGCCTACAGGCGCCAAACACTGACGGCCATGACCAATGGCCACCCGGTGTCACGCATCGACGATCTCATGCCTTGGGGATACGCATAGTCGCCCAGCTGAAAACCTGACGGCCTTCAGCCACCGCCCAGCGTAAATCGACGCTGGTTGTCGAAATCATTCAGGGCAAGACAACAGGTGCCACGGCCAACCTGCGGTGTTCACTCGACTATGAAGCTCAGTTTTGCACGCCGATTGTCATCGTGTCGCCGAACTGCTGCTCGACGCCGCGTTTGTGCAGCAGATAGCTGCCATCGCTGCGCGAAATCAGCGTGTAGAACATCGGGACCACAAACAGTGTGAAGATTGTGCCGATCATCAGCCCGGTAAAGATCACCAGCCCCATCGCCTGACGTGCCGCAGCGCCGGCTCCTTCGGCCAGGATCAGCGGAACGACGGCCAGACCCATTGCGGCCGTGGTCATCAGGATCGGGCGCAGACGGGTTTTGGCCGCCGCCACGATGGCGCGGTTGCGCGACAACCCATGATCTGCACGCTGTTGGTTGGCAAATTCCACGATCAGGATACCGTGTTTGGTGATCAGCCCGATCAGCGTGATCAGACCAACCTGGGTATAGATGTTCAGCGTGCTGGCCCCGAAATACAGCGGCAACATCGCCCCGAAAATCGACAGCGGCACCGACATCATGATGATCAGCGGGTCGCGGAAACTTTCGAATTGTGCGGCAAGCACCAGATAGATCACCACCAACGCGGCGGCAAAGGCCAGAAGGATCGTGTTGCCTTCGGATTTCTCCAGCCGGGACTGGCCGGAATAGTCGATGAAAAAGCCGTCGGGCAGAACTTCATCGGCGATCTGTTCCAGTTCGGCCAGGGCGACGCCGGTTGACAGGCCGATCATCGGCATTGCCGACAGGGTGGCCGAATTCAGCTGGTTGAACTGGTCCACCGATGCGGCCGAAACCGTGGGATTTATCGTGACCAACGATGATAGCGGCACCATCGCGCCAGACCGCGCCCGGACAAAGAACGTGCCCAGCTTTTCGGGGTTATCGCGCCATTCGGACGGCACCTGGGTGATCACGTCATAGCTGTTTGAGTCGCGGTCAAACTGGGCCACGGCCCCTCCACCGACCAGGATGCCCAAGGTAGAGCCGACATCACTGACCGCGACGCCCAGTTGCGCCGCGCGGTCGCGGTCAATGGTGACGCGCACTTGCGGGGCGTCAAAGGACAGGCTGTTCTGAACGATGATGAACTTGCCCGACTGCATCGCCTTTTGCGTGATCGTGTCGGCGATCTCGGCCACCCGCTCGGGGGCATAGATCGATTGGATCACCATCGAGATTGGCAAGCCTCCCCCGGCGCCGGGCAAGGAAGGTGGCGCGAAGACATAGCTTTGCAGGCCTGGCGTGCCATCCAGAATGGCTTGGATCTGGCCTTGAATCTCTGTCTGGCTGCGGCTGCGGTCGGCCCAATCCTTCAACGCCCAGATGTAGAATCCGGTGTTGGCCGATCCGCCCATTCCCGCGACGGAGAATGAGGTTTGCACCTCTTCAATCCCAGCGGTGCGCTTGGACACCTCGGCCGTAAAGGCATTGGTGTAGTCCAGCGTCGCGTAGCGTGGGCCGTTCATGATGGCAAAAAGGGCGCCGTTATCCTCGGCCGGGGCCAGTTCGGATGAGGTGTTCAGGAACATGAATCCGGTCGCCCCCAGCAACGACACCACCATCAACAGCGTCACCGGACGATAGTCCAGCGACGAAGACACCCGGCGTTCATACCAGTTGGCAACGCCGTTCAGCGTGCGGTCAACACCGCGCTGAAAACGCCCTGGTGTGCCACCATGCAACATCCGTGCCGACATGGTGGGCGTGATGGTCAGGGCAACAAGGCCTGAAATCACCACGGACCCCGCCAGGGTCAACGCGAATTCGGTGAACAAGGCACCGGTCAGGCCGCCGGTAAAGGCCAGAGGCGCAAGAACAGCCGCCAAGGTGATTGTCATCGCAACCACCGGGCCGGTGATTTCCTTCATGCCCCGGATTGCCGCCACGGCAGGAGATTGGCCGTCGTCGATATGTCGGTGAATGTTTTCTACCACCACGATGGCATCATCAACCACCAGACCGATGGCCAGCACCATGGCCAGAAGTGTCAGCAAGTTGATGGAATACCCCAAGGCCAGCATGATCGCGCAAACCCCGATCAACGACAGGGGAATGGTGACGACAGGCATGACGACCGACCGGAATGACCCGAGAAACAACAAGATCACGACAACCACGATCAGCACGGCTTCGGTGATGGTCTTGAACACTTCGCTGATTGAGGCGGCAATCGTTTCGGTTGAATCGTAGACCAGTTTGATGGTCATGCCCTGCGGCAGCGTCGAGGTCAGCGCCGGCAGCGCCGCCAGCACATTGCTGGCGACGTCCAGCTGGTTCTCACCCGGCGCAGGAATGATGCCGATGAAGGTGCCGGGCTTTCCGGCAAAGGTCACGATGGCGTCATTCGAGGCGGCAGCCAATTCCACCCGCGCCACATCACGCAGGCGCACAACGCCATTAGCGCCCTGCACCAGCGGCAGCGCCCCGAACGCTTCGGGCGACTGAATCGTCGAATCCAGCGTCAAGGCATAACTGAAATAATCGTTTTCGGTCTTGCCCGGGGCCGACAGAAAGTTCGATGACCGGATGGCGGCCAGCACCTCGGGCGCGGTCACCCCACGGGCAGACAGTTGCAGTGGGTCCAACCAGATCCGCATGGCATATTTCTGCGCGCCCAGAATATCCATCTGCGCCACGCCCGCGATATTGGTGACACGCGGGCGCACCACGCGTTCCATATATTCGTTCAGCTGCTCAGGCGTCATGTTGGGGTTCTGAACCGCCAGATACATCAGCGCAAAGGTCATGCCAGTGCCCTTGGCGACAATCGGAGACTCGGTGCCTTGCGGCAATTGCCCGGTTACCTTTTGCACCTTTGACATCACCTCGGTCAGGGCGACGTCCGGGTCCGCCCCCAGCTTCATCTGCACCGTCACGACCGAGGCCGAGGGACGCGACTGGCTGGTGATATAGTCCACGTTCTCGGTGGTTGAGACTGCCGCCGAGATTGGCGCGGTCACAAAACCCTGGATCAGATCGGGTGCCGCCCCCGGATAGACGGTCGTGATGGTGATCACGCTTTCCTCGACCTCGGGATACTGGCGAACCGGCAGGTTCACCATTGCAGCCAGACCAAGAAACAGGATCAGCGCGCCCAGAACGGTTGACAGAACAGGTCGGCGGATGAAGATTTCCGAAAAATGCATCGGCTTTCCTTATTCGGCAGGCTTGTCAGCGGTCTTGGACAGCGTCACTGAATTGTCGATCGCCACCTTCGCGCCATTCGACAAACGGTTCTGGCCCGAGGTCACGATCTGTTCGCCGCCCTTGATCCCGCTTTTCACCTCAATCAGGTCGCCAGAGCGGCGGCCAAGGGTGACAAAGACCTGTTCGGCCTTCAGCGCGCCTTCACCCTCACCAGGCACCACGACGTAGATTGAATCGCCATAGAGGCTGGAGATCACCGCCGTCTGCGGCACCGCAATCACGCCTTTTTCCTCGGGCAGCGCCACCCGCACCCGCAAGAATTGCCCTGGCAACAGCTTGCCGGTGGATGTGGCGACTTTTGCCCTGACCGAGACCAGGCGTGAGCTGGCATCAACCTGCGGTTCGATCCCGGTGATTGCGCCATCCGCCGTGTAGTCGCCGACATCGGTGCTGATCGTCACAGAGCGGCCCAGTTCCAGCGCAGCGATCTGTTGCTCGGGCACCGAAAAATCGACGCGCATCTGTCCCAGATCCTGCAACGTGGCGTAGATCATGCCGGTGACAACATATTCGCCAACCTCGACGCGTGGCAGGCCGATCACGCCCGCGAAAGGCGCGGTCATCTTTTTCGCGTCCAACCCGGTCTGAACCCGGACCACCTCAGCCTTCGCGCTTTCCACCAACGCGGCCGCGCTTTCTACGGTGGTGGCCGCACTGATCCCGCGATCTGCAAGGGTCTGGGTTCTGCTCGCATCGGTTTCGGCCACGGTCAACCCGGCCTTGGCCGCTCCAAGGGCCGCGCGTTCGCTGTCGTCGTCGATCTGCAGCAGAGCCTGGCCTTCTGCGACGCTGTCATTTGCGCTGAAATCAATTGACCGGACCACACCGCCCGCTTCAATCGCCAGATCAACGCCACGCGCCGAAACGGCGGTGCCGATTGCCTCAACCGTTGGCTGCCAGGTGACGGGTTCCACCACCAGCGCCGTAACGGGCACCGGTGGCGCCACGCGCGCGCCCATGAATTGGGCAATCATGTCATCGCGAAAATATTTGAACCAGACGATCCCGCCAACCACCAGGCCGAGAAGAACAATAGCAATGAAAAGCCGTTTGAACATGCGCGCGATCTTTGCTTGCCAAAGAAAAATGAGGGGGGATCAGCTATTACCACCCTTGGCAAACCAATTGAAGCCTTAAACGGTTAACGTCAAGACGGCACTGTAAAAGGAACCAACGTTGCATTGGCGGATGGGGCGGTTCAGGCGTTTGGGGCCACGGCTTGATGGTGCGAAGCTGATTTAGGGCCAGACGCCGTACCGCCGCTGATCAGCACCCTTCAGAGCGATTCTGCGCCGTCAATCACCAGTGCATGGCCCGTCATGAAGGCCGATGCATCTGACGCCAGGTAGACGATCGCCGTGGCAATCTCATCGGGGCTGCCCCAACGTCCCATCGGGATGGTCTGGGCGACATACTGCTCCAGCTTGGCGCGGCCGCCCATCTGTTCTTCGAACCCGGCGTTGAACGGCGTATCGACAAAGCCCGGACACAGCGCATTGCACCGCACGCCAAAGCGGGCGTAATCCACCGCTATCTGACGCACCATCGCAATCACCGCGTGTTTGGTGGTGCAATAGGCGATCATCTCGCGGTCATATTGCACCCCCGAATTAGACGAGGTGACGATAATTGACCCCCGCCGCGCCGGTTCCATCACCTGCATCGCGGCCTTGGCAGCCACAAAGGGCGCGCGGACGTTCACCCTCCACGACATATCCATCTCGGCGGCGCTGATCTGGTCCAGTCGTCCCGCCACCTGCACCCCCGCGTGTGAATGCAGAATATCCAGCCGCCCATATCGCGCCGCGACTGACGCGATCGCCGAAGTCATCGCGTCATCATCGGTGACGTCCAGGTGCCGCGCCTCGGCCTTGCCTCCCAGGGCAAGGATCTGTGCCATGGTTTCGTCTGCCAGGTCGCGCTGACGGTCGCTGGCCACGACCAAAGCGCCTTCACGTGCCATCGCCAAGGCGCCCGCGCGCCCGATGCCAGAGCCGGCGCCGGTGACGAACGCAACCCTGCCCTCAAGTTGCATCCGTAACTCCTTTGGCGTTTGGCGGCGTTGATTTCCGGCGCAGGATCACCTGCGCCGTGATCAGCAGCACCAACGAGGCACCAAGGATCATCGTGCCGATCGCATTGATCTCGGGCGTCACGCCGCGACGGATCGACGAAAAGACATAGATCGGCAATGTGGTCTGCGACCCCGCCACGAAGAACGCGATGATGAAATCATCAAAGCTGAAGGTGAAGGCCAAAAGAAATCCGGCAAGAATGGCAGGGGAGATCTGCGGCAGCGTAACCTGCCAGAATGTGCGCCCCGGTGAGGCGCCAAGATCGGCGGCCGCCTCAAGCAACGACCGGTCCATACCTTGCAGGCGGGATCGCACGATGATGATGACCAGGGCCATGGTGAACAGACCATGCGCCGCGATCAGCGAGCCATAGCCCAAGTGCAACTGTGGTGGCGTGCCGCTTTCCGCCCAAAGCGCCGCAAGAATGGGGTTCACCAGATCAAAGACAGTGACCAATGCGATCAGGGTGGCAATGCCGATGACGATCCCCGGCACCATCACCGCCACGTAGATCAGGGCGTCATAGATCATGCGCAGCCGCCCCCGGACCCCCTGTAGCGCAAGTGCGGCCAAGGTGCCCGTCACCGTGGCCAGCGCTGCCGAACACAGCGCCACGATCAGGCTGTTCTGGAAAGCCTCGACAACAAAGGGGTTGGCCAGGGTCTTGCCATACCATTGGGTCGACAGGCCGGTGAACTGGGTGGCATGGCGACCAGCATTGAAGGAAAAGATCGCGATGACCGCAATCGGCGTGTAGAGGAACAGATAGACTGCGATGGCGTAAATGCGCATGTCCTGACCTACATCATCGAGACGTCATCGCGACCGCCCGCCCAGCGTTTCGTGGCGCGCAGATACAGCGTGACCGTCACCAGCATGATCAGCACCAGCGCCGATGCCACTGCCGAACCAAAGGGCCAGTTTCGCGATTGCAGGAACAGATCCACCAGCGCGTTGCCGACAAAGTAGACTTTGCCTCCACCCAACAGCTGAGGGATCAGGAATTCTCCCATCAGCAGGATGAATACCAGCATCGAGCCTGTCGCCACGCCTGCCATAGACATTGGCAGTGTGATCTGCACAAAGCTGCGCCAAGGCGAGGCCCCCAGATCGTCGGCCGCCTCAAGCAGGGTCTTGTCCAGCTTTTCCAGCGCCACATAGATCGGGAAAACCATAAGCGGCAGATAGCCATAGACGATCCCGACCATCACCGCGAACGGCGTATTCAGCAGCCGCGGATTGCCCAGATCCAGGGTATCAAGCAGCTTTGGGATGCCTTGCCCCCCCAACAGGAAAATCCAAGCGTAGGACCGGATCAGGATCGAAGTCCAGAACGGCACGATGACCAGTACCAAAAGAATGGTGCGCCAGCTCGGATTGGCGC
Source organism: Paracoccaceae bacterium (assembly GCA_049291415.1). GTDB lineage: Bacteria > Pseudomonadota > Alphaproteobacteria > Rhodobacterales > Rhodobacteraceae > Pseudogemmobacter. The sequence goes on along the minus strand of JBATPI010000044.1, from coordinate 33,490 downwards.
GTATCGCCAGGAAATAGGCCAGCGGATAGGCGATCACCAGACACAGGACCGTGCCTAGAGGGGCCATGACCAATGTGTTGCGAAAGGCCGCCCATCGGCTGCCCAGATTGGTGAAATTATCCAGCGTGAAGGCCGGGACCCAGCCCCCAGCCGCCCCGCGTTCCCCGAAACTGAACACCACCACGACCAATAGCGGCAAGACAAGCATGCAGACAAACCAGGCCGTGGCGGGTGCCAGAAACAAAGAGGTGCGGAGCGACGTTGGCATCATCTTGCCTCAGGCCGCCTTGAATCGTGCCATGATTTCGGCACGGTTCGGATCGGTAAGGGTGACTGCCGCCCCGAACTCCAGCGGGTCCAGCAACTCGGCCGCCGGATAGAGGATCGGGTCATTCAAAACCTCGGCCGGCATCAGCGCATCCACCCGCTTGTCGCCTGTCGGATAGCCGTGGAAGGCCGCTTCGCGGGCGCTTACCTCGGGGTTCAGCAGAAAGTTGATCAACGCATAGCCCGCGGCCCGGTGCGGCGCGGATTTAGGCACGGTAAAGAAGTCTGTCCAGATCTCGCCGCCTTCCTTGCCAAGGATATAGGCGAACTCTGGCATGTCGCGATGAAGCTGGGTGGCGTCGCCGGTCCAGCACATCGTCATCCAGGCATCGCCTGATCGCATCGACGGCTGATAGTCCGAGTTGATGGCGAACAGATGAGGCTTGGACTCAAGCAACAGCTTTTCAGCATCGGCCAGTTCTGCGGGATCAACAGAATTGAAGGAATAGCCGAAATATTTCAAAGCGTTGCCAATTGCGGTCAGCTGATAGTCATGCACCATCGTGCGCCCGGTAAAGCTGCCGCGCGTCATATCCCAGAACTCTTTCCAGGAGGTCGGCGTGGGTGCCCCCTGCAATTCGTTCGTGTTCACCGCAAAACCGGTGGTGCCGGTATTGCGCGGAATTGCCCAGGTGGTGCCGTCGATGATGCCCGGTCCTGCGAACCGCATGTCATAGGACGCCGCGTCATAGTTCGGCAGCAATGACAGGTCGAGTGGTTCGATGATGTCCTGCTCTGCATAGGTGGAAATGGTGTAGTTGGTGGCAACCACCACGTCCCAACCGCTGCCGCCCGCCTGCAGCTTGGCCAGCATTTCCTCGTTCGATCCGAAGACGTTCATATCCACGGCAGCGCCTGTCGCCTCACGAAAGGCATCGAAATCGGCGGGATCGTGATAGTTCGGCCATGTGGCGATGACGACGCGATCGCCAATGGAGTCCTGCGCGAAAGCCGGGCGGAAAAGACCGGGCAAGGCGGCGCCCATCACGCTGGTGGCAACCCCCAGGCCCGTCACGCCCAGAAAATGTCGGCGGCTGACCGATCCTTTGCGATACCGGTCCAGTTCCGCGATGAAAGCGCGTTTGGAAATGTGATCAGGTGTCTTCGTCATTTCTCCAAATCCTTCCTGCTGTGGTTGTTTTTGTGGGTCGTGGGTGGTGTGTCTGCGGTCATCACTCAGGTGCGATGACCAGTGCAGCCTCGGGGTGCCATATCGCCAGCGCCTGGGTGCCTGGCGCGATGTCATCTTCTTCGCTGTTGCGCGGGACGATGGCGAACAAGGCCCCCAGATCGGCATGGTGAAGGTGATATTCGCTGCGCTCGCCCAAGAAGATGCGGTTGGTGATGGTAACGGGCAGCCCCTCTGCGGCACCCGTCGCGGGGGCAAGCCGGATCTGCTCGGGCCGAAGGCTGAGGACCGCTGCGTCGCCCTGCATCAGGCCATCGCTGGCCCTGCCGCTCAGCGCGACGCCGCCCGGTCCGGACAGCCGCGCGAGTCCGCTGACAACACTGTCAATGCGACCCTCAATGAAATTCGTCCGTCCGACGAAATTGGCGACATAGCGATTGGCGGGCCGGTCATAGAGCTCTTCCGGCGTGCCCAACTGCATGATGCGGCCTTGGCCCATGACGCAGATCCGATCCGACATCGACAGAGCCTCTTCCTGATCATGGGTGACCAGAATGAAGGTGATTCCCAATTCGCGCTGCAACGCCTTCAACTCGATCTGCATGTCATGGCGCAGGCTCTTGTCCAACGCCGCCATCGGCTCATCCAGCAACAACAGCTTGGGTTCGTTCACAATGGCCCGCGCAAGCGCCACGCGCTGCTGCTGCCCCCCCGACATCTCCCATATCCGGCGGGTCTCAAAACCCGGCAGACGCACCAGATCAAGCGCGCGCGTCACTGCGGCAGATACCTCGGACGCGGGCGGTTTGGGGCGACGTTGCCGCAAACCGAAGCCCACATTCTCCGCTACGGTCATGTTGGGAAACAGCGCGTATTGCTGAAACACCATGTTGACCTGACGCCGGTAGGCGGGAACGTCATTCATACGCTCACCGTCGATCCGAACCTCGCCCGTGGTCGGAGTCTCAAGGCCCGCCAGCATCCGCAACGCCGTTGTCTTGCCGCAGCCCGAGGGCCCCAGAAACGACAGGAATTCGCCGCGCCGGACGGAAAGGTCCAGATTCTGAACAGCAACCACCGCGCCGTAGTTTTTTGCGACGGCGGAGAACTCGGCAATGGGCATGGCGGGGTTGGGCGTCATCTGCGATCTATGCTGTGTTTCGCCAAACAGTTAAGGATAGGGGCAAAATGATGTATATACCACAAAATGAGTAGTTCATGGAAAAACCAGTGATTGAAACCGGGGACTCGGCTTACACGGTTCTTGCAGCGGCGGTGTCAGCCCAAGGGCAACCCGAGTTTCCCGCCGCGCTGGCGCAATGGCTGCGGACCCACATTCCGTATTGCTTTACCGTGGTGTTCGGCTATCGCGGCACGGCCCGTCCCCTCAACCTGCATGACGATTTCCCCCCGGATCGCCGCGATGTCTATGTCCGGGACTATCAAGAGGGGCCGTATCTGTTGGACCCCTTTTATCATGGGGCACTGAGGCCGGTGCCGGACGGGCTGTATCGGCTGCGCGATCTTGCGCCTGACCGTTTCTATCAGGGTGAGTATTTCCGCAGCTATTACGGACGAACGGCGCTGGCCGAAGAAATCGGGTTTTTCACGCGGATCAATCCCGAAACGGTCGTTGTCATGTCTTTGATGCGGTCCCTGCGCAGCTTCAATGCCCGCGAGTTCCGTGTGCTGGGCGATCTGGCGCCCGTCGTTCATGCGCTGCAAAAACGCCATTGGGCGCTGGCCTTTGAGAACCGCGAGGTTTCTGTTGAACAGCCGCCACAGGCCCCGCGCTCAGACCCCACGATGGGCGATGCCCTCAGCCAGATTGCTGCCGGCACGCTGACCACCCGTGAGCGCGAGGTGGTGGAGTTTGTGCTGAAAGGCTATTCCGCCGAGGCGACGGGCAATACGCTGGGCATTTCGCTGGGCACGGTACGGGCGCATCGGCGCAACATCTACCGCAAGATGGCGATCAGCTCGCAAGGCGAATTGTTTTCCCGTTTTCTTGATATCGTCCAGACACACTGATGGCGCATAGACGGCGGAACGGATCGCCACTTCAGACACTTTTGCGACGAACCAAAAGCAGGGCCAGCGCGATCAGCACCGTTCCAATGATGATGATGAACGCCGCCGAGGCGATCGCCGGGCTAATGTTCTCGCGCAGCGTCGAGAACATCTGCCGTGCCAGGGTGCGCTGGTTGGGTCCGGCGACGAACAGCGTCAGCACCACCTCATCCAATGACGTCGCAAAGGCCAGCGCGGCCCCTGACAGCACACCCGGCATGGCCAGAGGCAGCGTGATCAGAAAGAACACCTTCCACGGCGGGGCACCAAGGCTTTCTGCCCCCCGCTCAACCCGCCGATCAATGCCCGTCAGCGCCCCCGAGACAGAGATCAGGACGAAGGGCATCGCAATGACGGTATGCGCGACGATGACCGACATATAGGTCGAGTTGATCCCCAGCCGCACGAACAACGCCTGCATGCCCACCCCCAGAACGACGGCAGGCACGACCATGGGCAAAAGAAACAGGGTGCGGAACTGCGATTTCATCCCCAGATCCTGCGAGCGCAGCCCAAGTGCTGCCAAGGTGCCAAGGACGGTCGCCAGCAGCGTGGTCGAGCCGGCAATGACAAGGCTGTTCAGGATTGCCCGGCTCCAGACACTGTTTATGACCAGCTCTTCAAACCAGCGGGTTGAAAACGCCGGAATCGGATAGGTCAGAAAGGCGCTGGAGGTAAAGGCAAGGGGCAGGATCACCAACAGCGGCGCCGTCAGAAAGATGACGATCAGCGTGGCGTAGATGGCTTTTGCATATTTCATTCTGCTCACCTTGCCTGAACCGGATCACGCGACAGCCGATTGTAGACCGCGTAAAGGATCAACGTCAGCACCAACAGGATCAGGCCCAAGGCGGCGGCCATGCTCCAGTTCGCCGAACCGGTCGCGTAAAAGGCGATCACCGAAGAGACCATCTGATCCGAGGCACCGCCCAGCAGGGCGGGCGTGATGTAATAGCCGATCGAGGACATGAAGACCAACAGCACCCCCGACACCACGCCCCTGAGAGACAGGGGCAGCAGCACCCGCACAAAGGCCCGCAGCGGATGGGCCCCCAAAGATGCGGCCGCGTTCATCAGATTGCCGGGCACTGTCAGCAAAACCGAGTAGATCGGCAGCACCATGAACGGCAGAAGAACGTGGGTCATCGCCAGCACAACGCCGAACCGGTTGAAGATCAGCACCAGCGGTTCCGAAATGATGCCCAGACCAAGCAGGGTCTGGTTTATGATCCCGCTGTCTTGCAGGATAATCATCCAGGCCGCCGTCCGGACCAGAAGCGATGTCCAAAGCGGCAACAGCACCGCCGCCAAAAGGACCGCGCGCTTCCAGCCGCTGACTGACGCTGCGACCATTGCATAGGGCAGGCCGATCAGCAGGCAGAAAAACGTCACCAAAGCCGAGACCCACAGCGTCCGCACCAGAATGGTGCCATTGGCCGATGTGCCCTCGGCCATCCGCGCGACCGAGCCTGAGCTGTCCCGCTCCAGATCCAGCGAGGCCAGCAGGAAAGCGTCGGTATAAGGCGAGGCATTGTCCTGAATGGCTTTCCAGTAGGCCGCGTCGCCCCAGCGTTTGTCGATTTCGATCAGCTCTATATCGTGGTTTTCCTGCACTGCGGTGATGGTTTTGCCCATCAACGATCGAAAGCCGGATTTTGAGGAATTCAGGCGCCGCGTGACATCGCCCATGGCCATCTCATCGGTGCCGGCGACGATATCGGCGCGAAATGCGGCCTGGATCTCTGGCGAAGGCACGCCCTCGCCATCCCAATCGCCGATTTCCGACGCGGTGCGCGGCAAGATCTGCGAAACCGCAGGATCGGAAACGGCCTGCGACATCACGGTGACCAGTGGCCAGACGAAAAACAGGCCCAAAAACAATGAAAGCGGCGCGATCAGGATCAGCGCCCTTAGGCGGGGCGTTGCCTTCATGGCGAGATCAGCCAGCCGTCAGAGGGCCGAAAGCTGAGCGTGACCTTCGACCCGTTGGGCCATTCCTGCGCCTTGCGGTTGATGCGGGCGATGATCCTGCCGACATCGCTCTGAATGTCGACGCGCAGATGATCGCCCTGATAGACGGTATCGGTGATCTGCCCCGCCAGGCTGTTCTGGCCGTCGGGGATTTCGCCTTCGCGGTTCAGTTCGATCCGTTCGGGGCGAAGCGACAAAAGGGCGGCATCACCGACACCGAACCCCGGCAATCCATGCGCCCGGAAAGATGTGCCATCGCTCAGCGCCAGCGTGAGTATGTCGCCCGAGATGTCACGGATCTTGCCTTCCAGCAGGTTGGTCTCACCGATGAATTCGGCAACGAACCGGTTTGACGGATGGTCATACACCTCACGCGGGCTGGCGCATTGCTGGATGCGGCCCTTGTCGAAAACCGCGATCCTGTCGGACATCGTCAGCGCTTCGTCCTGATCGTGGGTGACGAAGATGATTGTCAGCCCCAACCGATGGTGCAGATCGCGGATGTCCAGCTGCATCTGTTCGCGCAACTGCTTGTCCAGCGCGCCCAGCGGCTCATCCATCAGGACGACGCGCGGCTCAAACACCAGACAGCGGGCCAAGGCCACGCGCTGCTGTTGCCCGCCAGACAGCTGGCCCGGCTGCCGATCGGCCAGATGGCCCAGCTGCACCGTGTCCAGCGCCTTTTGCACCCGTTCGGCCGTCTCGGCCTTGGCGGTTCCGCGCATTTCCAGCGGAAACGCGACATTTCGGGTGACATTCATATGCGGAAACAAGGCGTAGTTCTGGAACACCACGCCCATATCGCGTTTGTAGGGTGGCAGATCGTTGATCTTCTGGCCGTCCAGCAGGATCGATCCGTCGGTGACGTTTTCAAACCCTGCCAGCATCATCAAAAGCGTGGTCTTACCCGATCCTGATGGCCCCAAAAGGCTGACAAACTCACCGCGTGCGATATCCAGGTCAAGATTTTCGACCACACGGGCCGCGCCATAACTCTTGGAAACATTCTGAAATCTTATGAAGCTTTCGGACACGTTTTCCCCAATACTTCTCTCGCGCTCAGTCATTATCTGACGTCGGGGCGGTCCTCGCCGATTTGCAATCAGCGTCCCGATCCGTCCATGCAGTTGTCTGTCGCTGAAAGACTGTGTGCCGGCCGACGCGCGGGCGCCGACCGGCCAGTGATCTTATTGGGCGACCCAAGCGTTGAACCGCTCGGTCAGTTCTTCGGAATTGTCCACCCAGTAGTCGATATCCAGATTGAGAGAGACCGCCAGGTTGGCGGGATAGGTCGGCAGGTCCGGTGCATATTCGGCGCTGACCATCTCAGCCGCGGCCTTGACCGGCAGACCATAGGCGATGGTTGCCGGCAGTTTCGACAGGTTCTCAGGCGCGTTTGCAAAGGCGATGAATTCCAACCCTTCGGCTGCGTTCTCGGCCCCGGCCAGAATGACCCAGCTGTCGATTGCATAGATCGACTGGTTCCAGACCAGCTTCATGTTGGTGCCTTCGGACTTATTCAGGCCGGTGATGCGGCCGTTGTAGACGCTGGACATGACCACATCGCCGGTCTGCAACATCGACAGCGGCTGTGCGCCGGCTTCCCACCACACCAGATTGGGGCGCAGCTCATCCAGCTTGGCGAATGCGCGGTCCACACCTTCGGGGGTGGCCAGCGTGGCATAGACGTCGCCCGAGGCAACGCCATCGGCCATCAGAGCGGCCTCAAGCGCATATTTCACCGATTTGCGCAGGGCGCGCTTGCCAGGGAATTTCTCGACATCCCAGAAATCGGCCCAGCTTTGCGGCTGATCGCCAGTCAGCTTGTTGCCGTCATAGGCGATGGCAACCGACCACACGATGTGACCCGCACCACAATCGGTGGCACCACCCGGGATATAGCTGTCTTTGCCGCCCAGCTTGTCCCAGTCCAGCTTTTCGAAAATGCCATCGGCACAGCCCAGCGCCAGCTCTTCGGATTCAACCTGGACCACATCCCAGTTGGGCTGCCCGGCCTTTACCTTGGCCTGCAGCACGCCGTAGCCACCTTCCCAGGCCTCATCCAGCACCGGCTTGCCCAGCTTTTCGGCAAAGGGTTTGATGAACAGTTCGCGCTGCGCATCCTGGAAGGTGCCACCAAAGGACACAACGGTCAGGTCACGTGCCTGAGCCGCCGTTCCCGCCAGCATGAGGGCCGCAGCCGTGGCGGCCAGAGTCTTTCCGAATTTGGAATTCTTGTGTTTGTTTGTCATGTTTTTCTCCCCTATTGGTTGGATTTAAGCGTGTCCGCCACGCGCGGACAACCCCAAAAGTTGGAATTTCAGGTCAGTTCTGTTCAATGCGGAACGCCGCGGCCCTGCGGTGTCCCTCTAGTCCTTCGGATGCGCTTTGGCGGATTGCGGGCATCGCAACCTGGGCGATAGCCGCGTCTTCCAGCCATTGATGGGTGCAGATCTTGACATAGGCACCGACCCACAGCCCGCCAGTATAACGGCCCGCGGCCATGGTGGGCAGCGTGTGGTTGGTGCCGATGCATTTGTCGGAATAAACCACCGAGGCATTCTCACCAATGAACAGCGACCCGTAAGACGACAGCTTCAGCGCCAGCCCCTTGGCGTCGCGGGTATGAACCTGCAGATGTTCCGCCGCGATCTGGTCAGAGACCGCGATCATCGTCGCCTCATCCGGGACCACGATGATTTCACCATAGTCGCGCCAGGCCACGCCTGCGACAGGGGCGGTGGACAGGTCGATCAGCTGACGCTCAACCTCAGCCAGGACTGCGGCGGCCAGGGCGGGATCGGTGGTGACCAGGCCCACGCGGGTGCGCACGTCATGCTCGGCCTGCGCCAGAAGATCGGTCGCGATCATGCGCGGATTGCCGGTCTCATCGGCCAGAGTGTAAATCTCGGACGGGCCGGCCAGCTGGTCAATCCCCACCGGGCCAAACACCTGACGCTTGGCCTCGTTCACAAAGGCATTGCCGGGACCGACGATCTTGTCGACTTTGGGGATCGACTGGGTGCCGTAAGCCATGGCGGCAATGGCTTGCGCGCCGCCAACCCGAAAGATCCGGTCCGCGCCCGACATATGGCAGCCCGCGATCATTGCCTGATGGGCGTTCGGCGGCAGGCAGGCGATGATCTCTTTCACCCCAGCCACACGGGCGGGCACGATGGTCATCACCGGGGCTGACAGCAACGGATAGCGCCCGCCTGGCACATAACAGCCAACCCGGTCGATCGGGATCACCCGATGACCCAGATGCACGCCGGGCAGGATCTCGACCTCCAGCGGCAGGATGGTGGCCAGCTGGGCCTTGGCAAAGGCGGTGACATTGTCGATGGCGAATTGGGTATCGGCGCGGGTCTGCGGGTCCAGCGCGTCCACTGCGGCATGACGCTGATCCATGGTGACTTCCAGCACCTGCAGATCGGAATTGTCGAACTTTTTCGAAAATTCACGCACAGCGGCATCGCCGCGTTTTGCGACATCGGTCAGAATGGTCTTCACCGTCGTCTCTACAGGCGAGTTGTCCGAGGCGGCATCGCGCGCTGGCGCCTTTATGCGGGTGATAAGCATTTCGAGAGATTTGGGCAAAGAGATCATCCGGGTTTGTCCGTGTTTGAAAGCGTGATGCGCGCAGTCTTCTAGGGTCTGCATGATTTTGGCAATCGCCTGGCCACTGCGTCGCTAACATAATTGCCAAATATCTGCCCGAAAAGCTGCCCGACGCCGCATTTCGGGCCCAGCCTTAGCCCGGATTGTGAACGGAAATCGCCGCCGTGCCGATCTGGCCCATTTGCAGGGCCACCTGCCGGATCAGCGTCTCACGCGCGGCTTCGGCAAAGGCCAGCGGCAGCGCGCCCAACTCTCGCTGGCGGGCAATCAGAACGATGCTGCGGCCAAAGCCGGTCAGCGGCAGCGGCTGGATATTCAGCGGCATCCGCTCGACAAAGCCGTCGATCAGCAGGCTGGGGGTCAGAAAGGTGAACCCCATGCCCCGCGCCACGCAAGCCGTGACCATGCTGGAGCGGTCAGCCTGAATGACCCGAGGTGCCTTGACCTTCAACCGGCGCAGATGCTGTTCGGTCAGACGCCCCACATTTGTTGTGGCCGCAAAGCGGATCAGCGGCAGATTGCGCAAGAGCGCGTCGATGTTGTCGGTCGGGCCGACATAGCTTTGCGGCAGGACCAGAAGGAAGGATTCCGTCAGGATCGGGTGCCGCTCCAGCCCGTCGGAATCGTAAAGCGGATCGGACGTGATCACCAGATCTGCCGCCCGCGTGCGCAGCATGCCGGCATGATCGCGGCTTTGGCTGGCGTGGATTGTCATATCCTCAACCCCGAACCGCGATTTGGCCAGCGTCACCAATTCCGGGGTCAGCGTGGTGGCGATGGACGCCTGCATGGCGATGCGCAGGTTGCTGATCGGGCGCAGGCCCTGATGGCGCATGTCGGTCACCAGATCCTCGACATCGTTCAGGATGCGCATGGCGTGGCGCTGAAACATCATCCCGGCCTGCGTCAGATGCATAGGGCGCACAGAGCGGTCAAACAGGGTGACGTCAAAGCTGCGCTCCAGCAGAGCGATGTGCTGTGATACCGCCGACTGGCTGATGCCCAGCCAATTCGCGGCCAGCGTGGTCTTGCCGCTTTCGGCCAGGGCGACGAAGACTTCGATGGATTTCACGATATTGGTGTCTACGGACATCAGGGGCCTGCGTCTGGGTTAGGGGCTGCAGTATAAGTAATCTTGATAATAGGTGAATCCCTTTGCATTTTGCGGGGCTGCAATCAAGCATTCCGGGACGTTGAAAAGGACATCCCGCAGCCATGACAGAGATCAGCGACGGCAAGCGCCGCAGTGGCGGGCGTGAGGGGCGCGGCAGAAGCCGCCAGCAATCCGAACCGGTGCGCGCGCCTTATATCACCCGCAACATACCTTGTATGGAGGTGCTGAGCGTTGAGGGGTTGGAGCTGATCGAACACAACGCCGATCTGATCCTGCAACAGACCGGGATGGAGTTTCACGACGACCCCGAACTGCTGGACATCTTTCGCGATGCGGGCTGCGATGTGCAGGGCACCCGCGTGCGGTTCGATCCGGGCTTCTGTCGCAAGACCATTCAGGCGACGGCACCCGCCGAGTTTACCCAACACGCGCGCAACCCGGCCAAATCGGTGCAGATGGGCGGGCGCAATACTGTCCTTTGCCCGTCATGGGGGCCGCCCTTTGTGCATGATCTGGATCAGGGGCGGCGCTATGCGACGCTGGATGATTTCACCCGGCTGGTAAAGCTGCACCAGATGATCCCGCATCTGCATCATTCCGGTGGCGTGGTCTGTGAGCCGGTGGACCTGCCCGCCAACAAGCGGCATCTGGACATGCTTTACAACCATATCCGCTGGTCTGACCGGCCCTTCATGGGCGCTTTCATCGGGGCCGAGCGGGCCGGTCATGCCATCGATATGGCGCGTATCCTTTTTGGCGAGGATTATGTCGCGAACAACGCGGTTCTGTATTGCGTGTCCAACACCAACGCGCCCCTGGTGATGGACAGCCATATGTCCGGCGCGCTGAAAACCTATGCCCGTGCGGGGCAGCCGGTAGCCTGCACGCCCTGGGTGCTGTCGGGCGCGATGAGCCCCTGCACCGTGGCAGGCAGCATGACGCAGGTGCTGGCCGAGGCGCTGGCGACCCTGACGCTGGTGCAATTGGTAGCGCCGGGGGCACCCTGCCTGATGGGCAGCTTTGCGTCCACACTGTCGATGCAAAGTGGCGCACCGACCTTTGGCACGCCTGAGGCGGCGCAGATGGTGTTGGCAGCAGGCCAGTTGGCACGGCGGCTGGGGGTTCCCCTGCACACCGTCGGCACGCTGTCGGCCAGCAAGCTGCCCGACGGCCAAAGCCAGCAGGAAGGCACCTGGGGTCTGATGATGTCGATGTTCGCCGGGGCCAATGTGATCAACCACGCCACCGGCTGGTTGGAGGGTGGTCTGGTCACCGGATTTGAAAAGACGATGCTGGACGCCGATGTCTGCGGTAAGCTGGCGCGGTTTTTCGACGGCATCGACCTCAGCGAGAATGCCCAGGCGATGGGGGCCATCGCCGAGACCGGGCCGGGCAAGCATTTCCTGGGGGCCGACCATACCCAGGCCAATTTCCTGACGGCGTTTTTCCGGCCCGACACACCCGACAACAATTCATTCGAACAATGGGCCGCGAATGGCAGTCTGGATTCCGCGCAGCGGGCAAACCGGCTGTGGAAACAGCGGCTGGAAGACTATGTCGATCCGGGCCTTGATCCCGCAATTGACGAAGCGCTGCTGGAATACATCGCCCAGCGGAAGGCCGAAAAACCCGACATGAACTATTTCTGACATGGCAAGAACGATCATTATCGGCGGCGGGGCAATCGGTCTGGGTCTGGCTTGGCATCTGGCCAAACGCGGCGCGCAGGATGTTTTGCTGCTGGAACGTAACCAGCTGACCTCGGGCACCAGTTGGCATGCGGCGGGCATCGTCGGGCCGCTGCGGGCCACACCCAACATGACGCGGCTGGCGATGTATGCCGGACAGGCATTCCCGGCGCTGGAGGCTGAAACCGGCATGTCCACCGGCTACCGGGTGACGGGGGGCTATTGGCTGGCCCGCGCGCCCGAGCGGATGGATGAACTGCACCGCATCGCGGCCTTGGGGCGTCACATGGGGCTGACGCCTGCGATGCTGACGCCGCAAGAGATGGCGCTGGCGATGCCCGATCTGAACCCTGATGGTCTGGTTGGCGCGATGTCGGTGGCCGAGGATGCCAGCGTCAATCCGGTTGATCTGTGCATGGCCTATGCGCGTGCGGCGATCTCGCGCGGCGTCACCATTCGCGAAGGCGTTGAGGTGGCCGCGCTGATGGTGACGGATGGTCAGGTGCGCGGCGTGCGGCTGGCTGACGGGTCCGAGGTTTTGGCCGATCAGGTGGCGCTCTGTGCCGGGGCCTGGTCGAAACGGCTGGCCGATGCGGCGGGGGTGGCGCTGCCGTTGCAGGCGGTCGAACACATGTATGTGGTGACCGAACCGATGCCCGGTCTGACCCAACCGTTCCCGGTGATCCGCGATCTGGACAGCGGCATCTACATCAAGGGCGACGCGGGCAAACTGGTGATCGGCGGGTTTGAACCCGACGCCAAATGCTGGGATGCGTTCGGCCCCGAAGGCAACCGCCCGTTTCTGGAACTGCCCGAGGATTGGGAGCAGTTCACCCCCTTTATGGAGGCGGCCTTGCGGCTGATCCCGGCGCTGGAAACCGCTGGAATCGCGCATTTCATGAACGGACCGGAGAGTTTCACCGCCGACACCCGCCCGCTGATCGGCGAGACGCCAGAGGTGCGCGGGCTATACGTCGCGGCGGGGATGAATTCGGTCGGCGTGATGTCCTCAGCCGGGGTGGGGCGGGTGCTGGCCGACTGGATGGTCGATGGTGTCCCGCCGATGGACCTGTGGGAGGTGGACATCGCCCGCGTCGATCCGCGCACCGCGACATCAGCCCATATGCGCGACCGGATGCACGAAGCGGTGGCAGATCTCTTCACCCTGCACTGGCCGTTCAAGCAGCCCAAGGCCGGGCGCGGCCTGCGCCAATCGGCGCTGCATGACCGCTGGGCCGCGGCGGGTGCGGTGTTCGGGCTGACGGCGGGGTGGGAGCGCGGGTTGTGGTACGCGGCTGAGCCCTCAGAGCGCACCTTGCCCTATTCCACTGGCGCCCAAGGCTGGTATCCGGTTGCCGCGCGTGAGGCGGCGGTGATGGACAAGGGCGCGGCCCTCCTTGACCTGTCGCCCTTTGGCAAATTCGACATCACCGGCCCCGATGCGCTGGCCTTCTTGAACCACCTTGCGGCGGCGCAGCTGGATGTGGCGGTGGGCCGCGCCGTCTATACGCCGCTCTTGAACGACAAGGGCGGGATTGAGGCTGATGTGACGATCACCCGCACCGGGCCGGACAGCTTTCGTCTGACCTCGGGGGCGGCGACGCGGCGGCGCGATCTGGTTTGGCTGCGCCATCATGCTGCGGGCCGGGACGTCGCTATCACCGACCGGACCGAGGATGAGGTGGTGATCGGCGTCATGGGGGCCGCCAGCCGCGCGGTGCTGACCGCGTTGTCGCCGGATGACTGGCAGGAGTTTCCGTTCTCGACTGCGCGCAGTGTCACCGTGGCGGGGGCGGAATGCCGCGCCACGCGGGTCAGTTTCGTGGGGGAATTGGGCTGGGAGTTGTCGATCGCAGCCGATCAGGGCGCGCAGGTGTTTGACGCACTGACCGCTGCTGGCGGGCGGCCCTTGGGCCATTATGCGCTGGACGCTTGCCGCATTGAAAAGGGTTTCAAACATTGGGGCCATGACCTTGGACCTGAGATCTCCCCCTTGGAGGCGGGCTTGGGCTTTGCGGTGGATTGGTCGAAAGATTTTCTGGGCAAACCGGCGCTGGAGGCGCAGCGCCGTGATGGTCTGACTCGCCGCATGGTGCTGCTGCAACTCGACGGCGCGCCGCTGATCCTGCATGACGAGCCGGTGTGGCAGGCGGGCGTTCTGGTCGGGCTGACCACCTCGGGCGGGCGGGGCGCACGCACAGGTTTGACCCTGGCCTTGGCGCTGATCGGCATCGCGCCGGGCGAAACTCTGGCCCAGATCACTGAGCGGGACTTCCGGGTTGAGGTGGCGGGCAAAATGCACCCCGCGCGCGTGCTGCGCGCCGTGCCTTTTGACCCCAAAGGCGAAAGGATGCGCGGATGAGCGACGCAGAAGTCTTAATCATTGGCGGCGGGGTGATGGGCGTCTCGCTGGCCTATCACCTGACCAAGATGGGTTGGCGCGATGTGTTGCTGGTGGAAAAGAACGATCTGACGCATGGGTCAACCTGGCATGCGGCGGGGCTTTGCACGCATTTTGCCCATAACACGACGATCCAGGAACTGCGCGCCACCTCGGTTCGGCTTTACCGCGATATCCTGCCGCAGGAGACTGGGCAGGACGTGGGCTTTCACCGATCCGGCGCGATGCGGATCACCCGCAACCCCGACCGGATGGACGAATTCGCCCATGTCGCGGGGCTGTCGAAATTCACCGGCTATCCGCTGGAGATCCTGACTCCGGCGCGGATTGCCGAGTTGCATCCGCTAGCGCAGTTGGAAGGCTTGCTGGGCGGGATATATGAGCCTGACGATGGCCATGTCGACCCGACGCTGGCCACCAACGCCATGGCGCAGGTGGCGGTAAAGGGCGGGGCTGTGATCCAGCGCTATAACCCGGTGCTGGGCATCCGGCGTGAGGGCGGGATGTGGCTGGTCGAGACCGCTAAGAGCGTGATCCGCGCGCGGCACATCGTCAACGCGGCGGGAACCTGGGGTTGGGAGATCGGCCAGATGATGGGCGTCAATGTGCCCTCGGTGCCGATGCTGCACCAGTATCTGGTGACTGAGACCATCCCCGAGATCGCTGCACGCAAGGCGCAGGGCTTCGGCGAATTGCCGATCATCCGCGACCCCGAGGAAAGCTGGTATGTGCGCCAGGAACGCGACGGGCTGATCCTTGGCCCCTATGAGACGGCAGCGCAGCCTTGGTCCATCGACGGCGTGCCGCCCGAGTTTGGTGCGGAACTGATGCCGCCGGATCTGGACCGGGTTGAGCATATCATCGAGGCCGCGATGGCGCGGATCCCCGCGCTTGGACATGGCGGCGTCAAATCGGTGGTCAACGGGCCGATCACCTTTACCCCCGATGCTAACCCGCTGATTGGTCCTGCGCATGGGGTGGAAAACGCCTGGCTGCTGACCGGCTCGTCGATGGGCGTGATGGAGGGCGGCGGAGCGGGCTGGTTTCTGGCGCAGTGGATGACCAAGGGCGCACCGCCAATGGATGCGCTGGCGGTGGACAGCCGCCGCTTTGGTGCATGGGCCGACCGCAGCTATCGGCTGGACAAGGCGGTGGAATGCTTCGGTCTGCAATTTGGTGTGCATTACCCCCATGAGGAACGCCCCGCCGCGCGTGGCAAGCGCTTGTCGCCGATCCACGCCGAGATGCTGGCGCGCGGCGCTGTGATGGGGGCCGCCTATGGTTGGGAACGGCCAAACTGGTTTTCCGACCAGCAGGGCGATGTCGCCACGCTCAGCTTTCGCCGCCCGAACTGGTTTGCCGCCGTCGCGCGTGAGGTGCGGACCGTGACCACTGCGGTGGCGCTGGCCGACCTGTCGGTGTTCTCGAAATTCGAGGTGACGGGGCCGGGGGCGCGGGCCTTTATCGACACGCTGGGGGCCAATCGCGCGCCCAAACTGGGGCGGATCGGGCTGACCCATGTGCTGACCCCGGCGGGCGGCGTGCTGTCGGAATTCACTGTGACCATGCTGGCCGAGGACCACGCCTATCTGACCTCGGCCGCCGCTGCCGAAGAGATCGACGAAGATGTTCTGCGGGCGCATGCCATCGGCCGCGATGTGCGCATCACCAACCGCTGCGCGGAGTTGGGAGTTCTGGGCCTGATGGGGCCAAAATCGCGCGAGGTGCTGGCCTCGGTCTGCGATGCCGATCTGGGCGCCGGGTTTCCATGGCTTTCGGCGCGCCAGATTACCGTTGCAGGTCATCCGGTGCGGGCCCTGCGTGTGTCTTATCTTGGAGAATTGGGCTGGGAATTGCATATGGAAGCGGCGCATTTGCGCGCAGTTTTCTTGGCGCTGGAACAGGCGGGCCAACCGCATGGCTTGGGCTTTTACGGCGCCTTTGCCGCCAATTCAATGCGGCTGGAAAAGGGCTATCGCGGCTGGGGCAGCGATCTGACCACCGAGCGCTCTCCGGTGGAGAGTGGCGTCGGATTTCTGGTCAAGACTGAAGGGCATGATTTCACTGGACGCGACGCGCTTGTCGCCCGCATGGCCGGATCAAACCCCTGGGACATGGTTCTACTGGAGATCGAGACCGATGGCTTTGATCCGTTCTACGCGCATGGCGTGCATCAGGGCGGAGATGTCATCGGCATTGTGACTTCAGGCGCGCATGGCCACCGTACCGGCAAGACGCTGGCGCTGGCCTATCTGCGCGACATCACCCGCCGCACGGACCTGAGCGTGGAAATCCTGGGACGATCCTGCCCGGCCCGGATTTTGGACCGGCCGCCGTTTGACCCTGACAACACCCGTATGAAAGCCTGAAGGAGCGTGCCATGGCCGACCCCACCGCCTTGCCGATTGATTGGACCACCAGCGGCACCGCCCAGCGGCGGGATCAGTATTATGCCGCCTCGCTGCGGAAATTTGTGCCGTTCCGCGAACCGATCGTGTTTCGCAAAGGCTCGATGCAATACCTGTGGGATGCCGAAGGGCACAAGTTCACCGACCTTTTGGGGATGAACGTCTGCATTTCCGTGGGCCACTCGCATCCGCGCGTGGTGGCCGCCGCGATGCAGCAGGCGCAGGATCTGACACATTGCACAACGATGTTCTATCATCCAGTCCCTGCCCATTTTGCCGAAGAGCTGGCTGCCACCCTGCCCAAAGGGCCAAAGGGCGATATCAACTGGGTGGTGCATTTCACCAACTCGGGGTCCGAGGCCGTCGATCTGGCGATGACGATGGCGCGGACGTATACCGGCAATCTGGACTTTCTGGCGCTGCGCACTGGCTATCACGGGCCGACCGCGGCGGCGCAATCGGTGACCGGAATTGCCGGCTGGCGGCATCCCGGCATGCCCGGCAACGTGGCCTTCGTGCCCGAACCGAACCAGTATCGCGGCATCTTTGGCCCCGGCACAGACCCCTATCTGGACGAGATTGACCGCACCATCCAGACCGCCACCACCGGGCGCGTGGCCGGGATGATCATTGAATCGGTGCAGGGCTATGGCGGGATCATCGAGATGCCGCCCGGCTATCTGAAGGGCGCGGCCGAGCGGGTGCGCGCGGCGGGCGGCCTTTATATCGCCGATGAGGTGCAGTCGGGCTTTGGCCGCACCGGCGATCATATGTGGGGGTTTGAGTCAGGTGACGTGATCCCCGACATCGTGGTGATGGCCAAGGGTATCGGCAACGGCTTTCCCCTGGGTGCCGTGGTTCTGCGGCGTGAGATTGGTGAGGCGATGGCCGACAAGTTCATGTTCCACACCTATGGCGCCAACCCGACCTCTTGTGCCGCAGGGCGGGCGGTGCTGCAGGTGATTGCCGAAGATCACGTGCAGGAAAACGCCAGAAAGGTGGGCGGCGCGCTGCTGACCCGGCTGCAGGATCTGAAACACAAACACCCTGCCATCGGTGACGTGCGGGGGCGCGGGCTGATGCTGGCGATCGAGATGGTCAAGGATCGCAAGACCAAAGAGCCCGACCGTGATACAACGGCGGCAGTGTTCGAGGCCTGCCGCGATGCCGGTTTGATCCTGTCGAAATCGGGGCCGTTCCAGTCAACCCTGCGGATGGTGCCGCCGATGTGCCTGTCGATGGAAGATGTCGAGGCGGTGGCCGACGGGCTGGACGCGGCCTTTACCGCAGCACGGAAATAACAAACCAAGAGGGAGACGCAAATGACCCACTTCAGACTGCTGATTTCCACGGCCTGCATGGCCGCCCTACCGGTCTGCGCGATGGCGCAAGACGTGGTGATCCCTGATCCGAACTATGCCTCAGGCCGGGCCACCGCCTTTGCGGTCAAGGCGATCATCGAAGAGGCGCTGGGCCTGAAGGTCGGCATGATCACGACAACCGCAGTTCCGGTGATCTTTGAGGCGATGGCAAAAGGCACCGGCGAGATCGACATCTGGACCGAAACCTGGCTGCCGAACCAGTCGGCTCCGGTGCAGAAATACGCCATTGATGAGCAGCGCGTGATCATCGGCAAGCCGTTCTTCGAGGCAAAGCAGGGCTATTGCGTCACCACCGTGACGGCGACCGAGCACGGCATCACCTCGGTCTTTGATCTGGCCAACCCGGAAAATGCCACCCTGTTCGACACCAATGGTGACGGCAAGGGTGAAATCTGGATCGGCGGCCAAGGCTGGCAATCCACCAACACCGAACAGATCCGCGCCCGCGACTACGGCTTTGCCGATTTCTTCGAATTGCAGGCGGTGGATGAGGCGATTGCCACCGCCGGACTGGCCGAGGCGGCCAAGGCTAACAAGCCATGGGTTGGCTATTGCTACAGCCCGCACCAGAATTTCGCGATGTATGATCTGACTTTCCTTGCGGAACCCGCCTATGATCCCGAACAGTTCAAGATGGTTCAGCCGGCCGAAGATCCCGACTGGATGGCGAAATCTCATGTTGCCTCAGCCTATGCCCCGACGACCGTTCATAACAGCTGGTCGGCTTCTTTGGCCGAGCGCCAGCCGGCGCTGGTGCCGCTCTTGGAGAATATCCAGCTGTCGGCCGATGATGTGAACATCTGGGCCAAGGCCATCGTAGATGGTGCCGACCCAGAGGCCTTGACCCACGATTGGGTCAAGGCGCACCCTGAGCTGATCGCGCAGTGGATGAGTCAGTAATCCGGGATCGCTGCGGGCGGGCATATTGCCCGGCCGCAGCGGTGACCGGACGGGGAATATGACGGAATGGATGATCCGCAGGCCGATGATATCATCGTGTTGCACGATGTGTGGAAGGTGTTCGGCAAACGCAGCGTTGAGGCGCTGACGGCTGCACGCGCAGGGATGGCCAAGCCCGACATCTTGCGGCAGTTCGATTCCGTGGTGGGCGTGGCGGGCGTCAACCTGACAGTGCGGCGCGGCGAAATCTTTTGCGTCATGGGGCTGTCGGGGTCGGGTAAATCAACGCTGGTGCGGCATGTGAACCGGCTTTTGGAGCCGTCTGCGGGCCGTATCCTGATTGATGGCGACGACATCATGGCCAAATCCGATGCTGAATTGCGCCGGTTACGGGCGCGTGGCATTGGCATGGTGTTCCAGAGTTTCGCCCTGATGCCGCATCGCACTGTGCGCCAGAACGTGGCCTTGCCGTTGGAGATTCAGGGCGTCTCGTTGAATGACCGCGACAGGCTGGCCGAAGCGGCGCTGGCCAAGGTGGCGCTGACCGGCTGGGGCGACCGGCTGCCCTCCAGCCTGTCGGGCGGCATGCAGCAGCGCGTTGGGCTGGCGCGGGCGCTGGCCGCCGACCCGCCGATCCTGCTGTTGGATGAGCCGTTTTCGGCACTGGACCCGCTGATCCGGCGGCAGTTGCAGGATGAATTTGTGCAACTTAGCCGTGATCTGGGCAAGACCACGATGTTCATCACCCATGATCTGGACGAGGCGATCCGCATCGGCAATCGCATCGCCATCATGAAGGATGGTGCGATCATTCAGATCGGCACCGCCGAACAGATCGTTGCCGACCCAGCCGACGACTATGTGGCTGATTTCGTGTCCAATATATCGCGTCTGCATGTGGTTCATGCGCATCGCATCATGGAAGATCCGGGCGCTTGGCGGGCGCGCAATCCGGGGGCTTTGCCCGATTTTGCCGAGGCACGACCAGACATGACGATTTCCGAGCTGATCGACATTGCGGCCGGAACCGATGCGGCGATTGCTGTGCGTGATGACGGGCAAACCCTTGGCATCATCGATAAGGCGCGGTTGCTGAACGGGATCAAGGGTGAGGTGCGGTGATGCAGCAGGATCAAACTGACGCCGTCCACCAGTTCACCGAGCGCAGTGGCGACTACTACCCAAGGGTGTTCGCGAAGATCGGGCAGGGCACCGGCTGGATGGCGTCGTTCAACGTGGCGGCATTTCTGCTGGGCCCCCTGTGGCTGGGCGCGCGGGCGCTGTGGCTGGCGTTCTGGCTGGCCTTTATGGCCGAGACATTCGCGGTTGTGCTGATCGGGGTGGGGTTGGTCGGCGATCTGGGCAGCACCGACATCCTGCGGGCCGAGCAGCTGACCCAGCAGGCGGCGGGGCGGGCCGCGGCCGCGCAAACCGCCGCCGACAAGGGCGATGCTTTGGCCGACAGCATGCGCAAATCGGCCGAGGCGATTGCGGCGGCAGCGCAAAAGGCGCGCGATCAGGCCGAGGCGTCACGCGGTCAGGCCGCGGGCTATGTGGCCTTTGGGGCGCTGGTGCTGGCCTTGGTGCGCGGGCTGACCGGCTTGGGCGGCAATGCCCTTCTGGCCCTGCGCTATCGGCAATGGCGCAGCAATCCTGCCCGTTCGCATGGCCTGCCCATGGCGCGCATCGCAAGGGTCGCGCTGTTGATTGCCAGCACCTATCCCCTTGCCATCTATCGCTTTTCCAAAGGCGATGTGCCGGACTGGCTGGCCACATTTCCCGCAGCACTTGATCTGCGCAATGCGCTGTCACTGGCCATCGATGGCGCGGTGCGCTGGATGGCTGACAGCTTTGGTCTGGTCTTTGCCGCGATCACCAGGGCGGTGAATGTGATGCTCAACCTGATGGAGACCATTCTGGTGGTGACGCCCTGGCCCATCGTCATGGGGGTGATCATCACGCTGGCCTGGCAGATATCGGGGCGGCGGGTGGCGATCTTTTCGATTGCCGCGCTGGCCTATCTGGGGGTGCTGGGGTTTTGGGAAAAAAGCATGGCCACGGTGGCTCTGCTGGGCACTGCGGCGCTGCTATGCGTGGCCATTGGCGTGCCCTTGGGCGTGCTGTGCGGCCGCCGCCCGCGGGTGAACGCCGCCCTGCGCCCGGTCTTGGATTTCATGCAGACGATGCCCGCCTTTGTCTACCTGATCCCGGTGATCGCGTTCTTTGGCATCGGCAAGCCGCCCGGCGTCATCGCCACCCTGATCTTCGGCATGCCGCCGGTGGTCCGGCTGACCGCATTGGGCATTGCCGGCGTGCCCCCCGCCGTACGTGAAGCCGCGCTGGCCTATGGCGCGACGCCACGGTTCCTGCTGCTGAAGGTGGATCTGCCGCTGGCCATGCCGTCGATCATGACGGGTATCAACCAGACCCTGCTGATGTGTCTGTCGATGGTGGTCATCGCGTCATTGATCGGGGCCAAGGGCTTGGGCGAAGATGTTCTGTCGGCCCTGCAATATGCGGCCGTCGGGCAGGGAATTCTGGCCGGCATTGCGATCTTGATGTGCGCGATGGTGCTGGACCGGATCGTGCAGGGGCAGGGCCGATAGGCCGCAGAAAAGAGGGACACGCCATGTCGGACGCCTGTTTCATGACCGCTTTGCCCGCCGCAATGGATGCGGTCGGCACGGCGCGGTTTGAAAAACATCTGGCGGACGCCATCGGATGCGTGCTGGACTATGATTTCATCACGATGGCGCGCTATTCGGTTCATGGTACCCCACGGTTCCTGATCCATTCGCACACCTTTCCGTCGCATATGGCAGAGCTGTATCTTTCGCAATTCGTCGATGCCGATCCCTATATTGAACACTGGCGCATGGCCGAGGAACCGGGGGCGGTGTGGCTGCAGGATATCGCTTTTGCACGCAAACGGTATGAGACCTATACTCAGGTCTTTCTGCCGCAAATCGGGGTCAAGGACGAGATCGGCGTTTTCATGCCCGCGGTGGGGCGAGATTCCGTGGCGTTCTTTTACAACAACCGCCGTCGGCTGTTTTCACCCGATGACGTGCTGAACGTCCGGCGGGTGTTCGAGATCAGTGCCGCGCTGTACCGGGTGCATATCCGCGCATTGTTAGAGCAGAAGGAAGGTGGGCCAGTGGACAGCTCGCCCTCATTGGGCGTGCCGAACCGGCTGACCAATGACACCGGCGCGACGATCTGGTTCACCAATGAATGGAGCCCGCAACAGCGCCCCGACATGTCGCTGATCGACGACGGTATTGGGGCCAGGGGCGCGGTGCCCGACCCCTATCAGACAACCCTGGCCGCGCAGGGCCGATCTGCGCGGGGGCATGCGCCGCTGGGCCGTCGCGACTGGATCGCCGGGCTGGGCATGACCCGGCGCGAGCGCGACATTGTCGAGCTGAGCCTGGAAGGCAAGGACAACGCGGGCATCGCCGAGGCGCTGGATCTGACCATCGGCAACGTCAAGAACCACAAGCGGCGGATCTATGCCAAGCTGGATCTGACCAGTGAGCGCGATCTGTTCGTGATGTATATCGACGCCCTGTCGCAGACCGGTCAGGCCTGAGACTGAGCCTGAGACTGCGGCAGCCGGCGCCGGATCACTGCTTGCAAGATCCTGTCCACCGTCATCGCCAACAGCGCGATGCCCAGGCCCGCCACCAGACCGGCCCCGGCATCGGCGCGGCCCAGGGCAAGAAAGATCTGCTGGCCCAGCTCTGTCGTGCCGACAAGGGCGGCGATCACCAGCATTCCCAGCGCATAAAGCACGGTCTGGTTCAGCCCGATCAGGATTTGCGGCAGGGCTTGCGGCAGGCGCACCAGCCAGAACATCTGCCAGGGTGAGCAGCCGCTGGAAATGCCCGCGTCAATCAGCGTGGGCGAGACTGAGCGCAGACCGAACTCGGTATAGCGGATCATCGGCACGATGGCATAGGACACAATCGCCAGCAGGGCGGTGAAATCGCCGACCTGAAACAGCATCAGCGCCGGGATCAACAGAACGAACTGCGGCAGGGTTTGCAGCATGTCATTGACCGGGCGAATGACGCGCGACACCAGTGAGGAGGAAGCTGCCCATACCCCCAAAAGGCCGCCCAGAAAAATGCAGACCAGCACCGACACCGAACAGAGATAGACTGATTGCATTGCCGGTGCCC
Source organism: Paracoccaceae bacterium (assembly GCA_049291415.1). GTDB lineage: Bacteria > Pseudomonadota > Alphaproteobacteria > Rhodobacterales > Rhodobacteraceae > Pseudogemmobacter. The sequence continues at coordinate 10,295 of JBATPI010000044.1, read as the reverse complement.
AAAGGCCGTTAATAAGCAGGAACAACGTGCTGCCCCCAACAAACAGCGCCAGACGCCAACCGCCCAACTGCCAGGCCAGCAGCACGGCAAAGCCCAGCACCCACAGCCAGGGCAAGCCTGTGGTGCCGAAGAACACGAACGCCATGACCAGAACCAGCGCTATCCCTGATCGCCAGGCGCCGGCGGCAAAGCCTGCCAGACAGCCCAGTGCCGCGATGGCCCAATAGGCGACCTTGGCGGCGGGCGCAAAACTGATGCCCCAGGAAAACGGAACAACTGCATTCTCCAACCCGATCTTGATCGGCAGCAGCAGGTAGAAAAGGGCGGCATTCTTCAGCGCTGCCATCGCGCCACCATAACCTGCCAGAAAGCCCTCAACCGCGCGGTTGATCTCTTGCGCGGGCGTATATGTGGCCCATTCCGGCCAGTTCCACATGTCGGGCACGACAGAGGCCACCGCATAACTCAGCGCCGCCATCCCCGCCAGCGCCGCGAAGAAACGCCACGGTCGCATGGCGACCTTCAGGTTGCGTGCGGCATAAGCGGCCGTGATCCGGTCCAGCAGAATTGCCATGACAACGATCACCAGACCCGACATCAGGCTTTGCCCGAACTGCGCCTTTCGCATGCTGGACAGAACGGCCCAGCCGATATCGTCAAACCCGCCGATGATCGCGGCGATGATGACCATCGACAGGGTTGCCATCGTGGTCTGGTTGACTCCGATCAGCATCTGGCGCCAGGCGGTCGGCACCTCGGCCCAGATAAAGCGCTGCCAGCCGGTGCAGCCCGACATCCGCGCGCTGGCCAGAATCGCGGGCGGGATTGACTGAAAGCCCAGGATGGTGTTGCGCACCATCGGCGGGGCGGCAAAGACCACACTGGCGACCAGCCCCACTACGGGGCCGAAGCCGAACAACAAGAGGATCGGGATCAGATAGGCAAAGGCGGGGACGGTCTGCATCAGATCCAGAACCGGCAGGATGACCCAGCGCGCCCGGGCAGACCGATAGCCCAGATAGCCGACCGCAAAGCCGATCAGCACCGCCATTGGCAAGGCGACAAAGACCAGCGCCAGCGTGTTCATCGCCGGGAGCCAGTAATCCGAGATCAGGATATACAGCATCCCCAGCACCGTCAGCGCGGCCAGCCGGACCCCGCCGCCCTGAAACGCAACCGCGGTGAAGATCGCGGCAACCGTCAGCCAGGGCAGGCCGGTCAGGATGTCTTGCATCACCGAAAACACGGCCGCAAGACCGCTGGCTATGCCTCGGAAAAAACCATGCGCCCAATCAATGAACCAGTCGGTCGCAAGGTTGATCCAACCCGCCAAGGGCACTGTCCAGCCGTCAGGGTAGGTCATGACGGTTGAATGGCTGTGGCGCAGCAAGATCAGCCCCCCACCCGCCGCGATCAGCAAAAGCCAGGGCCAGGCACTGCGGGCCGATTGCAGGGTGCGTCTTGCGGCGAGGGTCATAGATCTGCGACGGCGCTGTCGTGATAGAGCGAACGGATCACCGTCAGCGGATGCAACGCGCCGATGACTTCCCCACGCTCATCCACCACGTCCACCGTTTCGGTGTTCTCGTCGAACAGCTTGATCGCCTCATCCAGGATCGTGCGGCGGGGCACCTGCGGATGGGTCTTGCGGTCGGGATGCGCGGGGCCCATCACGTCTTCGGCGGCCAGCACCTTGGCCAGCGGCACGTCCCCGATGAATTCGCGCACATAGTCATCGGCGGGCCGCAGCACGATGTCGGCGGGCGTGCCGATCTGCACGATCTGGCCATCTTTCATGATGCAGATCCTGTCGGCCAGCTTCAACGCCTCAAGAAAATCATGGGTGACAAAGACGATGGTTTTCAACAGCTGCTTTTGCAGGCGCAGGAATTCGTTCTGCATCTGGGTGCGGATCAGCGGGTCCAGCGCCGAAAACGGCTCATCCAGAAACCACAGCTCTGGCCCGGCGGCCAAGGACCGGGCGATGCCGACGCGCTGCTGCTGACCGCCCGACAGTTCATGCGGATAGGCCGATTCCTTGCCCTTCAGACCGACCAGTTCGATCATCTCGCGGGCAAGCGCGCGCCGCTCTTCGCGCGGGCGGCGCTGCGCCTTGAGTGGAAAGGCCACGTTCTGCACCACGTCCAGATGCGGCAGCAGGCCAAAATCCTGAAATACCATTCCCATCTTGTGCCGGCGCAGGTCGATCAACTGGCGCGGATTGGCCTTCATCAGATCATTGCCGTCCAGAAACACCGCGCCCAGCGTGGGATCAACCAGCCGTGAAATACAGCGCAGCACGGTGGATTTTCCTGACCCGGACAGGCCCATGATCACGAAAATCTCGCCCTTATGCACATCGAAACTGACATCTGCGGCGGCAACGAAATGATTGGCCGCGCGCAGATGGGCCAGCTTTTCATCAACCGACATCTGCCCGAATCTGCCCAAAGTGACACCATTCGGATCGGGCCCGTAGATCTTCCACAGGTTCCGAACCGACAGTTTCGCGTCCCTTGGCCGGGCATCCGCCTGCGCGGCGTCAGAGGGTTTGGTCATCTACCACTCCGCAATCGATGGCGTGGCCCGCTGTGCAGGCGGGCCACAGGGATTGGGTTACTGCTTGGCCGCCTCGACCCAGGGGGTCCAGGTGTCCTTGTTGGCGTCGACATAGGCGGCAATGACATCATCCAGCTTTTCACCGTCCTGGTCGATGGCTTTCATCATCTTTTCCTGGTCGGCTGTGTTCATCTGGAACTCTTCCAGCAGCTTGTAGGCCGCAGGCCATTTTTCCTGAAAGCCGGCCCATGCCACCTTCATCGTCTTGGGCTGCTCAACCCCGCAGTCGCCAGTGGCATTCGGGTTCGGACCCCAGGCCGGGTCGGTATCGCAAGCCGGGTCATACGCGGGCAGGTCCACCCAACCGACATCCACCTCGGCAAAGACCCAGTGGGGTGCCCAGAACATCATCACCAGCGGCGTCTTTTGGGCAACCGACGATTTCAATTCGGCCACCAACGCCCCTTCGGACCCTGCAGGCACGGCTTTGTAATCGAGGCCAAGTGCCGCGATGATCCCGACAGACCGCGTGCCCCAATCAGCCGGATAGTCCAGAAGGCGCCCTTGCGGAAACGTCTCGGCGGTGACCAATTTGTCCTTGCAGGCCTCTAGTGCTTTCCAGTCGGGCAGGCCGGGGCAGATTTCTTCCATATGCTTGGGATATACCCAACCTTCGCGCGTCTTCAGACCCAGATCACCGATGTTCACGGTTTTGCCCGCGTCGATCATCTTGGGATAAATTTCGCCAGCATTATTGGTCCAGACTTCCAACGAAGCCGACAGATCGCCATCAGCCAGCGCAGTATGCTGCGGATAGTTGCCCGCGGTGACATATTCGACCTTGTATCCCATGCTTTCCAGGATCTTCCCGGCGACATGGGTGGAGATGTGCTGCCCGGTCCATTCGTTGATCGCCAGCTTGATCGGCTCATCCACCGCGCCCATCTCTTCGGCCTGTGCCAAGCCAAGGCTGGTCACGCTGGCCAGCAGCAGTGCGGATATTTTCGTGGTCAGTTTCATCATACCCTCCTGATGGAATCAATTTTGTTGGTAAGGCCTGTTCTCGGCCCTTTTTCGTGCGGCGCGGCGCGAAATTCCCAGCAAGTCGCCGGCAGCAAAGTATCGTGAGGACTCAGGTTATCGCGGTTGTTCCTGTCGGGTTAGTGCCTCTGGGCACCATGACGCGCCCCTTGTCCTGAAATACGCTGATTGGGTGCCGGAGACCCGGCCCAGATTGACCCAACCCTTCAGCAGATGGCCCCGCGGGGTCAAGGACAGGCCCATGCATCGCATCTACGCCCTCTGGTCCCATCCCCGTTCAATGTCGACCGCGATGGAGCGTGTGATGCGCGAGCGCGGCGACCTGGACTGCCATCACGAACCCTTCATGTATGACTATTACCTGCATCGGCAGGTGCGCAAAATGCCGCATTTTCAGGCCGAAGCGGATCGCCCCACATCCTACGAAGATGTGCGCGAGATGCTGCTTCGGCACGCCGAGCAAGGCCCGGTTTTCATCAAGGACATGAGCTATTATGTCATGCCGCGCATCATCGACGATGCCGAGCTGTCGGCGCGGCTGGTGAACGGGTTTCTGATCCGCGATCCGATCGCCTCGCTGCCGTCCTATTTCAAGCTCGACCCGGATGTCACCCTGGAAGAGGTGGGACTGGAGGCGCAGGCGCAGCATTTTACCGCGCTGGTCAAGGCCGGCCTCACCGCCCCGGTAGTCCTGGCCGAGGATGTGCGGCGCGATACCCGTGGCACGGTGGGCGCGCTGTGGCGCGCAATGGGTCTGCCGCCCGCCGATCACGCCTTTGAATGGAACGACAAGCAGCCCGAAGACTGGAAGCAGGTTGGCGAATGGCATGGGCGGGTCAGCGCCTCAACCGGGATCGCGCCGATGACGGACGTGGAAATCACCGAACAAAAGCGAAAGTTCGATGCCTTGGTGCGCCAGCATCCGCATGCGCAGGATTATCTGAACCACCATCTGCCCCATTATGAGATGCTGAAGGCGCATGCGCTGAAGGTCTGACGCGCCGCGGCCCCCAATCCGACGGCTCAATCCAAAGGCCCAATCCAAAGGAACGACGATGACCGCACACCCCATGTCTCCGATCCCGGAGCTGTATGTGTCTTATGACTCGGCGCAAAAGCTGAAAGGTGAGGCCGCCGAACTGGTCAGCCATGACCTGACCCAGCGCCAGATCTGCGATCTGGAATTGTTGATGAACGGCGGCTTCAATCCGCTGAAGGGCTTCCTGTCGGAACAGGATTATGACGGAGTGGTGGAGCATATGAGGCTGGCCTCAGGCGCGCTGTGGCCGATGCCGATCACGCTGGATGTGTCCGAAGGCTTTGCCGAGCAGTTGCAGATCGGGCAGGACATTGCGCTGCGCGATCTAGAAGGTGTCATTCTGGCGACGATGACTGTCACCGACCGCTGGGCGCCGGACAAAAAGCGCGAGGCCGAAAATGTGTTTGGTGCCGATGACGACACGCACCCGGCGGTGAATTATCTGCACAATCAGGCGGGCAAGATCTATCTTGGCGGCCCTGTCGTGGGCATCCAGCAGCCGGTCCACTATGATTTCCGCGGCCGCCGCGACACGCCGAATGAGTTGCGCGCCACCTTCCGCAAGCTGGGCTGGCGCAAGGTGGTGGCGTTTCAGACCCGCAACCCCCTGCACCGCGCGCATCAGGAACTGACCTTTCGCGCGGCCCGCGAAGCGCAGGCCAACCTGCTGATCCACCCGGTTGTCGGCATGACCAAACCGGGCGACGTCGATCACTTTACCCGCGTGCGCTGCTATGAGGCGGTGCTGGACAAATACCCGGCCTCAACCACTACAATGTCGCTGTTGAATCTGGCCATGCGCATGGCTGGCCCGCGTGAGGCGGTGTGGCACGGCCTGATCAGAAAGAACCATGGCTGCACCCATCTGATTGTCGGCCGCGACCACGCAGGCCCCGGCAAGAACGCCAAGGGCGAAGATTTCTACGGCCCCTATGACGCGCAGGATTTGTTCCGCGAGCATCAGGCCGAGATGGGCATCGAAATGGTTGATTTCAAACACATGGTCTATGTGCAGGAACGCGCCCAGTATGAGCCGAAGGATGAGATCGCAGACTATGACCATGTCACGGTCCTGAATATTTCCGGCACCGAACTGCGCCGCCGTCTGCAAGAGGGGCTGGAAATTCCCGACTGGTTTTCCTTTCCCGAAGTGGTCAGTGAGCTGCGCCGCACCCGCCCGCCGCGGTCTGAGCAGGGCTTTACCGTCTTTTTCACCGGCTTTTCGGGGTCAGGAAAATCAACCATCGCCAACGCGCTGATGGTCAAGCTGATGGAGATGGGCGGGCGACCCGTCACCCTGCTGGACGGCGATATCGTGCGCAAGAACCTGTCGTCCGAACTGGGCTTTTCCAAAGAACACCGCGATCTGAACATCCGCCGTATTGGTTATGTCGCGTCTGAGATCACCAAGAACGGCGGCATCGCCATCTGCGCCCCGATCGCGCCCTATGCCACCACCCGCCGCGCCGTGCGCGAGGATATCGAGGCCTTCGGCGCCTTTGTCGAAGTGCATGTGGCAACCAGCATCGAGGAATGCGAACGCCGCGACCGAAAGGGGCTGTATAAACTGGCCCGCGCTGGCAAGATCAAGGAATTCACTGGGATTTCAGACCCCTACGATGTGCCCTCTAACCCCGAACTGGCGCTGGACACCGAGCATGTCGATGTGGACAACTGCGCCCATCAGGTCTTGTTGAAGCTGGAAAGCATGGGGTTGATCCGGGCATAGGACGGCAGCGTCGCAGTCCTGATCCGGCGACGATGCTGCACGTCGTCAGTCTGGATGTCTGTGACGGTGACAGCGTGGACGCCGCCGTGCAATCTGTTCAGGCCACACTGGGGCCGGTGGATACTCTGGTGAATGCCGCTGGCATCACTGCCGAACAGGGCGTTGTCGGCCCTTCCGACGCGCTGTGGCAGCGGATCCTGGACACCAGTCTGAAAGATGCCTTCCGCCTGACCCGCGCCGTTCTGCAGGGCATGATCCAGCGCAAATTGGGCCGGATCATCCAGCCCGGTGAGGTCGCCGCATTGTGGTAGCATCTCTTCAGGCGGGTCAGGAGACTCCAAGCCACCACGTTGTCAACTTGGGTGTCACTCTGTCGCGGTTTCAATTCAGCGGCGCAATCAGACTGCAAAAGCTCTTTGGCGTGCAAGCGCAGCAACGTGATCTCGACGCGCTGATGTTGTTGCGTGATGCTGGGGCGGACCGCCTCAGTATCAGAATCGGCGGCATTTTTCATGAAACCAGCGGTGATAGCCGCTGCAGGACACGGTTGAACGGAATGGAACACGCTGGCACCGACAGGCTGAAGACGGCTATCCTGGGGGTGGCGCTGACCGGGTTGGTGGCGGGGCTGGCCCTTGTCCTGGCCGGCCGGGCCGATCAGGCGGCGTTGGTCTGGCTTATTGGGGTGATCCCGGCCCTGGTGGCGCTGGGCATCGAAATCCTGCGCAGCCTGTGGCGGGGCGAGGTCGGGCTGGACATTGTTGCCGCCCTGTCGATGACTGCGGCGCTGGCCTTCGGTGAGATGCTGGCGGCGGCGGTTGTCGCCGTGATGTATTCCGGTGGAACCTTTCTTGAGACCTTTGCCGAGGGACGCGCCCGGCGCGAGATGCATGCGCTGTTGTCGCGGGTGCCGCGCACCGCCACCCGGCACTGCGACGGCAGGCTGGATGAGGTGCCGCTGGACGCCGTCATCCCGGGCGATCTGCTGCTGATCCGGCAGGGCGATGTTGTGCCGGTGGATGGCACGGTCGCGTCAGCAATGGCCTTTGTCGACACCTCTGCCCTGACCGGTGAATCGCTGCCCCTGCGCCTGTCGCAAGGGGCTGACGCGATGAGCGGATCGACCAATGCCGGTGAGCCGTTCGATCTGCGCGCCACCCGTCTGGCCGCGCACAGCACCTATGCCGGGATCGTGCGTCTGGTTGAGGACGCCCAGCGGTCAAAGGCGCCGATGTCGCGGCTGGCTGATCGCTGGTCGCTGGGGTTTCTGGCCGTAACCGTGACGATTGCCTTTGCCGCCTGGTGGATGACGGGCGATCCGATCCGCGCGGTGGCGGTGCTGGTGGTGGCCACCCCGTGCCCGCTGATCCTGGCGGTGCCGGTGGCGCTGGTCGCGGGTCTGTCGCGGGCAGCGCATTTCGGCGTCCTGATAAAGGGTGCGGGGGCGCTGGAGACGATGGCCCGCATCCAGACCCTGATCGTGGACAAGACCGGAACCCTGACCGATGGTCGCCCGCAGATCACGTCGATCGACAGTCACGACGGGATGGCTGAGGGCGACATTCTGCGCTTTGCCGCGGCGCTGGATCAGGCCTCGAAACATCCCGTCGCCCAGGCCATCGTTGCCGCGGCAAAGGCGCGCGGGTTTGCGCTGCCGGTGCCTGCCGAAGTGGTCGAGATCCCCGGCGAGGGCGTTATCGGCACCGTTGACGGGCATCGGGTCATCGTCGGGGGCGACGGGTTTGTGGCGGGGCATGTGGCCCTGGCCTCGGCCAATCATCCGGCGCTGGCGGCGGGGGCTGTTCTGGTGGCCGTGGCGGTCGATGGCCGGATGGTCGGGCATCTGGTGATGGCTGACCCGTTGCGAGACGGCGCGGCGGCAACGCTGGCGGGTCTGCGCGGGCTGGGCATCCGGCGCATCCTGATGGCGACCGGCGACCGCGCCGAGGTCGCCCTGCACGTCACAGAAGGCCTGGGTCTGGACGCTATCCGTGCCGGTCTGTCACCCGATCAAAAGGTCTTGCTGGTGCTGAGTGAGCGAAAGAACGGCCCGGTGATGATGGTCGGCGACGGCGTGAACGACGCGCCCGCTCTGGCCGCCGCGGATGTGGGCGTCGCGATGGGCGCGCGCGGGGCAGCCGCCTCTGCCGAGGCCGCCGATGTGGTGCTGCTGGTCGACCGGATCGACCGACTGGGCCCGGGGATAGAGATCGCGCGGGCGTCGCGGCGCATCGCGCTGGAAAGCGTGATCGCCGGTATCGGCCTGTCGGTGGCGGGCATGATCGCCGCGGCTTACGGATACCTGACGCCGGTGCAGGGTGCGTTGCTGCAAGAGGTGATTGATGTGGCCGTCATCCTGAACGCGCTGCGCGCCCTTCGCATTGCTCCGCAAGACTGGGCAGACGATGACCGCAGGGTTGCGCACGCCTTGCCCGGGTGACTCAGCGTTGGCACTGGTCAGGGCGGGATTGCTGTTCTAGGCAGGCAATCAGGTGTATTTTCGGGAGTTGGGTGGATGCAAAAGGTTCTGGTCACCGGGGGCGCTGGCTACATCGGCTCGCATGCCTGCAAGGCGCTGGCGCGGGCCGGCTTCACGCCTGTGGCGTTTGACAACCTGTCCACCGGCTGGGCCGAGGCGGTGCAATACGGCCCCCTGGTGCAGGGCGATCTGATGGACCGCGCGGCAATTGACGCGGCCCTGGCCGAGCATCGCCCGGTCGCCGTGATGCATTTTGCGGCGCTGTCGCTGGTGGGCGTATCGATGCAGGATCCGGGCCTGTATTGGCGGGTGAACGTGGGCGGGGCGCTGAACCTGATTGAGGCTTGCGCCGCGGCTGGTGTGAAAAACTTTGTCTTTTCATCTACCTGCGCGACCTATGGCGATCAGGACGGGGTGCTGTTGGATGAAGACACCGCGCAACATCCGATCAACGCCTATGGCGGGTCCAAGCGGGCGATTGAAGATATGCTGCGGGACTTTGGCGTCTCACACGGGATCACTGCGGTGATTTTCCGGTATTTCAACGTCGCTGGCGCCGACCCCGAGGGCGAGATCGGCGAGCAGCATCGCCCCGAGACGCATCTGATTCCCCTGATGCTGGACGCGGTGGCGGGCAAGCGGCCGGCGCTGACGGTGTTCGGCAGCGACTATGCCACCCGCGACGGCACCTGCGTGCGCGATTATGTGCATGTGACCGATCTGGCCGCGGCACATGTGCTGGGCCTGCGCTGGGTGCTGGACGGGCGCGGGAACCGGGTGTTCTGCCTGGGCTCGGGCACCGGATTCACCGTGCGTGAGGTGATCGAGGCCAGCCGCGCCGTGACCAACCGCCAAGTGCCGATCATTGAGGGCACACGCCGGGCGGGCGATGCGGCCTCGCTGGTGTCGGCCTCAAAGCGCGCGGTTGAAGAACTGGGCTGGGAGCCGCAGCATTCGACCCTGCGGCAGATGATCGGCGATGCCTGGGTGTGGGCGCAAAAACCGGGGTTTACCGCCTGAGGCTGGTTGGACGCGCTGCCGCCCCGCGCGCAAATGTGCAGTCCCCCTGAGTGTGTTCAGAAGGTTTGGGGGATACCGTTCAAAAGGGTCGACGACAGCCAGCTTTAGCCGGGTGTATGTGGGAAGACGTGATTCCAGCCGGTTGGCCGGTTGCGGATTTCTTGCCTTTGCGGTGCCACCAGCGGCGGTGGCGCGGCGGTCTGGTCGGAAATTGGCGGCGACGGCGGTGGGGGCCTGGGCGAAGGTCTGGGTCATCACGTGGGGGCGGATGAAGGCTTGCGACTCGGGGTCGGCGTCGATCTTGCTGCGGTGATGGGGGCGGGTGATGTCGTTTGAAGGCGCGTTGAACACTCCGTTAAGCGGGTCTTCAAGCTCCGCTTGGATGACGGCTTCAGCGGCATCTGCGGCGCGGGTCAGACCGTCCAGCG
>JBATPI010000043.1:0-1885 GCA_049291415.1 Paracoccaceae bacterium | reverse complement strand
CACCTGGGCCGTCGCACCGGAGTAGGTGCGAACGTCGTCCCTGGGACGAAGAGCCTCGATTGGAAGATCACCAAAAGATGTGGATACACGAGCTTTGCCTACGACTCCTGGTAGGTACCAGTCAACTGCCTGCAGCGGCCGTGCCTCTCGACGGATGGGACGGCTCATCGCGTGAAGAGCCTCGCGCACACGACGAAAACGATCGAGTTCGACGATATTGGTAGTGACGGTCATTCTAAGAAATCCATAGCCAAGCGGAAAGGCGCGGAAACAATGAGGCGCGCATGTCACCAGAAATGAACCAATGGATCCGGCAGCAGGCGTGCCGAGATCTAAGGAGTGGCTATCAGTTCAGCGCCCTGACGAGAACCTGTCGGTTTCGACAGGTTTTGTTGAGAATATCGGGATGGTAATCGTGTTGCTCTATCATATTGGCTCGATGCGCACACATCTACACCCTACAGTTGATCTCTGCGACTCAGTGAGATTCGGGCTGGCTTTGGAGCAGATAGGTCGGGCTCAGCAGTGAGCGGTCCTTCTAACCTGTGATTGCAAAGAGAGATTGAGACTCAACTCGGCCTACAAAACGTCATGGCTGTGCCGTCCTGCTGCCGAAGATTCAGGTCAGAAGGGCAGCTGCGGGGCAAGTGAAATTCCCCTTATCTGCCTCGTAACTACTTTTTACCAAGTGCCTTGCCGCTCGGCATCACCGACGTGAACCGAGCGGCAGGTTTTCTTGATTCCGGCGACAATTTCCTGCGAGATGCGGTGCAGCAGATCTGGTTGCGCGGGTGTTCGGTGGGCTGGACCGGCAGCCGCAGCCAATCTCTTTGGCTTCACACTTGCATGATATGTTAACCGAATGTGAACGAACGGTTTCTCCCCGATTAAGGCAACCCGGTGCACAGTCCGCAGCGTGCGGCTGCAGAGCCGGACGTGTTCTAACGAAGTTCTAAGAAGTTAACGGAATTGGCAAAAAAGATGCTGTTCAGGGCTGAAGCGACTGGTTGCAAGACATTCGAGTCTTTCCTATCCGAAGAAGATGGCACCTCCACCATCGAGTTCGTCATCCTTCTTCCGCTCTTCACCATGCTCTTGCTGCTGGTGACCGACGCAAGCCTTCTCTTCCTGCGTCATACCAGCCTGATGAACATCGCGCGCGACACCGCCCGCATCGTCTCACGCCATGCCACGACCCCGGCCGAGGCCCAGACCTATGCCGAGGCGACGGCGTCCACCAAGGCGTCCACGGCCACCGCGCAGGTGACCATCGACGACGGCTTCGTGACCGTCATCCTGTCCTCGGACTCGCGGTCCTCCGCACCTTTCGGAATCGTCTCCTTTGCCGCTGGCGACAAGGTCGTGGCGCGGGCGATCAGCACGATGGAGCCTATCTGACATGACCGAATCTCTCCGCGCCCTGCCCCGCTCGCTCCGGACCTTCGCCGCGCAGGAAGGCGGCGGCATGACCGTCTTCGCGCTGTTCAGCTTTATCGTCGTGGTGATGATCGCCGGCCTTGCGATCGACGTGACCAACGCCCACCGCCAGAAAGAGCTGATCACCGTCGCCGCCGACGCGGCCGCGCAGGCCGGCGTGGTGGCACTGGCCGAAGAGATGACCCCCGCCGAAGTGCAGGCCATCGCGCTTGCCGCGGTGGAAAGGAACGCGCCCATCAGCCTTGTCGGCCGGACGAACAGTGGCGTCAGTGACGTTGCGCTGGTGCGCTACGATCCCAAGTCGCGCACCTTCGTCCCCGGCACGCCCAACGCCGTCATGGTCACGCTGCATCGCGACAGCACGGTCGACAACCCGGTGGCCACCGGCCTTCTGCGCTTTGCCGGCGTGAACGCCTTCGACATCAGCGTCCACAGCGTCGCCTACTAC
>JBATPI010000042.1:0-4295 GCA_049291415.1 Paracoccaceae bacterium | reverse complement strand
ACAACGAGGCGTTGGCCGCCCATGTTGCCCGCCACCTCGGCCCGCAAAAACCCACCATTCTGTGCATCGGCGCGCAAATGGCCGATGCGCTGCGCGATCAGGGCCTTGCGCCACAGCGGCAGTTCTTCCCGCCCGCCTCGGTCGACGGGATCGGTCGGTTGGCCAACCTGCTGACGCGGCATCTGGATCAGACGTGGAACAGCCTTGGCTACGGCTTTGGGTCAGGCGATTTCGCCGTGTCCTTGGCTTATTTTACGCGCGACGGCGCGAATGGGCAGCGGCCTGAAATCACAGCGTTGTTGCCGCTGGACCCCGCCTTGGTCCGCCAGCTTCAGCACAAGCCTTGGTCCTCGCGCAGCCTTCCATCGTTTTCCATGGCGCCCGACGATCTGTTTCAGGCGCTGATCCGTAACCATCTGTTCGCCAGTCTGTTCCGCGCTGCGGCCGAAGCATTGGTGACCGAAAACGCCGCCCGCCTTGCGCTGATGCAGCAGGCCGAACAATCGGTCGATGACCGGCTGGACACGCTGACATCCGAGATGCGCTCTGTGCGGCAATCAGAGATTACCACAGAGCTTCTGGATGTGATCATCGGGTTTGAAGCGCTGAAGAAAACCCGCAGACATCCTGCGTCGCAAACCACTTCCCCAAAGGACAGGGCAGATCAAACCCCCGCGAACGAACGGTCGACACTCTGAGAAAACTTGTCACGCTTGCCCAGTCTGGTGCAGTTTTAGGCGCTGCCGGATGTTTAGAGTCGTGCCATTATCCGGTCAGCGGGCAAAAATGTGCCCCGACGGACCCGGTTGTGGGCATGACTGCAAACGACGGCACGGCGCCGGCCAAATAACACAGGCAGACACATTGGTCAGGCGGCGCAAAACGATCATCGGGATCCAGCGTCGTCTAGACGACAAGCCGGTATTTGTCAGCCGTGGTCATCTCTATTGCACCGCGGGCCTTCAGCGCGCCAAACGCGCGGCTGGCGGTTTCCATCGTCATCCCCAGATGATCCCCGATATCTTGCCGCGACATCGGCAGGACGATAAAGCCCGACGTGCCGCGCGATGCGGCAAAATCATGCAAAAACGCCAAAAGCCGCTCGGGTGCTTTTTGCGAAATCAGCGAAAAAAGCTGCTTTTCGCGCTGTACCAGCAGATTGTGCATCCGGCTGCGCACATCTTTGCGCAGGGCGCTGTTCACCGCCAAAGCCTGCTCGACAACCGTCCTTGACAGCGATCTGACGATGACATGATCGACAGCCTCGGCGGTGAAATGCGAGGTGTCGATATCGGAAATACCTACATAATCCCCGCTTTTCGCAAAGGAAAAAATCTGGCGCCCACCGTCGGGATCAATCGTGCAGCACCGAATTGTGCCAGACACCACGAGGTAGATCGCGCTGGCCTGATCGCCGTGCAGAATGATCGTGCTTTCCGGCTTGAAATGCTGCTCGAACGCGGCTGACTCGAACAGCTCTTGCAGGTTGGCGGAATCGGACTTTCGCGGTTGGGCGGGTTTGGAAAACACCACAATCGTACCAAGGGCCCGGTTGGTTTTGTCGTTTGAAGCGGCGGGTGCGATGGTCAGCGTTGTCATTGGGCAACTCCGGTTCTGGATTGGCCCTATCCCCGTCAGTACGGCTGTTGTGTGCCATGGGAAAGGATGGAATTCCGTCAGGATCGGTCGTGCGGTTTACCGCCGAAAAGGCGCCTCGGCATCGGACAGCAATCTGGCCTCTCTTGCGGAACAATGTTAGCGTGAACACGACGACATTGGCACCAGATGGCCCCTATATGACCTCTACAGGATGCGGGTGTTAAGTGACTCACAGTGAGGCCTTTGGCATTTAACACCGCAGCGCCGCCCTTTGGGGTGCTGCAAACAAAGGGGGGCAAAGGCGATGACACCAATAATGTCCCTGTCGAAAACGGCGGTGGAAACACAGCTGGCAAGGGTAATCGGCAGCAGGCAGTTCTGCAACGCCCCGCGCCTGTCGCGCTTTCTGACCTATGTTGTTGAAGAGGATCTGGCCGGGCGGCCTGAGCGCCTGAAAGGCTACACCATCGGGCTGGAGGTGTTCGACCGACCCGAGGATTTCGACCCGCAGACCGACACGATCGTCCGGGTGCAGGCGCGTGCCTTGCGGCAAAAGCTGGATCAGTATTATGCGCAAGACGGCTGCCGCGACCCCATCCATATCTCTATAGCCAAGGGGTCTTATGAGCCGTCTTTTGCCCTTGCGGCGGATGCGGCGCTGCCAATTAGTGCAGACGATGCGCCTGCCGGGGTGTCATCTGACAAACCCTCGATTGCCGTGCTTCCGTTTGATGATTTCAGCATCGGGCCTGACAACGGCCATTTCGCGCATGGCATCACAGAAGAGACGATCGCAAACCTGTCGCGATTCCGAAAGCTGACGGTGTTTTCGCGCTGGACGATGGAAAAGCTGAAGTCTGAAAAGCAGCGGCCCGCGCAGATCCGCGAAATACTGGGCGCGGATTTCGTTCTGGAAGGCAGCGTCCGGATTGATGCTGACCGGGTGGATGTGTCGATCAATCTTGTCGATGCCCTGACCGGCGAGATTGTGCTGACCGCCCAGTTCAGCAGCCCGACGATCCCCAGCGCGCTGTACCAGGCCCAGGACGATATCGCGACACAGATCGCGGCCCGCATCACCGACCAGTTCGGCCCTTTGGGTCAATACGCTGCGCGCGCCACGCGGCTGGGTCATTCGCAGAAATGGGAAAGTTACTATTGGATTTCGCGCTATCACCAATACTCTTTGCAGATGGACCGGGCGGAACGGCGCGAGATCCGCACAGGCCTTGCAAAGGCGCTGGACCGTGATCCGGGATCGTCGGATGCGCATGCCCTGATGGCGTTGCTGGCGGCCGATGACTTTGCCACATCGATGGACAGTCATGATGACAACCAGACTTTGGCCGATGCGCTGACCAATGCGCGACTGGCGGTCAGCCTTGATTCGCAAAACGCGATCGCCTACGAAGCTTTGGCTGTCACATCCTTTCACCGTGGAGAACTGGCAGAGTTCGACCGCGCCGCCCATCAAGCCCTGCGGCTGAACCCCGGTCACGGCGTTATGCTGGCCCGATTGGGGATTTGTTTCGGCGCGCTGGCCAACTGGGCCGAGGCCATGCCGCTGTTGAACAAGGCCATTCGGCTGAACCCGCTCTATCCCGGCTGGTACCGCGTGATCCGCGCCATTGGTCTGGCGATGACCAAAGATCCGCAGCAGGCGCTGACAGAGATCCGGGCCGTGCCCGTTCCCGACTTTGCCTTTTACCACGCCCATCTGATCTGGATGCTGGTGGACACCGGGCAGATGGACGAAGCAAATCGGGAAAAAGTCCTGATCCTGCAGCGCTGGCCAGACTTTGAATCCGGCATTCCCAAGCATCTCCGCGCCTGGCAACTGGACGCCTCGATTTCGACCCGCGCGCTGGCTGGGTGGCGAAAAGTGGGGCTTTGCGCCTAGGCCGTAGGATGCAGACCGGGGATTTTTTCGTGCCCTTCTGATCCCCCTGCCCCGCGCCGGTTCCAGAATTGGCCTTCGTCAATCCGCAAGCCAGTCGAGCTGTCATTTCTTTCAACAGTGTTAGAGATCGACAAGGAGACGTGACGACAATGGACAAAACCATGAAAGTGGCTGTGGTGCAGGAATTTGGCAAACCACTGGTTATCGAACAGGTGCCCATCCCCACCCCCGGTCCGGGTGAGGTTCTGATAAAGATCGTGGCCATGGGCGATTGGCCGGTCAAGCCTAACATGCCCTTCATTCCGGGTCATGAGGGCACAGGAGTTGTCGCTGAACTGGGCGCGGGCGTGACTGACCTGAAGATAGGCGACAAAGTCGGCACCGCCTGGCTGCATGACGCCTGCAGGAATTGCGAATATTGCGAAACGGGTTGGGAAACCCTGTGCGAGGCCCAGCACGTGAACGGCTATACCTTGAACGGAACCTTTGCCAAATACGCCATCGGAGCCGCGCTCTTTGATGATGTGACCGCCCCCCGACGGCATCGATGTGCCAAGGTGGGTCTGCAATAATCCACAAAGGGGAGCGGTCATGTCGGAGATTATCACGGTCGGGCTCGATCCGTTGGCCGACAGGCGAATGCGAAGCAATCGCCGACAGGCTGGCGAAGAATGTGTTTCAGGTTCATGGAGCCGATGGCGCAGGTCGAGCGGTCTTGCGCAAGAAACTGCGTCGAGCGCAGGTGCTGGAGTTCTTCAGCCAGTTGCCATCTTGTGTTGTCGCGATGGAGGCATGC
>JBATPI010000041.1:0-3631 GCA_049291415.1 Paracoccaceae bacterium | reverse complement strand
ACCCGAAGGAAACCAACACGATGCAAGGTCAAACCATCCGCATCCGGCTGAAAGCCTTCGATTACCGCGTTCTGGATGCCAGCACGCAGGAAATCGTCAATACGGCGAAACGCACGGGCGCTACGGTTCGCGGGCCCATCCCGCTGCCGAACAAGATTGAGAAATTCACCGTTCTTCGCGGTCCGCACATCGACAAGAAGTCGCGCGACCAGTGGGAAATCCGGACGCACAAGCGTCTTCTCGACATCGTAGACCCGACGCCGCAGACCGTGGACGCGCTGATGAAGCTCGATCTGGCTGCCGGTGTTGACGTCGAAATCAAAGTGTAAGGAGCGAACAAGATGCGCTCTGGCGTTATTGCAAAAAAGCTGGGCATGACCCGGTTATTCCTCGAAGGCGGCAAGCAGGTTCCTGTGACCGTTCTTCAACTTGAAAATCTGCAAGTCGTGGCTCAGCGCACCGCCGACAAGGATGGCTATACGGCCGTTCAGTTGGGCGCCGGTCTGGCCAAGGTTTCGCGCACCACTGCCGCGCAGCGCGGTCACTTCGCCAAGGCGAACGTGGCTCCGAAGCGCAAAGTGGCCGAGTTCCGCGTGACCCCGGACTGCCTGATCGACGTGGGCGCGGAAATCACTGCAGATCACTATCTGGCAGGTCAGTTCGTTGACGTGGCAGGCACTTCGGTCGGCAAGGGTTTTGCCGGTGCGATGAAGCGGCACAACTTCTCGGGTCTTCGGGCGTCGCACGGTGTGTCGGTTTCGCACCGTTCGCACGGCTCGACCGGCCAGTGCCAGGACCCCGGCAAGGTGTTCAAGGGCAAGAAGATGGCCGGTCACATGGGTGCCGTTCGTGTGACCACGCAGAACCTGCAGGTCGTGCGCACGGATGCCGAACGTGGTCTGATCATGATCAAGGGCGCGGTCCCCGGTTCTGCCGGTGGTTGGGTCACGGTCAAGGATGCGGTGAAGAAGGCTGATCACAAGGACGCTCCGCGTCCTGCCGCGATCCGCGCTTCGGCTGCCGCTGCTGCTCCGGCTGCCGAAGTGGCTGTCGAAGGGGGTGAAGCATGAAACTGGATGTGATCAAGCTGGACGGCGCCAAAGCCGGTTCCATCGATCTGGATGAGGCGCTGTTCGGTCTGGAGCCGCGTGCGGACATCCTGCACCGTGTGGTGCGTTGGCAGCGGGCGAAATCCCAGGCTGGCACCCACTCGACGCTGACCCGTGCCGAGGTGTCCTACTCGACCAAGAAGATCTATCGCCAGAAAGGCACCGGCGGCGCACGCCACGGTTCCAAGAAGGCACCGATCTTCCGTCACGGTGGTGTGTCCAAGGGCCCGCAGCCCCGTAGCCACGCCCATGATCTGACCAAGAAGTTCCGTGCCCTGGGTCTGCGCCACGCTCTTAGCGCCAAGCTGAAGGCAGGCGAGTTGGTGATCGTCGATACGATCGCCATGACCGAGGCAAAGACCGCAATTCTTGCCAAGACCGTCAAGGATCTGGGCTGGAAGCGCGTGCTGATTATCGACGGCGTGGCCGTTGACGGGAACTTTGCCCTGGCTGCGCGCAACGTCGAAGGCGTCGACGTTCTGCCGACCATGGGCGCCAATGTCTATGACATCCTGAAGCGTGACACCCTGGTGATCACGAAGGCCGGTGTCGAAGCCCTGGAGGCCCGTTTGAAATGAGCGCGAAACCCGAACACTATGACCTGATCAAAAAGCCGATCATCACCGAAAAGGCCACCATGGCGTCTGAGGCGGGTGGCGTGGTCTTTCAGGTCGCCATGAGCGCAACCAAGCCGCAGATCAAAGAGGCCGTCGAGGCCGTCTTTGGTGTGAAGGTGAAGGCGGTGAACACCTCCATCACCAAGGGCAAGGCCAAGAAGTTCCGTGGCCGCGCTGGTGAGCGTAGCGACAAGAAGAAAGCCTATGTGATGCTCGAAGAGGGAAACACTATCGACGTCTCCACGGGCCTCTGATATTGCACCACCGAATCTGGCGGCCCCGGTTCTTCCGGGGCCGTCGAATTTCCAGGATCCAGCAGGCAAGACGTGCCATCTGATCCATCCTGGATCCAAGTCGGGGAGCTTCGGCGCCCTTAACCCCGGGTCGCAAGACCCTGAAGCAAGCGGAAGACAGTAATCATGGCACTTAAGTCGTATAAGCCGACGACGCCTGGCCAACGAGGGTTGGTTCTGATCGACCGTTCGGAGCTGTGGAAAGGCCGTCCTGTAAAAGCCCTGACCGAGGGTTTGCACAGTCACGGCGGACGCAACAACACCGGACGTATCACTATGTTCCACCAGGGTGGTCGGGCCAAGCGCCTGTACCGCATCGTGGACTTCAAGCGCCGCAAGTGGGACATGCCCGCTGTTGTCGAGCGCATCGAATATGACCCCAACCGGACGGCGTTCATCGCCCTGGTGAAATACAGCGATGGCGAAGTTGCCTACATCCTGGCGCCGCAGCGTCTGGCGATTGGCGACTCGGTCGTTGCAGGCGCCAAGGTTGACGTAAAGCCCGGCAACGCGATGCCGTTCTCGGGCATGCCGATCGGTACGATCGTCCACAACGTTGAGCTGAAGCCCGGCAAGGGCGGCCAGATGGCCCGTGCGGCGGGCACCTATGCCCAGTTCGTCGGCCGTGACGGCAGCTATGCCCAGATCCGCCTGTCTTCGGGCGAATTGCGTCTGGTGCGTCAGGAATGCATGGCCACCATCGGTGCCGTGTCGAATCCCGACAACAGCAACCAGAACTTCGGCAAAGCCGGACGTATGCGCTATAAGGGCATCCGCCCGACCGTGCGCGGCGTTGCAATGAACCCGATCGACCACCCGCACGGCGGCGGTGAAGGCCGCACCAGCGGTGGCCGTCACCCGGTGACACCATGGGGCAAGGGCACCAAGGGCAACCGGACCCGTACGAACACGACGACGGACAAATACATCGTCCGCTCGCGTCACGCCAAGAAGAAAGGGCGCTAATCCATGTCTCGTTCCATATGGAAAGGCCCGTTCGTCGACGGCTATCTGCTGAAGAAAGCAGAAACCTCGCGCGCATCGGGCAAAAGCGAAGTGATCAAGATCTGGTCGCGCCGCTCTACCATCCTGCCACAGTTTGTCGGTCTGACTTTTGGCGTTTATAACGGCAAAAAGCACATCCCGGTCAACGTGACTGAAGACATGATCGGCCAGAAGTTCGGTGAATATTCACCGACGCGGACCTACTTTGGTCACGCAGCCGACAAAAAAGCCAAGAGGAAATAAGCCATGGGTGCGGACAAGAACCCCCGCCGCGTGGCGGATAACGAAGCGATGGCGATTGCGCGCATGCTGCGCACCAGCCCGCAGAAGCTGAACCTGGTCGCGGGCCTGATCCGCGGCAAGAAAGTGGAAAAGGCCCTGACCGACCTGACCTTCTCAAAACGCCGCATCGCTGGCGACGTGAAGAAGTGCCTGCAGTCGGCCATCGCCAACGCCGAGAACAACCACGGCCTGGACGTGGACAATCTGATCGTGGCTGAAGCCTGGGTTGGCAAGAACCTGGTGATGAAGCGGGGCCGTCCGCGGGCGCGTGGCCGGTTCGGCAAGATCATGAAGCCGTTCTCTGAGATCACCATCAAGGTTCGTC
>JBATPI010000040.1:0-1718 GCA_049291415.1 Paracoccaceae bacterium | reverse complement strand
GCGCGCCGACTTCCGCCGCCGTGAAGAGGCCTGCCGCAAGGCGGTAGCCCATGCCGACCAGTCCGCTGGCGACTTCGGGGAAGCCGAGGCGGAGATGATGGGCGACATTCTCGAGGAACACGAAGGGTGGCTCGACCTCGCCGACGATCCGGGCGACATGCGGCCAGAGGTGGCGCGGGTCGTCCGCGCCCCGGCGCTTGCCCGCGACGGAGAACGGCTGGCACGGATAGCCCGCAGTGACGATGTCCACCGCGCCGCGCCACGGGCGGCCGTCGAAGGTGGCAACATCGTCCCAGACAACAGCCTGATCCAGGGACGCATCTTCCATCCGCGCCACGAGAGTGGCTGCGGCGAAGGTTTCCCGTTCGACATGGCCCACAGCGCGATATCCGGGGATGGCGATGGCGAGCCCGAGGTCGAGCCCGCCCGCGCCGGAACAGAGCGAGAGGCCGTAGAGGCATGCGTCTCCGGCTCCGGAAGCGCATCCGGAGGAAGGTAAAGCCAAGTCATGCATGTCACGCGGCGGTCTTGCGGTTTCGCACGGGTTCGGGTGCGGCTTCCGGGTCCGGAGCGGCGTCCCTGTCCGAAACATCGGTGGGGGCTTCGGCATCTTGGCCGAGCCGCTCGGTTCTCACCTGTGCGAAGGCCCGACCATCGCCGTCGAGGATCGCGTCGCGACCGGTCTCGGCCTGCCAGCGTTCCAAAGCGACGTCGACATAGGCGGGGCTGATCTCCATTGCGAAGACGCGGCGGCCGTTGGCCTCGCCCGCCATGATCTGAGAGCCTGAGCCCGAGAACGGCTCGTAGCAGAGCCCGCCTCGCGCAACATGCTGACGCATCGGGATCCCGAAGGCGTCCAGCGGTTTCGGTGTCGGATGGTCGGGGCGCTCGTCCTTGGCGAAGGACGGCAGCGCCCATGTCGACGGCAGCGTTTCCTCGGCCACCTTCGGCGGACGGTTCGGTCGGCGCCAGCCCATGAAACAGGGCTCGTGCTTCCAGAGGTAATGCGACCGGGTCAGGACGCCCCGGTCCTTCACCCAGATGATCTGCTGATGGACGAAGGCGCCCGCCTTTTCCCAGCAGGTTTCCAGCATCGCCTGGCGGCGTGAGGCGTGCCAGCAGTACCAGGCCGCATCCTCGGCGATGGCTTCCGCCACGGCGGCGGTGATGAAGCCGTCGTAGAGTTCCGCCCCCTGCGAACTGTCGTCCCAGGTCGTGCCGTAGGACGCGGACCAGTCCTTGTTGCGGGTCGGGTGGTTCGAGCCGTCGTAGTCGACGAGGTACGGCGGGTCGGTCGCGAACAGGATCGCCCGTTCGCCATTCATCAGGCGACGCACATCGGCAGCGCTGGTGCTGTCGCCGCAAAGGAGCCGGTGGTCGCCGAGGATCCACAGATCGCCCGTCCGCGAGGCCGGGTTGCGCGGTGGTTCGGGGATGGTCAGCGGCGGCACGGAGCCCCCGGCGCCACCTTCTTGCCCGTCCTCTTCCGGCACGAACGCCAGCAGCTTGTCCAGTTCCCCATCGGAAAACCCGACCAGCGACAGGTCGAAATCCTCGGCAAGCAGGTCGTTCAGTTCGGCCGAGAGCAGCGCCTCGTCCCAGGTCCCGAGTTCCGTTAGCTTGTTGTCCGCGATCCGGTAGGCCCGGCGTTGGGCTTCGGTCAGGTGGCCCAGCACGATGACCGGAGCCTCGGACAGCCCGAGGTGGGCGGCGGCCAG
>JBATPI010000039.1:0-1778 GCA_049291415.1 Paracoccaceae bacterium | reverse complement strand
GCTTTCTTCCTTCAGCCTATTCCTTAAATCTTCAGTAGATAATGTTTTTATTTCGTAGTATTTCATTCTAAATAATGTAGTTATTGCCTTTTAAATGGTTCAGCCTCATATTGCCGGGAGATCACTCCTGGTAATCATGCCTCATAACAAACTTTGTTTTGATAGGAAGCTTATGAGAAGCAAGCCTGATAGCTTCTTCAGCTATTTTTTTCGTTACACCGCCAACTTCAAACATTATAGTTCCGGGCTTAACAACAGCTACCCAATACTCAGGAGCTCCTTTACCCTTACCCATACGTGTTTCCAAAGGCTTCTTGGTGAACGGCTTATCCGGGAATATCCTTATCCACACTTTTCCGTCCCTTTTCATCTCTCTTGTGATAGCAACCCTCGCCGCTTCGATCTGCCTCTGGGTTATCCATGCAGGTTCCATAGCTTTCAATCCGAAATTTCCGAACGATACAGTGAATCCGCGCGTAGCCTTACCGGCTCTTCTGCCTCTGTGCGCTTTTCTGAACTTAACTCTTTTTGGCATTAAAGCCATAAAAACACTCTCCTAAATCAGAATAATTCTTAAATACCCTTTACTGGATCTATTTTCTAATCAGCTTATCGCCAATACATATCCAAACCTTAACACCGATCTTACCATAAATTGTTGAAGCAGCAAGGCTTGCATAATCAATGTTAGCCCTGATGGTCTGAAGAGGAATTCTGCCCTCTTTAAACTGTTCTGCCCTTGCAATTTCCGCTCCATTGAGCCTGCCGCCTACATAAATCTTAATTCCTTCTGCGCCCATTCTCATGCTTGATGCAATAGCCGTCTTGATAGCTCTTCTGTAAGATACCCTGTTGGATATCTGGTTAGCAATATTTTCTGCAACAAGGTAAGCATCGAGCTCAGGTTTTTTGATCTCGGTTACCAATACCTTGATATCTTTATTTGTGACCTTTTTAAGCTCACCTTCGAGGTGAGTAATTTCTTTGCCGCTTTTGCCGATAACATAACCCGGCCTTGATGTATGGATGGTTAAAGTTATCTTCTTGGGAGTTCTTTCTACTTCGATCTTGGATATACCGGCGTTATCAAAACGCTTGCGGATATAACCGCGGATCATATTATCTTCCATCAACTTTGTAGCAAAACTCTTATCGTCATACCAACTGGAATCCCAGCCATTAATGACCCCAACTCTAAAACCTGTCGGATGTGTCTTTTGTCCCAAATGAATCTCCCTTTATATAAAGAAAATAATTTTAATTTACTTGTTAATAACCTGGTCCTGGATGTAGTGATCTACAGCCTTATCAACTGCTTCCTGCAGCGAACCGACGGTAAACTCTCTCAAGCGGAATGAATCCCAGAAATTATCTACCGATCTTTTGTTGCTGATGTAATACATATTCCATGATGTATTAAAATCAAAATCAACGAGGATCCTGCTGCCATCAAATCCTGTATTCACATAAACGTTCAGTTTCCTGAGCACCTGTTCATTTTTAATAATATCATAAACCCAAATATCAGTTTTACCTGAATAAACCTTAGTTTCAATAAACTTATAACCAAACTTATCATCAGCCTGTGATGCCTGCGCGCTGTAAGCAGCGGCAAACAATATAAAAAGAATAGCGAACTTAGCTGTGATCTTCATGTTATTAGTTCTTGAGTTCCTTTTCTGCAACAATAATTGTGAGGTGGTTAGAGCGTTTTCTTACCCTGTAAGCCCTACCCTGCGGAGCAGGAAGCATTCTTTTCAAAACGGGACCGCCGTTAA
>JBATPI010000038.1:0-2043 GCA_049291415.1 Paracoccaceae bacterium | reverse complement strand
CTCATCAAGCAGGAGTATCTGCGGGTCGTGCAGTATCGCAAATGCGATCTTCAGGCGCTGCTTCATTCCCGAGGAGTATATCTTCAGGATATCATCTCTCCTGTTGTATAATCCAACCCGCTTCAATCCATTGGGAATATTCTCATGTCCGTAACCGCGTATATCTGAAACAATTTTCAGATTTTCGTATCCGGTAAATTCATCATATAGGTTTAGATAAGGCGAAACAAAGCCCATATACTTATACACCGCTTCTTTTTTAACTTTTGTATCGCCGTCGTATAAGTCAATTTTGCCTGATGATTGTATCAATAAATTCGCAATAATTTTTATGAGGGTACTTTTGCCCGAACCATTCCTGCCGGTAATTGCTGTTGCGCTTGCGGGGCGCAGCTCAAAGTTCACATTTTTGAAAATGGGCCTCCTGTCGAACTTTCTTGAAAGATCAACGGCCTGCAGAAGTATACCTGTATTTGGTTTAATTTGGCTGGTTTCGGATGGCATTTATAGATCGGTAAAAAGCATGATTGTATTTGGAGATCTCCGGGTTCTAGTTATGAATAATACCATGCTTCTGGTTAAGCCTTTGGGTTCTTCTGAGGAGTGCATCATTGAACCACTTGTTCTCTTCCGGCGTATCGGGTATGATCTGCGGCACAGGCATTTTTTTGCCCGTTTCAAGATCAACACAAACGAATGTAAAGTACGCGCTGTTTGAGTGTTTCTTTTCGCCCGTTTTGAAATCTTCAACTTCAACTTTTATTCCCACTTCCATTGAAGTATTAAACGCGCGGTTAACATTCGCGCAAAGCGAAACGATGTTCCCGAGTTTTATA
The DNA here is from genome assembly GCA_049291415.1 of Paracoccaceae bacterium. Classification (GTDB taxonomy): domain Bacteria; phylum Pseudomonadota; class Alphaproteobacteria; order Rhodobacterales; family Rhodobacteraceae; genus Pseudogemmobacter. The sequence continues at coordinate 1,207 of JBATPI010000038.1, read as the reverse complement.
GGCTCGTGGAATGAAAGATCATCTACAACAGCGGTAACCGCGACATTGTTACAATGCCTTGAAGCCGCCATTGCTGCCGCTATATCCATCCAGTGCATCAGCCTGCCGCCTAAAAGGTTTTGCAGTATATTGGTATCGTTAGGAAGCACAAGCTCTATCATAGCAACCTGTGAATCCTTCATATGTTTTGGTGTAAGCTCGCTCATTGCAGCATTAATTATTTAGATGTCTGGTATTCTTTGATACGTGAATTCAGCCTATCGGCTTTGCTTTTTAAATTGCTTTTCGGGAAAAGTTTGTAGAATTTTTCCAGCACTTTTTTCGCTTCTTCGTATTTTCTTCCGTTTATATAAGCATCAGCCTGACCAACCATAGCGTCATCTGCCCATTCTGAATCAATATATTCATCATACACTGCCTGGAAGTATAACGAAGCGGCTTTATAATTATCGGTTTTCATGTAAAGCTCGGCTGTCCAGTAATTTTTGTAAGCCAGCTTGTTTCTCATTTCCTTTATCTTCTTTTCGGCGTCTGCCACATTTTTATCCTGAGGAAATGATTCAATGTATGAAAGAAACTCATTGAGTGCTTCGTTGGTGAATTGCTGGTCGAGCGAGTATTTCGGCGAGAGCTCATAGTATGAATTCGCGAGCATGTATTTGCCTTCCGGGTACAGCGGACTCAGCGGAAAATTTTTGAGAAAGCTATCGAACTCGTACGCGGAAAGAAGGTATTCCTTCTGGCCAAAGTAGCTGTTTGCAAGGTAGAACTGCACTTTATCAGATACATCTGTACCGGGGAAACGGATCTTTATATACGAAAAGTCTTCGATCGCGTCAACGTAATCTCTTTTATCGTATTTTCGTTTTGCGATATCAAATGCTTTTTGAGGGTCATCGGTGTTAATATCTGTTTTTGAAGAGCCGCATCCAATTACTAACTGGAGAAGGAACAGTGCAACAATAAACCGGGCTGCTGTTAAAGTGATTTTCAATTTTTATTTTGACCTAATTGTAAAAAAAAGTATTGCTGCTACTGCGGATGCAGTAATTATTGCAGCAGGAAAAATTATAGATTCCAGGAAGCTGATATCCGGTGGAAATGATTTGGTGAAACCGTATTCTGATGATTCAAATTTTTCATACCCGTCGTATTGTATCTCATCGGTATATATAGTGCTGATGTTATCTTTTACCAGCATTGAACC
>JBATPI010000037.1:0-7766 GCA_049291415.1 Paracoccaceae bacterium | reverse complement strand
CCTTCCGCAGGTGCAGCACTGGCGATGCCAAGGTCAGCCTGACCCGTTGCCACCAGACGTCGCACATCGGCGCTGTCGGTGTCGACCAAATCAATCTCGGCGGTGGGCCGGTCTGCCAGAAATTTGGCTAACATCTCAGGGATCAGCAGCGCCGCGACTGAGGGCACCGAGGCGATGCGTAGCCGGCCGCTGGCGCCAGAGGCATACTCCTCTATCAGGTCAATCGCCGTGTCATGGTCGCGCAGCAGCACTTTGGCCACCCCCAGCACAAAGCTGCCCAGTTCGGTCAGACTGTGCTTGCGGTCTGATTCAAAGAGGGGTGCTGCAAGGTGATCCTCGACCTGTTTCAGGGTCATGGAAATGGCGGATTGCGTGCGAAACAACCGGTCCGCCGCGTCGCGGATATTGCCGCATTCGGCAACAGTGACAAAGACGCGCAGGGCCTCGGTGCGGATCATAGCGGACTTCAATAATTCTGAAACAGAGTCCAAGAATAGTCGTTTGGCTGAAGCGGGTCAAATGGCTAACTGCCAGGGGCAGCATCTGGAGCGCGTCATGACCGGAAAACAGTTCAGTTTGGATGAGGTCGAGGCGCTGGCGGCCCAAGTCTTGCTGGCGGCAGGTGCTTCCGCTGCAGCGGCCTCTGCGGTTGCCCGGTCCATCCGGTTGGCCGAACGCGACGGCATCCGCAGTCATGGCTTATTGTACCTGCCGATTTATGCCGAACATCTGCGCTGCGGCAAGGTTCTGGGTCTGGTGGAGCCCATCGTCTCGCATCCCAAGCCAGGCAGCATCCGCGTCGATGCCGGCAATGGCTTTGCCCATACCGCGATTGATGCCGGTTGGGAGGCCTTTACCGATGCGGCGCGGGTCTGCGGGATTGCAGCGCTGACCTTGCATCGGTCCTACAATTGCGGCGTGCTGGGCCACCATGCCGAGCGGTTGGCAGAAGCAGGCCTGATTGGTCTGTGTTTCACCCATGCGCCCGCCTCCATCGCGCCCATGGGCGGCAAGGTACCAGTTATCGGCACCAATCCCTTCGCCATTGCGGTGCCAGATGGAGCGGGCGGCGCGCTCTTGGTGATCGACCAATCGGCCAGCATCATTGCCAAGTCCGAAATCCTTCTGCGCGCCCGTAAAGGCGAACCGATCGAGCCGAACTGGGCGCTTGATGCCGAAGGCAGGCCCACCACGGTCGCAGAAGAGGCCTTGCGAGGGTCGATGCTGCCGAACGGTGGGCAAAAGGGCTTTGGTCTGGGCCTGATGGTGGAAATTCTGGCCGCAGCCTTGTCTGGCGCCAATCTCAGCCAGGATGCCAGCCCGTTTTCGGGCACGGCAGGCGGGCCGCCCGGTACCGGGCAATGTTTCATCGCGCTGGACCCGGCTGGGTTTTCCGGGGCGGTCTTTGACCAAAGCTTGCGGCAGCTGGCTGGGTCTATCACGGATCAACCCGGCGCGCGCTTGCCGGGTTCTCGGCGCAAGGCCAACCGCATGCGCATTGAAGCCGAGGGCGTCTTGGTGGATGCCGCATTGCTGGCGCGCATCGCGGCTTGACTTCAATTTTTCTGAAGTTCAGTTGATTTATACTCGTTTGATTGAAGTACCTCTGCCGCCTAGCTTTACGGCAGCGCCTTGCCACCAGGGCGAATCAATCAAACGGGGAGCCAGAATGAAAACCACATTGAAACTGACAGGTGCGGCGCTGCTTGCCGCGGTGAGCCTTGCCTCCACCTCAGCGCAAGCCGCCGATTGCGGCACGGCGGGCACGGTGACAATTGCCGAGATGACCTGGCTGTCGGCTGGCACCCTCGCCCATGTCGCGCAAAAGATCATGGCTTCGGGTTATGGGTGTGACGCGCAGCTGATCCCGGGCGATACGGTGCCCACAGCAACCTCGATGTTGACCAAGGACCAGCCCGATGTGGCGCCCGAACTGTGGGTGTCCACTGCGCAGTCGATCTGGGACGAGATGCAGGCCAAGGGCAATGTTTACAAGGCGTCGGACATCTTTGCCTCAGGCGGCGAAGAGGGCTGGTGGATTCCGGATTACATCGCCGACGCCCATCCCGAGATCAAGACAATTGAGGATCTGAAAGCCAATTGGCAGGTCTTCGCTGATCCGTCCAATCCCGAAAAGGGCCGCATCTACGCCTGCCCACCCGGCTGGGGATGCGAGCCTATCACCAACAACCTGTACAAGGCTCTCGGTCTGGCCGAGACGTTCGAGATGTTCCCCTCTGGCTCGGGCGAAACGCTGAAAGCTTCGATTGCCAAGGCGGTTTCGCGCAAGGAGCCCTTCCTTGGCTACTACTGGGGTCCGACCGATGTGATTGGCAAGTACAACATGGTTCTGATGGCAACTCCGCCGTTTGACGCCGAAAACTACAAGTGCCTTATCGATATGAACTGTGCAGACCCCAAAGTTAGCGGATGGGCGACCGCTGAAGTTGCTGTCGCTGTTGTGACTTCGCTCAAAACGCGTGCGCCAGATGTAGCCGAGTTCCTGTCCAAGATGCAGGTGCCGAACGATGACATCAGCGCGGTTCTTGCCTGGGGTGACGACAACGGTGCAACCACCGAAGAAGTCGCAACCTACTTCCTGAAGAACTATGAGGCGATCTGGACCCAATGGGTTCCTGCCGACGTGGCCGACAAAGTGCGCGCGTCGCTCTGATCCGACGCGACAGTTTAGGGGCAGTGCAAGACATTGCCTGCCCCTTCCCTTTCCCGCAACCGGAGGAATCACCGTGGCCGAAGGCTTTCCTGAACTGTTCGATGTCCGCGCCTTTGGCCGCACGATAGATACCGGCTTCAACCAGATCGTGGCCGACTATGGCCAGATGCTCGAGGCGATCTTTCTGCCCGTCCTCAAGCTGCTGCTGGCGATGGAGAAACTCTTGCAATGGTTGCCTTGGTGGGCGGTTTTGCTGGTGCTGACTGCTCTCGCCTATGCCGCTTCGCGCCGCTGGACGGTGGCCCTGACAGTAGCCGCAATGACTTTTTGCATCGGTCTGATCGGCGTGTGGGAAGCGGCGATGGCGACCATCGCGCTGATGGTGGTGGCGACGTTGCTGGCCGTTGTCATCGGCCTGCCGATTGGCGTGGCCATGTCACGCTCGAAGCGCATGCAGTCGATCACTTTGCCGGTGCTGGACGTGATGCAGACCATGCCGATTTTCGTCTACCTGATCCCCTTTGTCATGCTGTTCGGGCCCGGCAAGATACCTGCCCTGCTGGCAACCATCGTCTTTGCCATCCCGCCGGTGATCCGCCTGACCAACCTTGGCATCCGGGGCGTGGACGCGGAAATTGTCGAGGCGACGCGGGCCTTTGGCGCCTCCTCCGGCCAAATCCTGTTCACCGTCCAGATACCGCTGGCCCTACCGACCATTCTCGCGGGCATCAACCAGACCACGATGATGGCACTGTCGATGGTCGTCATCGCCTCGATGATCGGGGCCGGAGGCCTTGGCTATCAGGTCTTGCAAGGCATCCAGCGGCTGCAGATCAGCAGTGGTCTGATGGCCGGGCTTGGCATCGTTCTGCTGGCGATCATCTTCGACCGGATCGCGCAGTCTTACGGCAAGCGGATGCAGTCCTCCCTGAAGTTGGAGCACTAGGCTATGGCAAACCCGTTCAAAATCCGCGTCGAGCATGTGTCGAAAATCTTTGGTCCCGATCCGAAGGCCGCCTTGGCCAAGGTCAACGCGGGCATGTCCAAGACCGACCTTCTGGCGCAGACCGGGAGTATCCTCGGCCTGCACGACATCAACCTGAACATCCGTGCCGGTGAGACCTTTGTGATCATGGGCCTGTCGGGCTCGGGTAAATCCACCCTCATCCGTCACTTCAACCGCCTGATTGAACCCACCGCCGGCCGCATTCTGGTGGATGATGTCGATGTGCTGAGCCTGAACGAGGCTGACTTGCGCGCATTCCGCCGCAAGAAAATCTCGATGGTGTTTCAACGCTTTGCCCTTCTGCCGCACAAAACAGTGATGGAAAACGTCATCTACGGGCTGATCATCGACGGTATGCCCAAGGCGCAGGCGCAGGCCAAAGGGGCCGAGCAGATCACGCTCGTAGGGCTGGCGGGGTTCGAGCACCACTATCCGGGCCAGCTTTCGGGCGGCATGCAGCAGCGCGTCGGTCTGGCACGAGCCTTGGCGACCGATGCCGAAATCTTGCTGATGGACGAGGCGTTTTCCGCTCTCGACCCGCTGATCCGTCATGACATGCAGCTGCAACTGCGCGACATTCAGGCCCGGTTGCACAAGACCATCGTCTTCATCACCCATGACCTGGATGAGGCGTTGCTGATCGGCGACCACATCGCCATCCTGAAAGACGGTCTCTTACGGCAGGTCGGCACTGGACCCGAGATTCTAGTGGCCCCCGCCGACGACTACGTCGCCCGCTTTGTGCGCGACGTGAACCGGGCTCGGATCGTCACCTGTGGCGATCTGGCAGCGCCGGGCCAAGGGGTGGGCGATACCGTCCTCACCACTGACCAAACGATTGAGTCCGCCTATGGCGCGCTGGCCTCCAGCGATGCGCCGATTACAGTGCGACACGCCAATGGCGATCTTGCAGGTGTTCTCACCCGACAACGGGTGTTTGACGCACTGGCACGGACCTGAGGCCCCAAGGAAGACATGACCATGACGCTTGAAACCCGCAACTACATCGCAGGCCACTGGCAAGACGGGGCTGAGACGCTGCCGAACGTCAACCCCTCGGACCTGACCGATGTGATCGGCCACTACGCCCAAGCCAGCGCCTCGCAACTGGACGAAGCCGTTGCCGCCGCCCGTGCCGCACAGCCAATCTGGTGGGCTGCTGGCATTCAAAAGCGTCACGACGTGCTGATGGCGATCGGCACCGAACTGATGGCCCGCGCCGCTGAAATCGGCAGCCTTCTGGCCCGCGAGGAAGGCAAGACCCTGGCCGAGGGCAAGGGCGAGGTTTACCGCGCCGGCCAATTCTTCACCTACTACGCCGCCGAAGCTCTGCGGGTGATCGGTGACCACGCCCAAAGCGTGCGTCCCGGCATTGAGATCGACGTACGCCGTGAGGCGGTGGGCGTGGTGGCCATCATCAGCCCGTGGAACTTCCCCGTGGCAACGCCTGCGTGGAAGATCGCTCCTGCGCTGGCCTATGGCAATGCCGTGGTTTGGAAACCCGCCAACCTGACCCCCGCCAGTGCGGTGGCGCTTACCGAGATTATCACGCGGCAGGACATTCCGCCGGGCCTCTTCAACCTCGTGGCCGGGCCGGGCCGCGATGTCGGGCAGAAACTGGTCGAACACCGGGGGATTGATGCGATCAGCTTTACCGGATCAGTTCCCGTCGGACGCGGGATTGCAATGGCTGCCATCCAGAACATGACCAAGGTTCAGATGGAGATGGGCTCGAAAAACCCGATGCTGGTCATGGACGACGCCGACCTTGATTTGGCTGTTACCCATGCCGCTGGTGCTGCCTTTGGAGGAACCGGTCAGAAATGCACGGCGGCCTCGCGGTTGATCGTTCATGCGTCCATCTATGACGCCTTTGTCGAAAAGCTGGTGGTTGCCGCCAAGGCTTTCAAAGTCGGCCACGCATTGACCGAGGGGATGCAGATCGGCCCGGTGGTCAGCGCAGGGCAACTGGCGCAGAACCTAGACTATGTGCAGATCGGTTGCGCCGAGGGGGCCGAGCTCCTCTGCGGTGGCACCAGGCTGGACCGCGGCACCGAGGGCTATTTCATGGCCCCCGCCGTCTTCGCTGGAACCCGCAATAATATGCGCATCAACCGCGAAGAGATGTTCGCCCCCATCACTTGCGTGATCAAGGTGGACAGCTATGCCGAGGCGCTTGCCACCGCCAATGACAGCGAATTTGGCCTGACCGCCGGCATCATGACCCGCAACCTTGCCCGCGCCAACCATTTCCGCGCAAATATGCGGGCGGGTTGTATCATGGTGAACCTGCCTACCGCAGGCACCGATTACCACGTGCCCTTCGGCGGGCGCGGCGCATCAAGCTATGGCCCCCGCGAACAGGGGTCTTATGCCTCGGAGTTCTACACCACCGTAAAGACCGCCTATGTCGCGGCAGGAGTGCCGGAATGACGCCCAGAATCGACGGTCTTCAATACGCCAACTGGTCGGAAAAGATATTCCGGCAGTTGCGCCAAGGCGGCGTGGATGCGGTGCATGTCACCATCACCTACCACGAAACCTTCCGCGAAACCGTGCTGAATATCGAGGCTTGGAACCGCTGGTTCGAACGCTTCCCCACTCTGATCTTTCAAGGCCGAACTGCCGCAGATGTGGCGCTTGCCCGTGCCACCGGCCGCACCGCGATCTTTTTCGGCTCGCAAAACCCCAGCTGCATCGAGGATGACATCGGTCTGGTAGAAGTGCTGCACACCCTTGGCCTGCGCTTCATGCAACTAACCTACAACAACCAGTCACTATTGGCGACTGGCTGTTATGAGGCCGAAGATTCCGGCCTGACACGCATGGGCCGTGCCGTGGTGACAGAGATGAACCGCGTGGGTCTAGTGGTGGACATGAGCCATTCCGGCGAACGATCCACTCTTGACGCCATCGACCACTCCGCCCGGCCCATCGCCATCACCCACGCCAACCCCCTTAGCTGGCACCCTGCCCTGCGCAACAAATCGGACACGGTGCTGAAAGCATTGGCGGCAAGCGGGGGGATTTTCGGGTTTTCCCTGTATCCGCATCACCTTAAGGGCGGCTCTACCTGCACATTGCAGGATTATTGCCAGATGGTGGCGCGCACGGCTGATCTGATCGGCATCAGCGCGTTGGCGATCGGGACAGATCTTTGTCAGGATCAGCCGGACAAGGTGGTGGAATGGATGCGTTCAGGCCGCTGGACCAAGACGGTGGATTACGGCGAGGGAAGCGCCGATGCCCCCGGCTTCCCGCCGATGCCCGCTTGGTTTCAGGACAACCGACAATTTGGCGCGATTGAGGCCGGTTTGGCAGAGGTGGGCATGACCGCCACCGAAGTGGCTGCGATCATGGGCGGCAACTGGCTAGACTTCTTTGCGCGCAGCTTTACCTCTGATGCAATAAAACAGCAAAGGGCCGCAGAATGACCCCGCAAATCGCCACCCCCGACCTGTCCGCCTATCGCCGCCCGGCATCGCAAGTGATGCGGCTGGCCCGCATGGGCAGTGCGCACCCGACGCGGCTGTCGTTCCTGCGCGCGGTTTTGCGCCGGATGACAGCAGAGGGCTGGCATTTTGACCGCCCAGTATGGGACATCGACGACAAAGGCGTGGGCCGCGCCGTCTACCGTGCCATCGGGCCTACGCGCACCTACAGCCTCGTGGCCTTTGCCCATGATCTGCCCGACCATATGCGGTCGGACCGGGTGATTGCCACTGCCTGGGACGCGACCTTTACGTTGTTCGACGGCACGCCGGATGGCGCCGACCTTGACCGTTTGGCCGCCAATGTACCGCTGCAAGAGGCTGGGCGCATCTCGCCGCGCGAGTTGTCGCTGAGCCGCGCCAACCGTTCGGTCCGGCTGTTTGCCCATGTGGTGGACCGCCTTGCCGCAGGCGCGCAACCCGACGGCGCCGAGATTGACGCCGTGGGCTACCTGATGCGCACCACGGCCGTCTATGGCTCTGGCAAGTTCGGCGCGGCGGACCGCGCTGTGATTGCGGATCGCCCTGAACTGAATGGGCCGTTCCGGGCCGAGATGCTGTCAGTCTGGCTGACCCGCGCCTTTACCGTCGATCT
>JBATPI010000036.1:0-3866 GCA_049291415.1 Paracoccaceae bacterium | reverse complement strand
ACAAGGCCGCGACCAGCAGCCAGCCGGCGGTTTCGCTGCTCAGTTGCACCGCGCCCAGCACGTCGCCGGTTTGCCCGCCCAGCCGCCGTCGTGCCATCACCGAGATGGCCAGCGCTGTCACTGCCATCCCGGCCAACAGCCCCAGCGCGGGCAGTCCAAGTGGAATGGCGACCAGCGCAACCGCAATCAGCCCCGGCGCCCAAGGCAGCGCCGCGCCAGAAGCAGCTTTGCCCAACCCATCCGCCCGCGCGGCAGGCAGCAGGCCCAGCGTGCAAAGCATCAGCATCCGGCTGGCCACGGCTATCAGCAAGAACAGCCAAAGCGCCCGCATGTCCCCTGATGCCGAGGCGACTGTCGAGGCGACCGAGCTTGCCAGCGCCAGCGTAACAAAGACCAGCGCCACGGCGCCATAGCTGCCGATCCGGCTGTCGTGCATGATCTCCAGCCGATGCGCGCGGTCGCGCCCGCCCAAACCATCGGCGAAGTCCGACAGCCCGTCGTAATGCAAAGCCCCCGTCACCAACGCCATCGCCGCCACGGCGACAACACCCACGGTCAAGGGGGCCAGGCCCAGATAGACAGCGCCGGAAAGCACCCCCCAGCCGATCAATCCCACCGGCAGTCCGGCCAAGGGAAACGCCCAGCGTGACTGCGCCAGCGTCGGCGCTGTGCCGGAAAACCCGCCCATCGGCAGGCGGGTCAGCATCATCAGCGCCAGACGCAGTTGTGCCAGACGGCCAGACAGACGGCCAGACAGACGGCCAGACAGGCGGCCAGACAGACGGGGGGACAACCTCATCCGCCCGAGACTCCCGCTTCGGCAAATGTCGCCATGCCGCTGTGGCATTCCACCGCCGCGCGCAAGACACATAGCGCCACCGCCGCGCCAGAGCCTTCGCCCAGTGCCATCCCCAGATCGAGGATCGGCTTTCTACCCAAAGCGCGGGTCAGGCCGGCATGTCCGGCTTCGGCACTCTGATGCGCGATCAGGCAATGATCCAGGGCCTCGGAGCGGGCTTTGAACAGGGGCGCCACGGCGGCGGTGCAGATGAATCCGTCCAGCAGCACCGGAATCCGCGCGGCACGGGCAGCCAGGACCGCGCCGCACAGCGCTGCCTGTTCGCGCCCGCCCAGACAGCGCAGGATCTGCATCGGATCCTGCCCGCCATGCCGGGCGACACCGCGTGCCACCACATCCGCCTTGCGCGCCAGCCCTGCTGCATCCGACCCGGTTCCCCGGCCGACCCAATCTTCGGCCTTGCCGCCAAAGCAGCCATGCGCCAGCGCTGCCGCCACGGTCGAATTGCCGATCCCCATCTCGCCAAGCAGCAAGACATCCGCCGCCGGATCAACCGCCGCGGCGCCGCGGGCCATGGCGTCAAGACATTCCGCCTCGGTCATTGCAGGGCCCACGGTGAAATCAGCCGTTGGCTGGTCCAGATCCAGGTCGATCACCGAAAGCTCTGCCCCCGCCACGCGGCACAGCTGGTTGATCGCGGCCCCCCCGGCGCGGAAATTGGCCACCATCTGCGCCGTCACCGCCTGCGGATAGGGGTTGACGCCCTGCGCGCAGATCCCGTGGTTGCCCGCAAAGACCAGCGCCTGAGCGCGGGCGATGCGGGGCTTGGCCGTGCCGCGCCAGCCCGCCATGAACACCGCCAGCTCTTCCAGCCGCCCCAAGGATCCGGGCGGTTTGGTCAGCTGAGCCTGTCGCGCCACCGCAGCCTCGGCCGCCCCGGTGTCGATTGTTGTCAGGCGCAGGGTGGCGACGGCGTCAAGCGTTTGAAAGGGCAGTTTCGTCATTGTGGTTTCACCTTCAAGGGTTGTCCGGCGATGCTGAACCAGACTTCATCGCAGATCGCTGCGATACGTTGATTGGTCAGCCCGGCGGCATCGCGGAACGCCCGCGCCAATGCGTTTTCCGGCACAATCCCTGCGCCCACCTCATTGGTCACGAAAACCACAGGGCTGGACTGCTGCGACAGGCACTGGACCAAGGCGTCCACTTCTGCCGGCCAATCGCGGCCCGCAAACATCAGATTGCTCAGCCACAGGGTCAGACAATCCACCAGACGAGGGGCCTGCCCGTCGCTGTGCTGCAAGGCGCCCACCAGATCCAGCGGTGCGGCCAGAGTCTGCCATTCCGGCCCGCGCCGGGCGCGATGGTGGGCGATCCGGTCGGCCATCTCATCATCCAGCGCCTCGGCCGTTGCGATGTAGATTGCGGGCGTGCCCAAGCGCAGCGTCATCCGCTCTGCCAGAGTGCTTTTGCCAGACCGGGCACCCCCGGTGATCAGGATCGACTTTGCCATGGGATCGTGTCAAAGCAGGTTTTGCCGCGCAGTGAAACCCCCTGAAATGACACAGTCTTCCCGAAATGACCTGTTCCTGGTCCGCCATGCCCCTGCCGATCACGGTGGGCGCCTGTGTGGCCGCACCGATGTGGCCGCGCTGATCGCGCAAGGCCCGCAACTCGCCGCCCTGCAGCGGTTGATTCCAAGCGATAGCCTGCGCCTGTCGTCCCCGGCGTTGCGGTGCAAACAGACCGCCGCCGCCCTTTGGCCGGGCGCGGTGATAGGACAGGATCCCCGCCTGTGGGAACAAGACTTTGGCGACCATGACGGTCTGCCCTTTGCGGATATCCCCGACCTTGGCCCCCAGCCGCTAAAGGTGCTGGCCCGCCACCGGCCGCCCGGCGGCGAAAGCTTTGATGACATGACCCGGCGTTTGCGTCCTGCGCTGCACGACCTGGCCCGTCATGCCGCCAGCACAGGTCCCGTTGCCGTGGTGGCCCATGCGGGCACCGTTCGGGCCGCGCTGGGGATTGCGCTGGATCAGCCGTATCTGGGCCTTGCCTTCGATGTGCAGCCGTTGTCAGTCACCCGATTGCGCAGTCTGGATCAGGGCTTTGCGATCCTGTCGGTGAACTGGCTGGCTGCATGACCTTTGCCGCGATCATGGCGCTGGCCTTTGCCATCGATGCAGGCCTTGGCTGGCCCGACCGGCTGTTTCGCCGGATCCGCCACCCCGTGGTCTGGATCGGGCGCGCCATCGCGGGGTGTGAGCGCGCGCTGAACCATGGCGGCTGGCTGCGGCGGCGCTGCGCTGGGGGCCTCACGGTGCTGGTCACCGTAGCGCTGGCCGCCGTGCCGGCCTTGGCCTTGCAGATGCTATTGCCGGATGGCTGGATCACGATTGCCATTTGCGGCATCATTGCCTGGCCCCTGCTGGCCGTGCGGTCGATGCATGACCATGTGCAAGCCGTGCAGCGCCCGCTGGCACAGGGCGATCTGGACGCAGCGCGGCATGCCGTGTCGATGATCGTGGGCCGCGACCCATCCGCGCTGGATCAGGCCGGGGTCGCCCGCGCAGCGTTGGAAAGCCTGGCCGAGAACACCTCTGACGGGATTGTGGCCCCCTTGTTCTGGGGGGTGGTGGCCGGTCTGCCGGGCATCTGCGCCTATAAGGCGATCAACACGCTGGATTCGATGATCGGTCACCGCAACCCGCGGTATGAAGAGTTCGGCAAGAGCGCCGCCCGGCTGGACGATCTGGCCAACCTGATCCCCGCCCGGCTGACCGGCGGGCTGTTTGCGCTGGTCTCAACCCGCCCGAAGCTGGCCCTGCGGCTGATGCTGCGAGATGCGCGCCATCATCGGTCCCCCAATGCCGGCTGGCCAGAGGCCGCGATGGCAGGCGCGCTGAATATCCGCCTGTCCGGCCCGCGGATCTACGGGGCGCGGATATCGCAAGAGCCTTGGGTGAACGCAGGCGCCCCCGATCCCGACGCAACCGCGCTGGCTGCCGGACTGGCCCTGTATCGCCGCACCATGCAGGCATGCGCCGTGCTGTTGTTCGGTCTTGCG
>JBATPI010000035.1:0-6299 GCA_049291415.1 Paracoccaceae bacterium | reverse complement strand
CGTCTCCCGTGCACGCCTCAGCCGACAGGCTTTTTCCGGGTCTTGTCGAAGGGACGGTCCCAGGGACAGGAAACACAGGAGCTTACCATGCAGAACATCGTCATCCTCGCCGGCAACATCGGTCAGAAGCCCGAAGTGCGCTCGACCCAAAGTGGCACGAAGATCACCAACTTCACCCTGGCCACCTCGCGGCCGCGCCTCTCGGAAGGTCGCGTGATGCGCGACGAGAACGGCTACCGGGTTATGGACACCGAATGGCACCGCATCACCTGCTTCAACGGCCTCTGCAAGACCGTCGCGGAGCACTGCGAAAAGGGCATGAAGGTCATGGTCCACGGCCGCATCCACTACACGAAGTGGACCGACGCAACCGGCGTTGACCGCTACGGCTGCGAGATCATCGCGGAGAAGGTCGATTTCCTCAGCCGCCCGAAGGCGACCGAGAACGAAAACCCCGAGCTGGTCGACCGCGACGACGAAATCCCGTTCTGAAAAGAACGGGGTCTCCCCAGGGCCCGGCGGGGAAACCCGCCGGGTTTGGCCTTGTCCGCTCCAGATGCGGACAAACCCCATCTGGTTTCTGTCACTGAAGGCAGTCACAGAAACCCTTGATCAATACGAAGGCCGCAATATCGCGGCGGTTGGTCTAGTGGCAGCCAACCGGGGGAGGCTGGAACTGAGTAATCGGTTCTGCGCTGTTTTCTGCCGCGCCGGTGGCGCCAAACATCTGGCCTGCTCGATGTCTTGCCGCTACGCTCTCCTCATGAAACCCGCAGACAAAGATCGGATTGCCGCCAGTCTGGCCAAACTCATGGCCATGATGTGCGTGCGCAATACCGGGTTGGAATCGCTGCATGCAGGCCTGGTTCCGGTGACCCGGTCGGGCGACTATTCCGACGTCTTTGTGCTTGATGCTGATGGCCGCAAAATCCCTTGGGCTGAGGTGTCCCACTTCGACGATGACCAGATGCGCGCGCTCATGCGCGAAATCGTCAATCGGCTTTATACGTTTCACGTCAGCTGTGACGATCCGGAGTTTCTCGCGCAGGCAGATAAATGGATGGCGGTTGCGGGAAAGTGGGATGAGCCGGAGCTGGACCGCAAGTTTCTGGGGGCGATCAAATACGAGCCCTGAGGGAAGCAAAGGAATATCGGTTGGAGGCAGGCCAGCAGTTAGCCCTCAATCTTCTGGCTGCCTTGCTTTCGGTGATCGCAATCGGCTCGAAGCGGCATGTCGGTGCCACCGCTCTTGCTGCGCTGAAGCTTGGCGAGAGCGGCCGTTCGTGCCACCGTGCGGCATTCTCCTACCCTAAGTATTGAAGCTGCGGTGCATGATAAATGCGGAAGTTCAAAAAGCGGTTTGTTGAGTTAAGTGGATCAGGGTTTTGCCGCTTTGCCTTAGGGAGCCATGGCTGATTTGATACCGCAATCCCAATCTCTGGCTCAATAGATCGGCGGGGATATCACCCAGATCGCGACGGCAGGTTCGTCATGCGGATTGGCCCACTCATAGCCTTTGTTGACAAACTGGAAACTGTCGCCGGGGTGAAGCTGTAACTCCAGCTCGCCAATCCGAAGGGTCAGCCGCCCACTGATCAGGACACCGCCGTCTTCTTTTTCACGGGCGATGACCGTTCCGCCGCTGTTCGAATGCGGGGCGAACACCGATTTGATCATCTCGAAGGAGCCAGAGAGCGACGGCGACAGAAGTTCCTCGGTCAAACCGGTTTCGGTCGAGCCGATCGGGGTGCGGTCGGCAGCGCGCAGCACCAGACCGCGCTCTTCTTCGCGCCGACTGGCTGAGCGGAAGAAGAAGCTGATGCTGATGCCGAAGTGGTCGGCGATCAGCCCAAGATCACGCACCGAGGGTTCGGTTTGGCCACGCTCAATCTGACTAAGCCAGCCGAGTGACCGGCCGATGGCCACGGCGAGATCCTTCAAGGTCAGCGAACGGGATTTCCGTAGCGCGCGGATGTCTTCGCCGATCTGCCTGCTCATGCGCGCCCTTGACGATGATGTGGTTCTGCGGATCGCAGTTTGAGCCGCGATCTTAGGGACAGTGGTAGAATGAGTGCGACAATGTTCCAAGCATTTTCCGTCGAATATGAAACTGTTAAGGATATAATCCTTCCAAATGAAATTTTGTGTTGAAATTTCATTTGCGCTATACGATTGTGAGGCATCCGCCATGCAGGCCCGAGTCGATTTGGGCCGGAACGCCAAGGACTGCCGAACATGACTTCACTTCCCTCGCAAGCCCGCGTCGTCATCATCGGCGGCGGCATCTCTGGCTGCTCCGTCGCCTATCATCTGGCGAAACTTGGCTGGAAGGACATCGTTCTGCTGGAGCGCAAGCAGCTGACTTCCGGCACAACCTGGCATGCGGCCGGGCTTGTAGGGCAGTTGCGGGCGAGCCAGAACATGACCCGGCTCGCGAAATACTCGGCCGATCTTTACACCAAGCTGGAAGCCGAAACCGGCCTTGCCACCGGGTTCCGCCAATGCGGGTCGATCACGGCGGCGCTGACGCTGGAGCGCAAGGAAGAAATACTGCGTCAGGCCAGCCTTGCACGCGCCTTCGGCGTCGAGGTGAATGAGTTGTCACCGTCAGAGGTCAAGCAGCTTTACCCACATCTGAACATTGATGGCGTCACGGCGGGGGTGCATCTACCGCTGGATGGTCAGGCCGATCCGGGCAATATTGCGCTGGCGTTGGCCAAAGGCGCGCGCAAGCACGGGGCGTTGATCGCCGAACAGGTGAAGGTCACGTCGGTTTCGCAGGCAGAAGGCCGTGTGACTGGGGTAAACTGGCAGATGGGCACCGAACAGGGCCACATCGCCGCCGATATGGTGGTCAACTGCGGTGGCATGTGGGGTCGTGATCTTGCGGCGCAGAACAAGGTGACGCTGCCGCTGCATGCCTGTGAGCATTTCTATATCGTCACCGAGGGGATCGCGGGTCTGACGCAGATGCCAGTGCTGCGCGTGCCGGACGAATGCGCCTATTACAAGGAAGATGCTGGGAAGATCTTACTGGGTGCCTTTGAGCCCGTCGCGAAGCCTTGGGGCATGGATGGCATCCGCGAGGATTTCTGCTTTGATCAGTTGCCCGAAGATTTTGACCATTTCGAGCCGATCCTTGCGATGGGGATCAACCGGATGCCCATGCTGGCAGAGGCGGGCATCCACACCTTCTTCAACGGTCCCGAAAGCTTTACCCCCGACGACCGCTACTATCTGGGTGAGGCACCAGAGCTGCGCGGCTATTGGGTCGCGGCTGGCTACAACTCGATCGGCATCGCCTCGTCCGGTGGGGCGGGCATGGCGTTGGCGCAATGGATGAATGACGGTGAACCGCCGTTTGATCTGTGGGAGGTCGATATTCGCCGCGCGCAGCCTTTCCAGAAGAACCGCAAGTATCTGAAGGAACGGGTAACCGAGACTTTGGGTGTGCTTTATGCCGATCACTTCCCGTATCGGCAAATGACCACCTCGCGCGGGGTGCGGCGCACGCCGCTGCATGAACATCTGAAAGCGCGCGGTGCGGTTTTCGGCGAGGTCGCTGGCTGGGAACGCGCCAACTGGTTCGCCAACAAGGGGCAAGAGCGCGAATATCACTACAGCTGGAAGCGGCAGAACTGGTTCGACAATCAGCGCGCCGAGCATATGGCACTGCGCCAAGGCGTTGGCCTCCTGGATATGTCGTCGTTCGGCAAGATCCGGGTGGATGGACGCGACGCGCTGGCGCTGCTGCAGCATCTTTGCGCCAACCAGATGGATGTCGATATCGGCAGGCTGGTCTATACGCAGATGCTGAACGCGCGTGGCGGGATTGAATCCGACCTGACGGTGACGCGGCTGGCGGAAACCGCGTTTTTGCTGGTGGTGCCGGGGGCGACGTTGCAACGCGATCTGGCATGGCTACGCCGTCATACGGACGAGCGCAATGTCACCATCATGGACGTTACGGCAGCGGAGGCGGTTCTGCCGTTGATGGGGCCGAAAGCACGCGAAGTGCTGGCGCGCTGCTCGCCCAATGATTTCTCGAACGAAGCGCATCCCTTTGGCACGGCGAAAGAGATTGAGATCGGCATGGGTCTCGCCCGGGCGCATCGGGTCACCTATGTCGGCGAATTGGGATGGGAGCTTTATGTCAGCGCCGATCAGGCGGCGCATGTGTTCGAAGCGCTTGTCGAGGCGGGGCAGGATGTTGGGCTGAAGCTTTGCGGTTTGCACGCGATGGACAGCTGCCGGATTGAGAAGGGTTATCGCCACTTCGGTCATGACATCACCGATGAAGATCATGTGCTTGAGGCGGGTTTGGGCTTTGCCGTCAAAACGGCCAAAGGCGATTTCCTTGGTCGTGACGCGGTGTTGCACAAACGCGAAATAGGGCTAGAGCGGCGCATGGTGCAGTTCCGCCTGACCGACGCCGAGCCGCTGCTGTTTCACAACGAGCCGATCCTGCGCGATGGAACAATCGTGGGGTTCCTCAGCTCGGGGAACTATGGCCACGCGCTTGGGGGGGCCGTGGGGCTGGGTTATGTGCCGTGCCGGGGTGTTGGCGAAAGTGCCGAAGACATGCTGGCATCGCGATACAGCATCGAAGTCGCCGGGCAGATTTTTGACGCCGTTGCCAGCCTTGCACCGCTTTACGATCCGAAATCCGAACGCATCAAAGCCTGAACTCGTCCCATCAACATAGCCCGTGGGGAACACCATTTGACTGTGCATTTCGGAGCATCGCCAGACCGCCCAGCCCCTGCGACCGTGTTTTCGCAGTTTGAACCGAAACAGGATGCGACCATCTGCATCGTTTTCATCTTGCTGCCAATGTTCGATATTTTGTCGCTGACTGCAGCACTTGGGCCGCTCAAGGCCGCTAATCATCAATCCGGGCGCGACATCTTTCGGTGGCAGCTGATGTCTTGGGACGGCGGGCCCGTGATCTGTTCCGAAGGCTGGTCGATCGCCGTCGACTCTTCTGTCAACGACGATATGACGGCAGATATCACTTTGGTTTGTGCCGGCGCGCAGCCCGATCGCAACATGCCGCCGACACTGCCCGACCATATCCGTAAGCTCTGGCGGCGCGGTCAGATCGTCGGCAGCCTCGGCAGCGGTACATTCGTACTCGCAAAATCGGGAATTCTTGCTGGGCATCGCTTTACCCTCCACTGGGCGCATCAACCAAGCTTCAAGACCCAATGGCCCGATCTGGAACCGAGCGCCGAGATCTATTGCATCGACCGCCGCATCTTCACTTGTGCCGGGGGCGTGGCCTCTGCAGACCTGACCCTGCAGTTGGTGCATGACCGCTGTGGACTGAAGATCAGCCACAGTGCAATGCATGCATGCGTGATCACTTCGCGACGTTCTGAAACCGTCGAGCAGAAGGCGACGATTGCATCGCGGGTTCAAAGCCGCAACAAATCACTGGTCAAAGCTGTGGCGTGGATCGAGGAAAGATTTCTCGACGAGGAGTGTTTGAAAGGCGTGGCCCGTGCCGCAGGGGCGTCAACGCGGCAATTGCAACGGCTGTTCCAGGCGCATTTAGGCATGACACCGATTCAATACATGACAAGTTTGCGCATTGGCCACGCCCGCGCGCTTTTGGCTGAAACCAATATGTCTGTGCAAGATGTGGCGCTAATCTGCGGGTATGACCTACCAAGCACTTTTTCCAAAGCGTTCCGGCTTCGCTTCGGGGTGCCGCCGTCGCGGTATTCGCAATTCGATAATGATGCTTCAGCGCGCAAAGCAATTCCAGCGTCGTAGACGTGTTGATCGCGCTCCCCCAGATTTGACCCCACGCTAACCTAGCGTCTGCTTCACCACGCTGTGGCGAGCACGATGCCGCAAGTGCATCGGTCCGGTGTACGCCCAAACCGTTTAGAGTCAGAGCGGGGCCGTTTTTCCGTTGACGGGTTGAGGGCTGGGAGAGTGGCTCCCGGCGCCTGTCACGGGAGATAGCCGATGGGCGTTGTGGAAGTTCTGGATCCGGTCGCACCGGCGCGGGCGGGTGGCTGGAAGGTGGATGTGAGCCGGGGAGAGCGGAACGGGCGGGTGTCGTCCGAATGGTTCAACCGGCCCGATGACGAGCGGTATCTGTCGCTCGATGATCTCTGGGCATCGGTGAAGGGTCGGTCGGAACGCAGCCGCAGCCGTGTGGTGCAGACGGCGGACATCCGCGTCGAGGCCGCGCGTGATAACCCCGAGCGGCTTCACCTGGTCCTGCCGAAAACGCAGGCGCCCGTCGCGCCCACGCACTGGGCGTTCGGCCAGCTTGCCAGCATCGT
>JBATPI010000034.1:0-6005 GCA_049291415.1 Paracoccaceae bacterium | reverse complement strand
ATCCGGATATAGATATCCGCATCGTCTATGCGCTGCACGGCCATGACATCAATTTTCAGGACGTGCATCTGGCCTTTGTCTTTGCGCCCGAAGCGCCGAAGATCGCGGGAATTCACAGCCAGTTTTTCCTGAGCGGAGAAAGCGCGCCGGTGTGCAGCCCGGCGCTGCTGCACCGCACAGGCATGGTGACGGGCACGCCGGCGCAATTGCTGGCGTTGGGTCTCTTGCATGATGCCAATACGTCCGGTTGGACCACCTGGTTGAAGGAGATGGGGCATGACACCGGTGCGCCAATTCCCGGTGCCACGTTTGAGGATTTCAATCTGTTGCGCGCGGCGGCCCTGTCAGGACAGGGCGTGGCGCTGTGCCCACTGGCGATGGTGCAGCCCGATCTTTTGTCGGACAGTCTGGCCCAGCTGTCGGATCACACCTTCAGTTATGGGTCCGACTATTACCTGCTGTCCACGACCACAGCGGCACCGGGGCTGGCCGGGCAGGCCCAGGTCTTTTGCGATTGGGCGATGGCAGAGCGGGACAAACCGCTACCCCCACCGCGCACGGCCTGAGCCCGTCAGATCCGGGTATAAGCCACCTCACGCGCCAGCCAGCATCCCAGGGTCAGGCCATTGACCGCCCCCTTGGCATCGCGGGCCACCACCAGCGTCCAATCCCCGGGTGCCGGCGCATCCATGGTCCGGCGGGTTGTGACGGTCCAGACATCGGGGCCTGCGGGGGCCATCCGTTCCATCCGCCCGGCCCCCAGCAAGCCGGTAAAGCGGGCATAGACGCCGCCGCCCCGGGCGACGATCTCCATCCCTGCCTCCAACTCGGCCGAATGGTAATGCCCCGCAATCGCCGTTCCATCGGCGCTGTCCAGCACGGGCAAGGGCGTCAGTACGGCATGGGTATTGTCATCGCGCCGCGTCATGGTCACGCTTTTGGGCCCACGCACCAGCACGATCCCCGGTGCGGTCAGCGTGCCATCGGCGGCCAGCGTCAGCGGATCAACCCCGCCATGATTCAGATCGGCGGAGGTGCGGCCGCTGACCAACCGGGTCAGCAGCTGGTTGGGGCCGATCCATTGGCCGTCCCACCCGTCAGGAATGGGCGCAGCCTCCGGTATCATGTGACCCATCGCCTCCTCGATCAGATGGCGCACGGCGCCATGGGCGTCCGCTTCGTGGTTGAACATCACCACCACTGACAGCCGTGCGGCGCGGACGTTCTTGCGATGCGCCCGGAACCCGCGCAAGGCCCCGCCATGGCCGGTGCAGTCCAGGCCCGCAATCTCTTCGCGATCAATTCCGAATCCATAGGCCGCCGGTTTGCCATCCTTGAAGCTGGGCGGGGCAGAAGCGCGGCGATAGAGACTGTTTTCATCGTCTCGGGTCGCGTCAATCCAGCCCTCATAGGCCAGCATGTCGGTCAAGGACGCTGAAATGCCCGCATCACCGATCCAGAAAATGCCGTTGTCGGCCGGGAAAAAGCCGGTGTCATCGTTGCCCTCATACCCTACGACCCCATCTTCGGGGTGGCGGGTGTCAGAGGTCAGAACAGCGGTTTTCATCCCCGCAGGCTCCCACACGTGCTGTTTGTACAGCACATCCAGCGCCACGCCGGTTTCGCCCTCGATCATCTCTGACAGGATGCGGAAGTTGCAGTTACAGTAAGAATATTGCGTACCGGGCGGAAAATGCCCGGTCTTCATCCGGGCGATCAGCGGCAGCGCGTCTTCGCGGCGAAAGGTCTGTTCGGCCAAACCGCCGTGCAGCACCGTCAGCGCCCAGTAGTCACGCAGGCCCGACTGGTTGTCTGCCAGTTGCTTCGCCGTTGGAAGCGGCCCGGTAAACTGGGGCAAATAGTCTCTGACCTTGCCGTCCAGCCGTGCCGGATCCCCCACCGTCGCCAACAACACCTGACAGGTGAACTGCTTGGAGATCGAGCAGATCGGTAGCCGCGTGCCCGTCGTCATCGGATGGGCGGTGTCCAGACTGGCATAGCCCCAGGCGCGGGCGGCAATTACCTTGCCGTCCTGCATCACGCCCGCCACCCCACCGGGGCCGGGGTATTTCTTTGGCAGAGCATCCAGCGCTGCGGTCAGCGCATCATGGTTGATCGTAGTCATGGCAGCTTTCCTTGGCAAAGATGGAAGAGCGGCGGCCTGGACCAGGCCGCCGCAAAGCGATCAGTTGGCCTTCACGGTGTCTTCCAGCCAGAACCGGCCCAGGGGGTTTTGACCAAAGTTCGTCACCCCCTTGTTCGTCACAGAGATGAAGGGGCTGTAATAAAGGTCGATCCAATGGGTGTCGGCCTTGGCTAGCTTTTGAATCTCGGCATACATCGTCTCGCGCTTGGCCGGATCCATCTCCAACCGGGCGGCTGCGACCAACTCCTTGACCGTGTCGTTCTGATAGCGGGTCATGTAGTTCATGTTCACGTCATGGCCCAGGACGAAGGTGGTTTTCTGGTCGGGATCCAGAATGTCGTTGACCCAGTAATTCATGCCGATGTCATAGTCGCCGTTGATCTCCATGTCCCAGGTCTGGCTGGGATCAACTTTTTGCAAGGTCACGGTGATGCCGACATTGGCCAGCTGTTGTTGCACCAGAATGGCGACCTGCTCTTGTGTCTGGTCGCCCGCGTCCACCACATAGTTCAGCGTGATCGGCCCGACATTTGCCTCGGCCAACAGGGCTTTGGCCTTTTCAGGATCAAATCCGCGGGCGCCGTTGTCATCGCTGTGATACAGCGCACCTGCCGGAATGTAGGAATTCGCCACAGTGGCCAGATTGAAGGTCACTGCCTCGACGATGGCCTTCTTGTCGATGGCGTAATCAATCGCCTCACGCACCTTCGGGTTGTCCAGGAAGGGGTGTTCGTGGTTCAAGAGCAGGTGGTCTTCGCGGGTCGAAGGGTCTGATACCACGGTCAGATTCGGGTCGGCTTTCAACTCGGCCACGCGCGAGAATGGCACATAGATTGCTGCGTCCAGTTCTCCGGCCTGCACGGCCAGCATCCGGGTGTTGTCATCAGGAATTGAGATCCATTCCACGCCGTCCAGGCTGACATTGCCGGCGTCCCAATAGTCGGGGTTCTTTTTCAGGATCACCCGGTCGCCGCGGCGCCATTCGTCCACCATGAAGGCCCCCGAACCGATCGGCTTCTCGGCAAATGCCGCCTCGCCCATCGCTTCCATCGCGGCCTTGGACACGATCGACGCGCCCGGCATTGCCAGTGTTGACAGGAACGGCGCCGAAGGGCCGCTGAGGGTGATCACCAGCGTTTTTGGATCAGGTGTCTGCATGTCTGCAATGATCTTGTAGCTGTCGGACCACAACGACAGTTCGCTGTCACGGATACGGGCCAGCGAATAGGCCACGTCTTCAGAGGTGACCGGCGTGCCATCGGAAAATTTCGAGTCGCGCAGTTTGAAAGTGTAGGTCAGGCCATCGGGGGACACTTCCCAGGACTCGGCGATGCCTGGCACCAGTTCGCTGCCAGCGTTGTTCACCCGTACCAATACGTCAAAAACGTTGGAAAACACCCAGAAATCCACGTTCTGCGCCGTGGCGATGGGATCAAAGGTGGTGCCGTCTTCGCGCCGGCCAATCGTCAGCACGCCTTGTGCTTCGGCATAGGATGTAATGGCCGTTGACAGCGCCAGGCTGACAATCGCGGCCTTGGTCCAGGTTCTGATCATGATGCAAGCTCCTTGTCTGGTTGGGTTGGGGTGCCGCCGTTGATGGGGCGGTCTGGGTCTATGTCCGGGATCGCCGCGATCAGCGCGGCGGTATAGGCACGTTCGGGATGGTCAAAGATGCGGTGCGAGGGGCCGTCCTCGACCACCTCGCCGTGGTGCATCACCACCACACGCTCACACAGGCTGCGCACAATGGCCAGATCATGCGCGATGAAGATCAGCGTCAGCCCGCTATCGGCGGTCAGCTGACGGAACAGATCGACGATCTGGGCCTGAATGGTGACGTCCAGTGCGGCCACACATTCATCGGCAACAATCACCTTGGGGTTCACCGCCAGCGCCCGCGCGATGCCCGCGCGCTGGCATTGCCCGCCCGACAGGCTGCGCGGGCGGCGGGTGGCAAAGGCGCGCTCCAGCCCGACCATATCCAGCAGTTCCAGGGTGCGATTGGCGATCTGTTCGGGCGGGGTCTCACCTTGGGTCCGCAGCACTTCGGCCAGCGTCTCACCCACAGTCATCCGCGGGTTCAATGAGTTGAAAGGGTCTTGAAACACCATCGCCGCATCCGCGCGCAAGCGTTGCAAAGTGCCAGCGCGGTCGGCGGTCAGGTCATGGCCCTGAAACAGCACCTGCCCGGATGTGATTGGCGTCAGCCCCAGCATCGCACGGGCAAGGGTGCTTTTGCCCGACCCGCTTTCGCCCACGATCCCGACGGTTTCCCCCGGCCAGATCTGCAAGGACACCTCTTTGACCGCCCGCATCTCGCGCCGCTTTTGCAAGAAGCCGCCACCCAGCGGAAACCGCACTTCAACCGCGTTCAGCGCGAAGATCGGATCATGTAGCCGGTCTGGCGCCAGATGGTCGCCTGCTGTCGCCAAGGACGGGTGCGAGGCGATCAGGGATTGTGTATAGGCGTGCTGCGGGGCGGCCAGAAGGGCGCGCTTTTCGCCCTGCTCAACCACCCGGCCTTCGCGCATCACGGCGATACGGTCGCAGGTTTGCGCCACGACGCCCAGGTCATGCGTGATAAGAATGATCGACAGCCCGCGGCTGTCGCGCAGATCCATCAACAGTCGCAGGATCTGGGCCTGAATAGTAACGTCCAGCGCTGTCGTCGGCTCATCCGCGATCAGGATTTCGGGGTCGCAGGCCAGCGCCACGGCGATCATCGCGCGCTGTCGCATCCCGCCCGAGAATTGATGCGCATAACTGGAATAGGCGCGTGGCGGGTCGGGGAAGCCAACCTGGGTCAGAAGCGCAATCGCCTCGGCCTTCGCCGCCGCTGTGGTAAGCCCCTTGTGGTGGGTCAACCCTTCGCTGATCTGGCCGCCGATGGTCATCACCGGGTCCAGATGGCTGGTCGGATTTTGAAAGATCATCCCGATCCGCCGCCCGCGCACCCTTTGCATCTGCGCCAGGTCCAGCGCCTGTCCCTCCAACGCCACCGCGCCGCGCGTGACTTGCAGCCGGCGCGAGGGCAACAGGCCCATCACCGCCCGACAGAGCAGGCTTTTGCCTGATCCGCTTTCACCAACCAGCCCAAGGATCTCTCCGCGGGTCAGGGTCAGGTTGATATCGTCCAGCAACAGCCGCTCTTCGCCTGCCGCACGGAAAGTCACGCTCAGCCCGTCAATCGCCAGAATGGCGGTCATTCCTGCACCCCCATCACATCGGCCAGCGCATCACCGGTCAATGAGAAACCAAAGGCCAGCACCACGATGGCCAGGCCGGGGAACAGCGTCATCCACCAGGCTTGGGTCAGAAAGCCCTGCGCCTCTGCCACCATCACGCCCCATTCGGCAATGGGCGGCTGCACGCCAAGGCCCAGATAGCTGATCGCAGCGCCGTTCAGCAGGACCAGAACCGCGTCTGACATGACGAAAACCAGTGATCCGGCCAAGGCGTTGGGCAGCAAATGCCGGAACATGATCCGGGTTTTGGAAAACCCCAGACTGGCCGCCGCCACCGCGAAATCCTGGGTCTTCAAGACCAGAATCTGCGCCCGGATCAGCCGCGCGTAGCTGACCCAGCCGACCAAGGCCATGGCGATGTAAAAGCTGCCAAGGCCGGGCCCAAGAATGGCGATGATCGACAGCATCAGGACAAGGAAGGGAAAGGCCAGAACCACGTCGATGATCCGCATGAAGACCACATCCACCCAACCGCCAAAGAACCCCGCCATGGTGCCGACCACCGTGCCGATCAGGAACGGAAATACCACACCGATCACCGCGATCTGCAGATCAATCCGCGCGCCCCAGATCACGCGGGACAGAACATCACGACCGAAATTGTCGGTGCCGAA
>JBATPI010000033.1:0-31741 GCA_049291415.1 Paracoccaceae bacterium | reverse complement strand
TGCCGCCCATGCCCCAGTGTCGGGCGATATTCTCGATCACCACAATGGCGTCATCGACCAGAATACCGATGCTGAAAATCAGCGCGAACAAGGACACCCGGTTCAGGGTATAGCCCATGATCCAGCTGGCAAACAGCGTCAGCAGGATCGTCACCGGAATGACGATGGCGACCACAATCGCCTCACGCCAGCCAATCGCCAGCCAGACCAAAGCGATGATCGAAATCGTCGCCAACCCCAGATGGAACAACAGCTCATTGGCCTTTTCATTGGCCGTCTCGCCATAGTCGCGGGTCACCGTCACCTGCACGGTGTCGGGGATCAGGCTGCCCTTCAGCCCCTCCATCCGGTGCAGCACATCTTCGGCCACCACCACGGCATTGGCCCCGGCCCGCTTGGCCACCGCCAGCGTCACCGCCGGGCTTTGCACCACGCGGCCGTCGGCATCCTTGGATACCATCCGCACGATATGGTCCGAGGTGTCGGGCACGAACGTCACATCCGCCACATCGGCCACATAGACCGGCCGCCCGTCACGGGTGGTCAGCAACAGGTTCGCCACATCAGCCGGAGCCTGTAGTGTCTCGCCCGCCACCAGATCGACCTGCTGGCCAGCGTCCCGCAATTTGCCGGTATTCAGCGTGCGGTTGGCCTGCGCCACCTTACCCGCCAGCTGCTGCAACGTCACGCCATACAGCGCCAGCCGGTCCGGGTCGGGCGCGATGCGGATCGCCTCGGACGCCTCGCCGACGATATAGGTCAGGCCGACGTCATCGGTCTTGGCAACTTCGGCCTGCACCACACGCGCCAGTCGCGTCAGGTCATTGGCCGAAACCTCGGCCCCCGGCGCCGCCGACAGCGTCAACGCCAGAATCGCCACATCATCAATGCCGCGGCCAATCACCAGAGGCTCGGGGATACCCACCGGAATCCGCCCGATATTGGCGCGCAACTTCTCATGCACCCGCAGGATGGCGGCATCGGAATCGGTGCCCACCTTGAACCGCGCCGTCACCATCACCGCATCATCGCGGGTCTGGCTATAGACGTGTTCCACGTCATTGATGCCCTTGACGATGATCTCCAACTGCTCGGTTACCAGCTTGACGCCGTCCTCAGCACGCAGACCCTGAGCCTGCACATGGATGTCCACCAAGGGAACCGAGATCTGCGGCTCTTCCTCACGCGGCAGGCTGATCAGTGCGACCATGCCCGCGGCCAGGGCCGCCAGAATGAAAAGGGGCGTCAGCGCAGAGGCGATGAACGCCCGAGTCAGCCCACCGGCCAGACCAACAGGATGCTTGTCAGACGGGTTTGCGCGCGGCTCAGCCATGATCGCCCGCCTTTTCCAGATGTGCGGCATCGGCAGCGGCGGCGGCGGCGGCGCCATCGGTTTCCACCCGATCGCCCTCCTGCAGCCCGGTCAGAACCTCAACCATGGCTACGCCGTCGCGCTGGTGCCGTTCGCCCAGCACCACAGCGCGCAGCATCATCGCATCGCCCGTCTGAACGCCTATGAAATCCAGGCCCTGCCGGGTGATCAGCGCGGTTTCCGGCACCACCAGTGCGGCGCGTGCGCCCACAGGCAGCCGCACCAGCAGCCGCGCATCGACGAAATTGTCGGGCAGGCCTTCGACCCGCACATCAGCCACCACGCGGCCATTCTCGATCAGGGGATAAATCCGCTCCAGCGTGCCGACCTGCTGCCCCTCGGGGCCTTCAATCTGGATCTGGTCGCCCTCATGCAGCGCCATCGCATGCCGCTCGGGCACCGCCAGCCGCAGAAAGATGCCCCCGCCGCCCAGCGTGGCCACCACCTCGCCCGGCATCACCACAGCGCCCTTGGCCACCGGCACGTCCAGCACCCGGCCCGACGTCGGAGCCAGCACGGTCCCTTCGGCAACCTGCTGCTCCAACACGGCGCGATCGGCTTCAACCGCCTCGATCTGGCCCTTCATCACGTCCACTTGCGTGCGCAGCGCGTCCAGCCGCTGCACCGTGGTCACGCCGCGCTTCAACAGGTCTTCGCCGCGCTGCAACTCGGTCTCGGCATTGGTCAGCTGCGCCTCCAGCGAGGTTTTCTGCGCGTCGATCGCCGTCATGCGGAACGACAGCTTTTCATCGACGATCCGGCCCAGCGCATCGCCCGCCGCAACCACTTCGCCCTCTTTGACCGACAGCTCAATCAGCGTGCCGCCCAGACGGGCGCGGGCGGGCAGACGGTCGCGCGCCTCGATCCGGCCAAAGACAGCCTTCCAGTCGGTGACCTCTACCGGAGCCAGCGTCAGAACCTCGGCCCGCACAGGCCCCGCAATCAGCGCCAACAAGACGGCCAGTCGCGCAACAACGCCCCGATTTGCCCACATGCCCATCGCCTCAGCCCCCCCTTACCGCTGTCATCGTTGCCGCCGCATCGGCGCGGGCCAGAGTGACCCCTTGTCTGAGATATATTCAAAACTTTGCATTTGTAAATGACTTCCACCGGATTCCTGCATCTTTCCGTGGAAAATCCTGCACCGCGTTGCCGTCTGGCTGCGCCCACAGGGACGAATTGCCGAATTCTTGACATATTTCTCGGGCATCCCATGCCCGGGGCTGAGGCAAACGCTGGCCCAAAGGCGGCGCAATGAGTGAACCAATGCACATACAACCCGTAAGCCCGACTGCTCGGGACCGGACCGAATCCCTGTCTATTGATGCGCTGCGGGCCCTGCAACTGGACAGGCTGCGCCGCACTCTGCGCCATGCCCATGACGCCAATCCGCTCCAGCGCCAAAGGTTCGCCGAGGCGGGCGTGCATCCCGATGATCTGCGCGATCTGTCGGATCTGGCGCGATTTCCTTTTACCACCAAGGCCGACCTGCGCGAGGCCTATCCCTTTGGCCTGTTCGCCGTCCCGCGTGAGCGGATCGTGCGGCTGCACGCCTCATCGGGCACCACCGGGCGTCCCACCGTGGTCGGCTATACCGCGCGTGATATCGACACCTGGGCCGATATCATGGCCCGATCCATCCGCGCCGCGGGCGGACAGGCGGGTGACATCGTGCACAACTCATTCGGGTATGGCCTGTTCACCGGGGGCCTTGGCTATCACTACGGGGCCGAGCGGCTGGGCTGCACCGTCGTACCGATCTCGGGCGGGATGACCGAACGGCAGGTCAGCCTGATCCGAGATTTCGAACCGCGGCTGATCTTTGGCACCCCCAGCTACATGCTGTCGGTGATCGACGAGTTCCGTCGGCTGGGGCTGGACCCCGCAGCCAGCAGCCTGAAAATCGGCATGTTCGGGGCCGAACCCTGGACCCCCGCAATGCGCGATGAGATCGAAACCACCTTCGGCCTCCGCGCCTATGACCTTTACGGTCTCAGTGAGGTGATCGGGCCGGGCGTTTCCGTCGAATGTGCCGATGATCCGCGCGATGGTGGCATGACGATCTGGGAGGATCATTTCTACCCCGAAATCATTGATCCCGACACCGGCACCGTTCTGCCCGATGGCGACTGGGGGGAACTGGTGCTGACCAGCCTGACCAAGGAAGGCATGCCGATGCTGCGCTACCGCACCCGCGATCTGACGCGGCTGCTGCCCGGCCACAGCCGCCCGATGCGACGGATGGCACGGGTGACGGGGCGGACCGATGACATGATCATCCTGCGCGGGGTGAACGTCTTTCCGACTCAGATCGAAGAGATGATCCTGGGCTGCGCGGGCCTGGCCCCACATTTCCAGATAGAGCTGACCCGACCCGCTCGGCTGGACCGGATGACGATCCTGGCCGAGGCCACGCCAAACCACGTATCGGTCGATGCCCGCGCCGCCTCGGCCCGCCAACTGGCCAGCCGGGTGAAAAGCGTGGTCGGCATTTCCGCCGAAGTGCGGGTGCTGGACCCCGGATCTGTGCCCCGATCCGAAGGCAAGGCCAAACGCATGATTGACCTGCGCCCCAAGGGCTGATCCCTGCAATCCATGTTTTTAAGCGTTCGCGCATCCTTGCCGCGCACGCGTTGGAACTGGAAGCGTTGCAGGCCGATTCTTAACCAGCTGCCGCACTAGGTTCTTCACGCACCTGTGCTAGCCTTGCCCAGAGATTGGGCGGGTGGGTATGAACGGATCAGATGCCTTGAAGCTTTCAGTTGCGCGCGCCCAGCTTGGCACTGCGTTGAGCCTGTTTATAAGAGATGAAGACCCGGTGTCGGTCCACACACTGGCTTGTTCAGCGTGCGAGTTGTTAGCTGACATGGCGGTTGTGCGCGGTGTCAAATCCGTATCGCTTTATGTTAGCCAAGACTACACGAGGCAGGAAATAGCAGGCGCGCGAGGACTGTACTGGAATGCTTTCAAGCATTTTTTTGAGAATGATCGAAAGGCGGAACGTGATGATTCGTCGATTAAAACACGCTTTTCTGATGAAACTAATGATTGGGTGCTCTTCCAAGGGTGGAGCGATCTGGCACAGTTTGGGCGCCCTACACCAGTCGAAGGGCAGGTGCTTACGCTTTGGTTTTTCGCACAGTACCCCGAATTGAACGCGCCGAACCTTTTCGCCGCAGGCCAAAGCCTTTTCCCGTTCACGTCCGAAACGTCGCGAGCCGAACGAAAACGTGCGCTTGCTCTGGTATGCGCCGAGTGGAAGAAAAATCCAGACCTGCTGAAAGACTTGAAGACGGACCTTGAGCCGCTCGTTGCCTCGGGCGCGAGCCAAACTGCTTGATTTTGGTTACAACGTCGCAAAACGCAAAACAAAGAGGTCAGCCATTTCTAGCCAACCTCTTGAATTAAATGGTGAACCCGGAGCGATTCGAACGCCCGACCCTCAGATTCGTAGTCTGATGCTCTATCCAGCTGAGCTACGGGTCCACAATGATCGGCGATGTAGCGATGCCCGCGCGGCATTGCAAGGGCGAAAACGCGAAGGCTCAGCTTTCCGCAGGGGCGGCGGCGCGGGGCAGGCGGATGATGAACTCGGTTCCCTCGGTGTCGCTGCGGCCCAGATCCAGCCGCCCACCATGGCCGCGCACCAATTCTGCGGCGATGGCCAGACCAAGGCCGGTGCCCCCTTTGCGCGCGCCCCCCTGAAACGCCGCGAACAGATGTTCGCGGGCGCGGGGCGGCAGGCCGGGGCCGGTGTCGCCCACGCGGATCACCCATTCGCCGGGCTCTTCAACCGCCGACACTTCGATCGTGCCGGGCTGGCCGGTCGCCTCAATCGCTTGCCGGGCGTTGCGCAGCAGGTTCGACAGCACGCGGTACAGCTGCTCGGGGTCGGCGCGCAGGATCAGGTCTTCGGGAATGTCGATCAGGCAGGTGACCGAGCCATCGCCGGCCAGCCCCTCGCCTTCGGCCACCTCACCGACCAGCGCGGCCAGCGGAACCTTTTTCAGGGACGGAACCGCCTCTTCGGCCTTGCCAAAGGCCAGCGTCGATTCGCACAGGGCCACCGCCCGGCTGATCGAGTTGATCAGCTTGGGTGCAGACCGCGCCACCGCCGGGTCAGCGCTGTCCTCTATCCGGTCGGCGAACAGTTGCGCGGTGGTCAGGATATTGCGCAGATCATGGCTGATCTTGGCCACAGCGCCGCCCAGTTGCGCCAGCCGTTCCTTTTGCTTCAACGCCCCGGTCAGCTGCGTCTGCATCGACGCCATCGCCTCTTCGGCGATGCGCAATTCCTCGACCCGCGCGGTGGGCGCGATCACCATGCGCGCATCTTCGGGGGCCTCGGCATAGGCCTGCATGTGCCGCACCACACGGCGGATCGGCACCACCAACAGCCGTTGCACCGCGATGAACAGCAAGACCGCGGTGACAGCGGAAATCAGCGCCGACAGCATCAGGATGCGCGCGCCGTAATCCAGCATCAGACGCCGCAGCGCCTTGGTCTGCATGGTGATCTCGATCAGCTCACCACCTTCTTGCACCGGGTTGCCGATCACCCGGATGATGCGGTTTTGTGGGTCTGTCAGCGTGCCCAGCGCGTCGCGCACCAGCCCCCAGCTGCTTTCGCTGCGCAGATCATAGCTGCCCGCAATCTCGCCCGGCACAGGCGAGGACAGCACCAGCTGGCGCACCTGATCGCGGCGAAGGACGACGTTGTAAACCTCGGCATTGGCCAAAAGCTCGGCCTCCAGCGCCGGGCTGACCATATCCTGCGCGGCCAGTTGGGTCAGCGCCGCGATCTGCGCCATCTTTAGCCGCTCGGCCAGATAGTCATAGCGGAACCGCGCGATCGACGGCAGAAAGATCAGCACTTCGGCCAGCATGACAAAGGCCACCGTCAAGAGCAGGAATCGCCCCGACAGCGTTCTGAAGAACCGCGCCCCTGCCCTGACCGCCGCCAAATCCGGCCTTCCCTTCACCCCTGCCCTGTCAAGGCAACACGCCCTGAACAAAGCGCACCACCCGCTTCACCCATGGATTATCAAAGAGTTTGGGGGAAAAATAGGCACTTGCTGCGCGTTTCGACACTTCGCCCAAGGTCGGATAGGGGGCAACCATGCCCGCAATCGCGCTCATCTTCAGGCGCGCGCTGATTGCCAGCGCCCAAAGGCCGATCAATTCGCCCGCCTGCGCGCCGGCGATACTGGCCCCGACCGGGCGGCCCCTGACCACCATCACCTTGATCACCCCCTTGGTCTTGCCCCCCGCAATCGCGCGGTCGTTATGGTCATACCCGGCACGAACCACGGTTAGACGCGCGCCATGGGCGGCCTGCGCCTCGGCCTCGGTCAGGCCCACTTGCGCCAGTTCCGGCGCGGTATAGGTGGCGCGCGGCATCGCCCGCATGGTGGATTTGGCAGGCAGGCCCAGCACCGTCTGACGGATCACAAGTCCGGCGTGATAGGCCGCCACCTGGGTGAATTGCAGCCCCCCCGCCACGTCGCCAATGGCATAGACCCGGCGGTTCGAGATTGACCGCATCCGCGCATCCACCGTCACGCCCTTGCGGTCATGGGTCACGCCTGCGGCGTCCAGCCCCAGCCCCTCTACATGCGCCTGACGGCCCACCGCCATCAGAAGATGGCTGCCCTGCACCGCGCTGCCATCTGCCAGCGTCACCTCTAGGGCGCCCGCCTTGCCCGCCAGCCGGACCACGCCTTGGCCTTCACGAATGGTGATCCCCTCGGCGCGGCAGGCGTCCAGCACCACCGCGGCCATCTCGGGATCTTCGCGGCCCAACGCCTGCGCGCCCTCGATCACCGTCACCTCTGACCCCAACCGCCGATGTGCCTGTGCCATCTCCATCCCGATCGGGCCGCCACCGATCACCACCAGATGTTCGGGTCGCTCACGCAGGGCAAAGATCGTCTCATTGGTGTAGAACGGCACGGTATCCACGCCTTGGATGTCTGGCACAAAGGCGCGGCTACCGGTGGCGATGACAAAGCGGCGGGCCCGGATCGTGGTGTCGCCGGCCTGCACCTCACGCGCATTGATGAACCGGGCATGGGCGCGGATCACCCGGCAGCCCAAGGCCTCAAACCGCTCCTGGCTGTCAACCGGGGCGATCTGCCCGATCACCGCCTGCACATGGTCTTTGACAGCCGCAAAATCCACCTGCGGCACCACCCCGGCCACTCCGGCAAAGGTGCGGCGCTGCGCCTGCGCCGCCTCTGCCGCCGCGATCAGCGCCTTTGACGGCACGCAGCCGGTGTTCAGGCAGTCACCGCCCATCGCCTCGCCCTCGATCAGCACCACACGCGCGCCCATTTGCACCGCACCCGCCGCCATCGACAGCCCGCCCGAGCCTGCACCGATGACACAGATATCCGTCGTGATCATCGCCATCTCAGACTCCTTTACGCAAATGTTTCACCACCATCGGCAGTGCTGCCAGCGCCGCCAGCCCCAGAATCGGGATCAGCACCTGTGGAGCAAAGATGATGCCCAGATCGGGGCTTTCGCCGCGGGCGAACACTTCACCCAGACCCGCCCCTACACTGGTATAGACCACCCCGCCGGGAATTATGCCCAGAAAGGTGGTGATCAGATAGGGCAGCAACCGCGTGCCGACAAAGGCGGGAATCAGGTTGGCCACAAAGAACGGCAAAACCGGAATCAGCCGCATCATGAACAGCACAGACCATTCGTTTTCGCGCAACCCCGCCATCAGCCGCGCCCCCGCACCGCCCCCTGCCTGCACCCGCCGCGCAATCCCTTCGCCAAAGCCAGCACGCGCCGCCAGAAACACCGCCACCGCCCCCAGCGTCGCCGCGCCAACGTTGAACAAGGCCCCCGGAAACACCCCGAACAGAAAGCCGCCCGTCAGCGTGGCAATCGTCGCCCCTGGCAGGCTAAGCGCCACAATAGCGAAATAGGCGGCAATAAAACCCAGCACCGCCCACAGGTAATGCGCATCGCGAAATTCCAGCAAACGCTGGCGGTTTTCGGCCAGCGCGGCATAGGACAGATGCTCACGCAGGGTGAAAGCGCCCACGATCGCGGCCGCCAGCACGATCAGGATCGGCAGTTTCTTCCAGAGGTCACGCTGCATCGGCCGGCCTTCTTGCAATGCCGGGCTTGCATCCCGGCGGTCTCACTCCATACGTTGGCGAAGACGGATTTGCTTCACCCACTGCGCGCCGATCACGCCGCCTTGATCCTCAGCGCACCATTGGGCCGGTTCTGTAACATGCAGCCAGCGTCTTTGCGCCAATTTGTTGCACGAATGCTGCCGCTGATGCGTTGACTTGACCGCCAAGCCACCCTATTAGCCGGGCTTCAAGTTCAAGACGCCCTCGAATCTTTCCGGTTCGGGCCCCCGATCTGATGGAGAGCCGCGATGAAGCGCACCTACCAACCGTCCAACCTGGTCCGCAAGCGGCGCCACGGCTTCCGTTCGCGCATGGCGACCAAAGGTGGTCGTCTGGTTCTGGCCGCCCGGCGCGCCAAGGGCCGCAAGGTTCTGTCGGCATAAACCTTCCCCCCGGGGACAGGAGAGACCAATGACGCCGCCGGAGGCTCAGGGCAACAGGCATATCGCCGAAGCGCCCGCCGCGCCTCCGGCGGTTTCCGTTTGCGTGCCGGGTTCTAAAGCCCAGATCCCGGCAACTCTGACCAAGCGCGCGCAGTTTCTGAAGGCGGCTTCGGCCCGGCGTCAGGGCACCGCGTCCTTTCTGTTGCAGGCGCGCGACCGGCGCGATGCCATGCCCGGCGTCGGCCTCGGCTTTACCGCGTCAAAGAAAATCGGCAATGCGGTCCTGCGCAACCGGGCCAAGCGGCGGCTGCGCGCGGCAGCACAGGCCATGCTTTACCCTCTGGCGCAACCCGGTTGGGATTATGTGCTGGTCGCCCGCCCGCAGGCGACCGTGACCCGCCCCTATGCCGACATGCTGAGAGATCTGGAAACCGCGCTGCGCCAGATCCACGCCAAGCCGTGACCCCGCTGGCTCATATCGTTGCCCTGCCGGTGCGCGCCTATCGGCTGCTGCTGTCACCCTGGGTCGGCCACGGCTGCCGCTATCAGCCCACCTGCAGCGCCTATGCGCTGGACGCGCTGAACCGTCACGGCGCGCTGAAGGGCGGTTATCTGACCGCGCACCGGATCTGCCGCTGTCACCCCTGGGGCGGGCAGGGCTATGACCCGGTTCCCGGCGCCGACCCCGAGCATGACCGCGCGCACCCGCCCACCCCCCCTGCCAATTGACTTTCACCCCCCGCAGCCCCATAGCCCCAGCCCATGTCCCATTTGTCCACCCTTGCCCAGGTTGCCGCCGGAGGTGCCATCGGTGCCAGCGCGCGCTATGGCGTCAACGTCACCACAACGCGGCTGTTCGGCACCGGCTTTCCCATCAGCACCCTTATCGTCAACGTGTTGGGATCGTTCCTGATGGGCCTTCTGGTCGTCGTGCTGGCGGAAAAATCCGGCACCCGGTTGGCGCCCTTTCTGATGACCGGAATTTTGGGCGGATTTACCACCTTTTCGGCCTTCTCGCTGGACAGCCTTACCCTGTATCAGCGTGGTGACACCGCCCTGGCTGCCGCCTATGTGCTGGCCTCGGTCCTCCTTTCCCTTGCCGCCATGTTCCTGGCGCTGCACCTATTCCGTGGAGCCTTTGAATGAGCGGCGTTAAAATCCTGACAGTGTCCGAAGAAGACGGTGAACAGCGCCTGGATCGCTGGATGAAGCGCCGCTTTCCTCAGATCACCCAGGGGCATGTCGAAAAGATGTGCCGCACCGGCCAGATCCGCGTCGACAGCGCGCGGGTCAAGGCGTCTGACCGCGTCAGCCCGGGCCAGTTCATCCGCATTCCGCCCCTGCCCGACGCCGAAGCCCCCTCACGCCCGCTGCCCGATGGGGTAAACCCGGCCGACGCCAAGATGATCCAGTCGGCGGTGCTGTGGAAGGATGAGCATATCATCGTCCTGAACAAACCCCCCGGACTGGCCAGCCAGGGCGGGTCCGGCATGGGCGACCGTCACGTCGATGGTTTGGCCGAGGCGCTGAAATTCGGCTATAAAGACCGGCCCAAACTGGTTCATCGGCTGGACAAGGACACCTCCGGCATCCTGCTTCTGGCCCGCACCGACCGCGTGGCGCGTGGCCTGTCGGAAACCCTGCGCCACCGTGCGGCGCGCAAGATCTATTGGGCCGTTGTCGCCGGTGTGCCCAACCCGCGCCGGGGCAGCATCAAGTTCATGCTGGAGAAAGCGGCTGGTCATGGCCGCGGCGGCGAAGGCGAAAAGATGGTCTGCATCCATCCGGGCAAGGCCAAGGACCACCCCGACGCCAAACGCGCCCAGACCGATTTCTTCACCCTGTGGTTTCTGGGTGATCGCCTGTCATGGATGGCGCTGGAGCCGGTCACCGGCCGCACCCACCAGTTGCGCGCCCATATGGCCGAAATCGGCCACCCGATCATCGGCGATGGTAAATATGGCGGATCGGATGCGCATAACCCCGGCGATGGCTGGGGCGCTGCCATTGGCGGCGACATCTCGAAAAAGATGCACCTGCATGCCCGCTCGATCACCTTTGAGCACCCGATCACCAAGGCAATCCTGACCTTTACCGCCCCCTTGCCCGAGCATATGGCCCGCACCTGGGCGGCGCTGGACTGGAAGGAAAAGGACGTGCCCGCCGACCCGTTCGAGAGCCTGAGATGAGCGTGTGGGTCGCCAAACGGTTCTGGACCACTGCCTCGGCCCAGCCCTGTGACGGCGGCTATACCGTGCGGCTGGACGACCGTTCGGTAAAGACCCCGGCCAAGGCGCCGCTGGTCGTGCCGACGCTGGCGCTGGCGCAGGGCATCGCCGCCGAATGGAACGCGCAGATCGGCGTGATCAAACCCGCGACCATGCCGCTGACCCGAGCCGCCAATTCGGCCATCGACAAGGTTGCCCCCCTGCTGGATGCGGTGATTGATGAGCTGACCAGCTATGGCGGCACCGATCTTTTATGCTACCGCGCAACCCACCCGCAGGCCCTGATCGACCGGCAGGCCGACGCCTGGGATCCGCTGGTTGAATGGGCGGCAACCAGCTTGCACGCCCCCCTGCGCGTTACCCAGGGCGTGATCCCGGTGGATCAGCCCATTTCCAGCCTGGCCCGCCTGCGCGGCCATGTTGACGGCTTTGACAATTTCGGCCTGTCGGGCCTGCATGATCTGGTCGCCATTTCCGGCTCTTTGGTGCTGGCGCTTGCCGTAGCGTCAGGAAAACTTGAGGCTGCAACGGCATTTGCGCTTAGCCGCGTTGACAACCACTGGCAGGCCGAAGCCTGGGGCCAGGACGAAGAAGAGGCCGAAACCGAGGCCCTGCGCGCCGCCGCTTTTGCCCAGGCCGACCGATTCTTGACATTGTGTCGGTAACACTTTGGCCATTTTACCGGCACCGGTCGACTATTCTGCGCAAATGACCTGCACAACTCACGGAAAAAAGGCGATTTTCCTTTAGTCCCTGATCCACCCTTGACCATTCAAAGCGCTTTCGCCGACACTCCCCGCACTGGGAGAGACGTATCTCCAACAGCACGAATGCCCCTGCCATGCGTGGGGGCCCAAAAATCACCGCCCAAATCGGCGGCAACTCAGGAAGAGGTAACATGAAAAAATCGGTATTCCTCGGCGCTCTCGCAGCTTCGACGATTCTGGCCGGTGCCGCATTCGCAGGCACCTTGGACGACGTCAAGGCCCGCGGCGAACTGCTCTGCGGTTCCAACGCTGGCCTGACCGGCTTTGGCACGCCCGATGCCAACGGCGAATGGAAGGGCTTTGACGTTGACCTGTGCCGCGCCGTCGCCGCCGCCGTTCTGGGCGACCCCACCAAGGTGAAATTCATGCCCACCACGGGCGAGACCCGCTTCACCATGCTGTCCTCGGGCGAAGTTGACGTGTTGATCCGGAACTCAACCTGGAGCTATGCACGCGACGTTGACCTGAAGCTGGATTTCGTCGCCGTGAACTACTACGACGGTCAGGGCTTCATGGTCAAAAAAGACCTTGGTGTTTCGTCGGCCAAAGAGTTGGATGGCGCCACCGTCTGCATCCAGACCGGCACCACGACCGAATTGAACCTGGCCGACTTCTTCAAGTTCAACAACATCACCTACACGCCCGTTACCGTGCAGGACGACTCTGAAGCCCAGCGCCAGTATCTGGCCGGGGCCTGCGACGCCTATACCACCGACGCGTCAGGTCTGGCCGCTTCGCGCGCCACCATGGCCGACAGTGAAAACCACATCATCCTGCCCGAGATCATCTCGAAAGAGCCGCTTGGGCCGGCAGTGCGCCACGGCGACAACCAGTGGGGTGATATCGTCCGCTGGACCTTCTTCGCGCTGTTGATCGCCGAAGAAAAGGGCATCACCAAAGCCAATATCGAAGAGGTCGCCTCAACCACCACCGACCCCGAAGTTCGCCGCATGTTGGGCCTTGAGGGCGATATGGGCAAGATGGCCGGCCTGGACAACGACGCCTTCAAGCGCGCCATCATGGCGGGCGGCAACTATGGCGAGATCTTTGAGGCCAATGTCGGAACCTCGACCCCGATCGGTCTGGCCCGCGGCCTGAATGCGCTATGGACTCAGGGCGGCCTGCAATACGCTCCGCCGTTCCGGTAGACTGATCTGACCAAAGGGGGCGCGTCCACACCGGGCGCGCCCCCCTTTTCGTGCCAAGACGACACCGATCTGCGCGGCAAGCCGCGATATAACCGGCAAAAAGCCGGACACCAGACGGACCAGGGGAGAACTGAATGACTTTGGCCACCGAGGCGCCCAAGGAAGGCTTCCGGCTTTCCATGCTGATCTACGACACCCGTTTTCGCGCCATCACCATTCAGGTGGTCGTGCTCATCCTGTTTTTGTTGATGGTCGGCTGGCTGGTGGACAACACCATTCAGAACCTGGCCGCCAAGGACAAGGACATCAATTTCAACTTTCTCTGGGTCCGCGCCGGTTACGATATCGAGCAGCAGCTGATCCCCTACACCAATGACAGCACCCATTTCCGGGCGGTCATCGTCGGCATCTTGAACACCCTTCTGGTCGCCAGCTTTGGGTGCGTTTTTGCCACCATCGTCGGGGTGATCGCCGGGGTTTTACGGTTGTCAAAGAACTGGCTGGTGGCCGGTTTGATGACGATCTATGTCGAGACGTTCCGCAACGTGCCTTTGCTCTTGTGGATCATCATCATCTTTGTCGTCACGTCGGAACTCGCGCCCGAGCCGAGGGACTTCAAGGTCACTGCCGACATGCTGGCCAATCGCGCCCTGCTGGAGGGGGTTGAAGCCATCACCCGCGGATCGGTTTGGTCGCGCATCGCCTCACTGAATGTGACCAGCGCGCCGTTTCTGATCTGGTTCCTGGCAGGTGCCGGGGGGGCTTTTGCCGCCTGGCAATTGGTCCATAGCCGCGTGGGTCTTGCAGCAAAAGGTCTGGCCTTTGCCATGGTCGTGCCACCACTTGTGCTGTGGCTCGTGCTGGCGCTGACCAACTGGAACGCTGCCATGTCCTATCCTCTGGAAATTGACCCGGCAATTGCCAATGCCCCTACGCATCCAGTCGCTTCAAAGATCCTGTTCGACACCGTGGGCCTGACCAATCGCGGCACTTATGCCCCGGCACCCGAGCTGACACACCCCTTGGGTGGCACCGTAATCGGAAACATCCCGGTGAATTATTCGGTGTTGGCGGTGCTGGCAGTGATCTTCGGTTCAGTGATGGTCAACCGTGCCGTCCATCGCCGCGCTCGCCGCATACAGGAGGACACCGGGGTACGTCCGGCCACCTGGTGGCAATCACCGCTGATCCTGTTCGTCCCGGTGATCGTGACGTTGTTCGCCCTGGGCTTTCATCTGCAGATCCCGGCCTTTGCCACGGATGAAGCCGGGGTTTCAAAGGGCTTCAACTTTCAGGGCGGCTTTCTGATCCAACACTCATTCACCGCCCTGCTGATCGCGCTGACGCTTTACACCGGAGCTTTCATCGCCGAGATCGTGCGCGCCGGCATCATGGCCATTTCGCGGGGCCAGTCCGAGGCCGCCTTTGCCCTGGGTCTGCGCCCGGGCCGCACAATGAACCTGGTGGTCCTGCCGCAGGCGCTGCGCGTCATCATCCCGCCGCTGATCAGCCAATATCTGAACCTGACCAAGAACACCTCTTTGGGCATCGCGGTCAGCTATCTGGACATCAAGGGCACGTTGGGCGGCATCACGCTGAACCAGACCGGGCGAGAGCTGGAATGCATGCTCTTGATGATGCTGGTTTATCTGATCATCAGCCTGCTGATCTCATCGGTGATGAACCTGTTCAACAATGCCGTCGCACTGAAGGAGCGTTAAGATGAGCACCTTCATTCGCAAAGACATGCTCCCTGCCATGCCGCCACCAACCCACGAAAGCGGCGCGGTCAGATGGTTGCGTGAAAACCTGTTCTCGACAGCACTGAATACGCTGCTGACCGTGGTGGGGCTGACCATCGTGGCCATGCTGATCCTGACCACCTTTCCCTGGCTCAGGCATTCGGTCTGGTCGGCCACCTCGCTGCGGGAATGCCGCGCTATGGTGGCCGACATGGGCGCGACCGAGGGCGCCTGCTGGGCCGTGATCCGGCATTGGTGGAAGGTGTATATCTTCGGGTTCTTCCCCTCGGGCCTCTATTGGCGGCCGCTGCTGACCTTTGGCCTGTTGTTTGCCGCCCTGGCACCGGTGCTGTTCTGGAATGATCGCAAGGGGGCCTGGCTGATCGGCGTGGTTGGGGTGCTGGTTCTGCTGTCGATGGTGGGCCTTGGCACCGACGGGACGCGGCTGATAATCTGCGCTGCCATTCTGGCGGGGTTGTTCGGCCTGGCCTGGGTGCGGCCGCGGCTGTTGCTCTGGGTGACGGTGATTTACCCCTTTGCCGCTATCTGGCTGTTGTGGGGCGGGCAGGTCTGGGAGCCGCTCAGCGCCATTCTGGCGGTGGTGGTCGGCATCGCGGTCGGTCTGTTGTATGGCAGGTTGCGCAGCACCTCACTGATCACGCTCTATGCGCTGTTTACCGCCATCGGTGCAGCGATCATTACCGCCACCTTGCTGCATTATACCCGCTCTATCTCGGCCGATTTTCTGACCAAGATGTCGGGCGCACAGTTCTACCCCGGCTTTCTTGCCGACAGCGGCTATATCGCGCAGGCCTTCGGCGCGGTGATCTCATCGGTGCTCTGGGCGATCTCGATGGTCGCCTGGGCACTGATCGCCGTGCTGCGTTGGGTCAGTTTTGTGCTGGATCTGAACCTGTCCCGGGTCATCGACTTTCCCTTCGCCGGTTACTTCGGCATCGGTGCGATCCTGGCCGGTATCGGCACCTTCAAGGCCGCCCGCAGCCGTGCCGCCGGAATCGGCATCTTTGGCGGTCTGGCCGCGATCGGCGTCTATTGGGTGCTGGCGCATCCGGTGATCGTGGCACAGCTGACGGCGATCAAATCGCTGGGTCTTATCGCGGTCGGCTCCGACCAGTTCGGCGGCTTTCTTCTGGCGATCGTGATCGGCGTGTCGGCAATTGCGGCCTCATTGCCAATGGGCATCCTTCTGGCACTGGGGCGGCGATCAGACATGTTCCTGGTCCGCATCCTGTCAATCGGGTTTATCGAGTTCATTCGCGGCGTGCCCCTGATCACGCTGTTGTTCACGGCCTCGCTGCTCTTGGCCTATTTCCTGCCACCCGGCACCAACTTTGACCTTGTCCTGCGGGTCATCATCCTGGTCACCCTGTTCTCTGCCGCCTATATCGCCGAGGTTGTGCGCGGCGGTCTGGCCGCCCTGCCCCGCGGCCAATATGAGGCTGCCGATGCCTTGGGTCTGGACTACTGGCAGGCGCAACGCCTGATCATCATGCCGCAAGCGCTGAAAATCTCGATCCCCGGCATCGTCTCAACCTTCATCGGACTGTTCAAGGACACCACGCTGGTCTCTTTCGTCGGCCTGCTTGATCCCCTGCGCGGCGTCACCGCCATCGTCCGCGCCGACATCAACTGGAAGGGCATCTACTGGGAGCCCTACATCTTTGTCGGCATCCTCTTCTTTATCCTCTGTTTCAGCATGTCCCGCTACTCGATGTATCTGGAACGCAAGCTGAAAACCGATCACCGTTAAGGAGCGCGCCCCATGGCCGAAGCAAAGCAGATGCAGGTCTCGGACGAGATCGCCATCGACATCCGCCAGATGAACAAATGGTATGGCACCTTTCACGTGCTGCGCGACATCAACATGACCGTGCAACGCGGCGAGCGGATCGTGATCTGCGGCCCCTCAGGGTCAGGCAAATCCACCCTGATCCGCTGCATCAACCGGCTGGAAGAACACCAGTCCGGCCATATCGTGGTGGACGGAACCGAGCTGACCTCAGACCTGAAGAACATCGACAAGGTCCGGTCCGAGGTGGGGATGGTATTTCAGCACTTCAACCTGTTCCCGCACCTGACTATCCTGGAAAACCTGACGCTGGCCCCGATCTGGGTCCGCAAGGTGCCAAAGCGTGAGGCCGATGAAGTCGCCATGCAGTATCTGGAAAAGGTGAAAATCCCCGAGCAGGCGCTGAAATACCCCGGCCAGCTGTCGGGCGGCCAGCAGCAGCGCGTTGCCATCGCCCGCAGCCTGTGCATGAAGCCGCGGATCATGCTGTTTGACGAACCCACTTCGGCGCTGGACCCCGAGATGATCAAAGAGGTTCTCGACACCATGATTGAGCTGGCCGAAGAAGGCATGACCATGATCTGCGTGACGCATGAAATGGGCTTTGCCCAGGCCGTGGCGAACCGGGTGATTTTCATGGATCAGGGCCAGATTGTCGAACAGAACGCCCCGACCGAGTTCTTCAACAACCCGCAGTCAGACCGCACCAAGCTGTTCCTCAGCCAGATCCTGGGGCACTGATCCATGCGCGGTTTGGCGCTGGCCGGTCTGATTGCCCTGCTACCGGGCCTGGCCGTGGCCGAACTGGGTGTGCCCCGTTTGGCAAAATGCCTGTTGGTCGTGCAGGGAACCGAGCTGATCCGGGGTCCGTGCAACTTTACCCCGTTGGATGAACAGGGATCGTTCTCGTTCAACGGACTGAATGGCAAGTATTTCGCCGATGTGCTGATCGACCGTCCCGGCGTCGGCGAAGGCTATTGGAACGGCACGCCCTATTCAAAACACGCGCATAGCCCCCTGGGCCTGCTCTATCGCGAAGACGGATGTTGGGTGAACAAAACCGCCTCTGTCTGCGCCTGGTAAGGGTGGGCAGGTAGGATGGGCAATATTGCCCATCCTACGCAAAGGTCACGCAGCAAACTCGCGCGGCACCACGAAATCCACCGTCACTCCCTGACCAAAGGCCACGTCAGCCCAGGTCTCGACGGCGAAATCCACCACCAGCGTGGCCCCGGTCGGGTATTTGGTGAAATCGCCGCTCATCGGGGTTTTCGACACCAGCCGATGCGCGAATTCCGCGATGCCGGGGTTGTGGCCAATCACCATCACGGCGTCGCCCGTGGCGTGTTTCAGCACTGCCATCATCACATCCGGGCCGGCAT
Organism: Paracoccaceae bacterium; assembly: GCA_049291415.1. Classification (GTDB taxonomy): domain Bacteria; phylum Pseudomonadota; class Alphaproteobacteria; order Rhodobacterales; family Rhodobacteraceae; genus Pseudogemmobacter. Next base: position 13,752 of record JBATPI010000033.1, on the reverse strand, counting down.
GATAGAGCGCCGGTTTCAGCTCCAACACCGGAGTACCGGGCAAGGCGGGTGCCATCCCGGAAAAAGTCTCGCGGGTGCGCTGCGCATCCGAGCACAGCACCTGGTCAGGCACATAGCCGCGGCTGGCCAACCATTGCCCCAGATCCGCCGCAGCCGCCTTGCCGCGGTCATTCAACTGGCGGTCGTGGTCGGCAGTCAGGGGATCATCCCAACTGGATTTTGCGTGGCGCGTCAGGATCAGTCGCTTCATTTGTGGAATTGCCCCATGTGATAGGCTGATTGCTCTGGCATCCTTGCATAGCCAACGCTGACCGGGCAAGCGCGGCGCACCATACAACCGCCATTCAGGCAGTCGGCGCCCATGCTGTCCAACCAGGCATGGCAGGCCGGCACATCGTAGCCCCCCGCCCCCAGCGCATCCGCCGGGCAGGCGGTCAAACAGGGTTTCGCGATACAGGTCTTGCACGGGCTCTGTCCCTGCGGCACCTCCAGCACCTCGCGCAGCGCCAAGGCCCCGCGAAAACTGACCAGCAATCCTTGGGTGTCATGCACCAACAGCCGCACCGGGCTGGGCCAGCAGCGCCCCGTCCGCAACGCCCAGTTATAAAACGGCTGGTAGGGTGGCCCACCAAAGGGAAACAGCGCCGCAGCGCCCAGATCGCAGGCCAGCTGCCCGATCAACCGGCGCGACCAGCGGTCCACCGGGTCCGGGCCACCCCATTCGGGCTGTGCGGTCAGATGTGGCCAGAACCCCGACTCAAGTGGGCCCAACATGATCACCGTTCCGGTGCCGGGCGGCAGCCCTACCTCGACTGGGTCGGGGGCAAAGCCGCCCAGAATTTCCAGATGCTGCGCAGCCAGCTTCTGACGCAGATCGGCCAGAGTCAGAGATGATTCGCCATTCATGGTTAACGAAAGCCCTTCCCGGAAATCTGCCAGACGTTTGCAAGACGTTCGCAAGACGCTTTGCAGCCTATCGTTCGGCCGCCCTTTCCCCGCATTAACACAGCGCGCCCAAGTGCTTAGACCGGCGCCCGCGGCGTCACCCGCGGCGCGGTCGACCGGATCTGGGACCCCGCCCCGTGATCGGTGAACAATTCCAGCAAGCAGGCGTTCGGCACCTTGCCATCCATGATGGTCACCGCCCGCGTGCCCTTTTCCAACGCCATCAGCGCGGTCTCGGTCTTGGGAATCATCCCACCGGAAATCACCCCATCCGCGGTCATCTGCCGGATCTCTTCGGGGGTAATCTGCGTCATCACCTGACCCGCCGCGTTTTTGACCCCCGGCACGTCGGTCAACAACAGCAACCGGTCGGCCTGCAGCGCCCCGGCAATCGCACCAGCCGCCGTATCGCCGTTGACGTTGAAGGTCTCATTGTCCGCCATGCCGGTGCCGACAGGAGCAATTACCGGAATGATTCCAGCAGTATAAAGGTCGCGTAGCACCTGCACATTCATCTCTATCGGACGGCCGACATAGCCCAGCTCCGGGTCATCGGCCTCACAGACCATCAGGTCATCATCCTTGCCCGAGATGCCAACGGCCCGCCCCCCGGCATCCATGATTGCCTGCACGATCCTTTTGTTCACCAGCCCCGACAGCACCATCTCGACCACCTGAACGGTGGCCTTGTCGGTCACTCGCTTGCCGCGCACGAATTCCGATTTGATGCCCAGCTTGGTCAACATGTCGTTGATCATCGGCCCGCCGCCATGCACTACGACCGGATTCACCCCGACCTGACGCATCAGCACGATGTCGCGGGCGAACTCGGCCATCGCTGCATCGTCGCCCATGGCATTGCCGCCGAATTTCACAACCACGACCGAACCGCTAAACCGTTGAAGATACGGCAAAGCTTCGGACAACATCTTGGCGGTGTTCAGGGCATCTTGCATGGTCAGGTTCTGCTGTTTCATTGAGGCCTCCGGTTCATTTGCCGCATAAGACTTTTCCAGCCCCCTGCCAAGCCTTGCCTTCCCCGCGCGTCCCTGTAGCTTGCGCACAAAGGAGACCGCGATGCAAAAAACCCTCGTCCTGACAGGTGCGTCCCGTGGAATTGGCCATGCCACGGTCAAGCGGTTTGGCGCCGAAGGCTGGCGGGTGTTGACCTGCTCACGCCAACCATTCGATGCGCGCTGCCCCTGGCCGGGGGGCGAGGAAAACCACATCCAGATCGACCTGGCCGACCCCAACAAGACCATCGCCGCGATCGAGACGATCAAGGCCAAGGTGAATGGAGAGATCCACGCTCTGGTCAACAACGCCGGCATTAGCCCCAAAGGGCCGGGTGGTGCGCGGCTTAGCACGCTGGACACCGACCTGCGGACCTGGGGGCATGTGTTCCACGTCAACTTCTTTGCCAGCGTCATTCTGGCCCGCGGCCTGAAGGATGAGTTGACCGCCGCCCAAGGCAGCATCGTCAACGTCACCTCGATTGCCGGGTCGCGGGTGCATCCGTTTGCGGGGGCCGCCTATTCCACGTCAAAGGCAGCCCTTGCTGCGCTGACGCGGGAAATGGCCCATGATTTCGGGCCCTTGGGCGTGCGTGTCAACGCCATTGCGCCGGGTGAGGTTGAAACCGCGATCCTGTCGCCAGGCACGGACAAGATTGTTGAGGGGGTGCCGATGCGCCGCCTTGGCCAGCCAAAAGAGGTCGCGGATCTGATCTGGTTTCTCTGCTCGGATCAGTCCAGCTACATCTCTGGCGCCGAGATTGAGGTCAACGGCGCGCAGCACGTCTGACTGACCCTACTCCAACGTCGCAATGATGGCGCGCAGGGTTTCAACCCCTTCGCCCTTTTCCGAACTGGTTACCACGATCTCGGGGTAGGCCGCGGGGTGTTTTTGCAGCGCGGCCATGGTCTGCGCGATATTCTCATCCCGGGTTTCACGGTTCACCTTATCGGCCTTGGTCATCACCACCTGAAAGGTGACCGCCGCCCGGTCCAACAGCGCCATGATCTCTTCATCCACCACCTTGACGCCGTGGCGCGTGTCAATCAGCACAAAGGCCCGGCGCAGCGTCGCGCGGCCTTGCAGAAACTGTTTCAGCAACGCCTGCCATTTCGCAACGATAGCCACCGGCGCCTCGGCGTAACCATAGCCCGGCAGGTCAACCAGATAACGATTTTCGCCCATCGTGAAATAGTTGATCTCCTGCGTCCGCCCTGGCGTGTTCGATGACCGCGCCAGGTTCTTTCGATTGGTCAAAGCGTTGATCAGGCTTGATTTGCCTACGTTCGACCGGCCAGCAAAGCACACCTCTGGCCGATCGGCCGGGGGCAAGGCGGCCATCGTCGTGACACCTTTGACGAAATCCACAGGGCCCGCGAACAACAGGCGGCCAATTTCGCGCGCTTCGTCTTCGGCCTCGGCGGCCAGGGTGAATGCCATTGTCATTGCAAGCTCCATTCATCGCCAACAGCCAGATCACCGCCCAGGATTACCGTGGCGTAAACGCCAAAATCCTGGTGCCCGAAGGCGTTTTGCAAACCGGACAGGGTATCGGCATCGACCTGACCGGTTTCGGTGTTTACCATGGTGGCGCGGCAGCGTGTGATCCGCTCTTGCACCCGCAACACCGCGCCGCCGATGGTGATATCACGCCCGATCCAGTTAAATTCGGCAAAGGACGCGGCCCCGTCAATCCACAGATTACCCCGCCAGCGGTCCATCGAGAGATCATGGCCCATCCGGGCCGACAGATCGCGCAGACTGGCCAGAGACAGGATCGACACGGATGGAAACTCGCTGTCCGTCATTCCGCGACCGGCACGGACAATCTGCCGGGGTTGGGCCCGATTGGCCGGGTTCAGCGGAGCCGCCCAGGCCAGAAATCGTGGCAAATCTGCCGGATCATCGGGATAAAAGCTTAGCCTGCCCTGCGCGGGATGAATCAGGGTGACCCCCCCGGTCGCTTCGTCCAGCTGACAGGTCATCGCCATCAACTCGGGCGCCTTGGCCCCACGCGCGAAATTGGCACAGGGGTTCCAACCGGGCACGATTTTCGCCGCCTGATGCGCGACGGCCCAGTGGCGGTCAAACGGCAGGCATTCGCCTGCTGAAAGACGAACGGACGCGAGATCTTCGCGTCCGTGTCCCTTGATCGGGTGCCGGCAGATGCGTGCCAGCCGACCCGTCATTTCTTTTTGCCCTTGGGCGTCGGTGGTGTGGCGGGCTTGGCAGCCGTCGTCTTGGTCGCTGCCGGCTTGTCAGCCGCCAATGCCGCGACGGCGACCTTTTTCGATCGGATATTCTCAAAGATCGCAGGCCGTTTTCCGTGGCTCCACATGATCAGGTATTGCTGACTAAAGGTGATGATGTTGTTGGTGATCCAATACACCACCAGACCACTGGCAAAACCGCCCAGCATGAACATGAACACCCAAGGCATCCAGGCAAAGATTGACGCCTGAACCGGATCAGTGGGGGCCGGGTTCAGCTTTTGCTGCAGCCACATGGTAACGCCCAAAAGGATGGGCAGAACCCCAATGAACACCAGCGCGGCAAAGCTGCCATGCGCTGGGGCGGCCCAGGGCAACAGACCAAAAAAGTTATAGAGCGAGGACGAATCAGGCAGCGACAGATCCTTGATCCAGCCAAAGAACGGCGCTTGCCGCAATTCGATGGTGACAAATATCACCTTGTAAAGGCTGAAGAAAATCGGGATCTGGATCAAAATCGGCAAACAGCCGGCTGCCGGGTTCACCTTCTTTTCGCGGTAAAGCAGCATCATTTCCTTTTGCAGCTTTTGCTTGTCGTCACCGGCGCGTTCCTTCAACGCCTCCATCTCGGGCTGCAGTTCTTTCATCCGCGCCATCGAGACGTAGGATTTATAGGCTAACGGCAGCACGATCAGCTTCAGCACGAAGGTCAGCGCTATGATGGCCAGACCCATGTTGCCGATCAGCCCGTGCAGCCAATGCAAGACTCGGAAAATCGGCTTCGTCAGGAAGAAGTACCAGCCCCAGTCGATGGAATCGATAAAGCCGGGGATGGCGCCGGTGTCGTCATAACTCTTGATCGTCTCCCACTCTTTCGCACCGGCGAAAAGGCGGGTGGAATTGACGATTTCGGCACCCGGTGCGACGGCCAGCACGGGCTGGCGCACCTCGGTCTGGTAGATGTCACCGGCGACGACGTGCTTGGTCACCTCGGCAAAGGGCTTGCCTTGATCGGGGACCAGAACGGTCATCCAATAATGGTCGGAAAAACCAATCCAGCCGTCACCGGCTGAGTCGACAACCTCGGCCGCGGCGCCCTCTGCGGGCAGCACGTCCAACTTGGTCACATTCTTGTAGGTGATTTCTTCCAGACGACCGTCGGCACGGCGAACCATACCTTCATGCACAACGAAAAAGCTCTGCATCGCCGGCAAACCATGGCGGGCGATGATGCCGTAAGGGGCCAGCCGCACTTCGGCGGTGCCCGCGTTTTTTACCGTATCGGTGACGGTGAAGAGAAAGTCCTCATCCACCTCGATCTTGCGCAGGAAGGTCAGGCCCTTGCCGTTGTCCCAGGCCAGCGTGACCGGGTTGCCGGGGGCCAGCGTGCCGCCCGAGACAATCGTCCATTCGGTTTTGGCATCCGGCAAATCCGCCGCATCAGTGCCATTCCCCGGGGCCCAGCCCATCACGGCATAGTAGGGATGCTCTTGGCCGACCGGCGACAGCAACTGCACCTTTGGCGAATCCGGATCAATCGTCTCAGAATAGGTCTTTAGCGACAGATCATCGATCCGTGCGCCCAGCATCGAGATCGAGCCAGCCAGTTTGGGCGTGTCAATCGTCAGACGGGCCGCTTCGGGCACGGCAGTGATGGCCGCATCCCCGGCCAGAGCGGTCTCTGGTGTGGCGATCGATGGTTGACCTTCGGCTGTTTGCACCGTCGGTGCGTTTGGGTCCACTGCCAGCTCTGGTGGTGGAAAGAGCACGGCCCAAACCGTAAAGACCAGCATACTTAGCACCATGGCCAGAATGACGTTCTTGTTGCTTTGATCGCCCATAGGCCACACCGCCGTTCAACTGTTGGATCAGCGGTGCTTGAACAGAAGGGGGCGGCAAAGGTCAAGCGGTTTCGCCTGAATTCGGCCAGAACGGTGTTCTGTTTCGGTAGGCCGGCGGTCTGACAGAATCATCCACGCGCGCCGATTCGGGGGATCCTGTCCTGGCGCGCGGCATGCCGCGTGATCCATTCGGTGGTCTCTTCCAGCGGCATCGGGCGCGCCAGACCGTAGCCCTGCACATGACCGCAACCCAGCTGACACAAAATCGCATGCTCGCCCGCAGTTTCCACCCCTTCGGCCAGAGTTTCCAGCCCCATCCGTTCCGCCAGAGAAACGATGGCGGAGACCAGCTTTTGCTGCTCACGGTCCTGATCCACGCGGGTCACAAAGCTGCGGTCGATCTTCAGTCGCCGCACGGCAAAACGGCGAATGGTGGTGATAGAGGCATGGCCCGTGCCGAAATCATCCAGGTCAATGCCACAACCCAAGGCAGCGAGGGCGGCGATATTGGACACGATCATATCATTTTCGGAACTGGCAATGACGGTTTCCAAAATCTCGATGGTCAGACGGTCGGGCGTCAGGTCAAAGCGGTCCAATTCCCATTTCATGCGATCGGGGAGGCGCGGATTGCGCAACTCGGATGCGGAAAAGTTGACCGAGATCGTGGGGATGCGATAGCCCTTGCGATCCCAGTCGGTCAGCGCGGTAAGCGCGTGAAACAGCATTACCTCACCCAGCCGTTCGGTCAGATCATTTCCCTCAAGAGCGGGCAGAAACTCTGACGGGGCCAGGCAGCCCCGGTCGGGGTGGTGCCAGCGGGCCAGCGCCTCAAATCCCGAAATCTCGCCAGTGTCGGTTGAGATCTGCGGCTGGAAATGTGGGCGGATCTGGCCATTTTCCAGCGCCGTTTCAATCTGTTCGCGCAGAGTGTCGCGGGCAATCTGCATGCGCGTCATGTCTGACGAATAGGCGCGGATCGCCCCTGGGCCAAAGCGCAACGCCTCATCAGCGGCCAGCTGGGCGGCGTCCAGCAACGAACGGCCTGTCGCCTCGGGTGAGCGGCCGCCGATACAGAAACCTATCGAACAGGTGACATAGATTTGTGCCGCGCCCAGACTGATCGGTGCGGTGATCGCCTCTTGCAGGCGAGCGGCCATCTGCACCATCGTTTCCAGATCCAGCCGCCGCACGGGCGTCAGGATCAGCGCATAACTGCCGCCTTGCAGGGGCGAAATCAGATCGCCCAGCCGCAACGCACCGCGCATGCGGTCTTCGCAGCGAGCCAGCACTTCGGCCTGGGCCGACCGTCCGTGGCGGTCAAGAATGTCAGACAGATCATCGAACTGCACCACCACGCAAGCTGTATTCCGCCCGGTCTCCTGCAACGTCGGCAATAGGGCATCCATCGCCAATAGTGCCCGTCCGATGGCCGAAACCTCATCACCGCCCCCGCCCGCCGCCAGGGCAAGCCCTGACCCGGTACCGGTCAGCGCAAACATCAAGGGCAACCCCAGCGCCAGTAAAAGCAGCACCTGTTCACCACCGATCCAAAACCCGGCCAGGGTGATCGCCGGTAAAAACACCAGAAAATCCGGGCGCCTGACCCATGCCAGCACACGTGTCAGGCGCTGAAATGGCAAAGAGGTTGAGGGCATGAGCAGAATCCTTTCCACGAGCGCAGGGAGCAAAGCCTGCGTTTCACTCGCCATTAGGGCGAAAAGGATTGATCGCTTCGTTAATCCGGCAGACGAAATTGCATAGGATTTTCACGATCTGTTCCCGGCTGTCCGGTGGACAGCCCCAGAAAGTCGAACAGTGCCGGGTCGGCCAGATGCGACGGCCGCACATTCTGCAAGGCACGGAACATCACCTGACGGCGGCCGGGGCTGCGCAGCTCCCAGTCATCCAGCAGCCGCTTGACCTGCGCGCGCTGCAAGCCTTCTTGGCTGCCGCAAATGTCGCAAGGGATGATCGGATAGGCCATGGCGCGGGCAAAACCGTCGCAGTCGGCCTCGGCCACAAAGGCCAGCGGACGATAGAGAAAGAGATCACCCTCTTCGTTCACCAGTTTGGGCGGCATGCTGGCCAGCCGCCCGCCGTGAAACAGATTCATGAAGAAAGTCTCGAGAATATCATCGCGGTGATGGCCCAGAACCACCGCCGAACAGCCCTCTTCGCGCGCTATCCGGTAAAGATTGCCGCGCCGCAGCCGCGAGCAAAGGCTGCACATCGTGCCGCCCGGCGCGATTTTTGAGGTGACGATCGAATAGGTGTCCTGATATTCAATTCGGTGCGGCACGCCCATTTTTGTCAGAAATTCCGGCAGAACCGTCGCGGGAAAGCCAGGCTGCCCCTGATCCAGATTGCACGCCAGCAGATCCACCGGCAAAAGGCCGCGCCATTTCAGCTCGGTCAGGGCAGCCAAGAGGGTGTAGCTGTCCTTGCCGCCCGACAAGCAGACCAGCCAGCGCGCGCCGCGGTCTATCATGCCATAGGCATCAATAGCCTCACGCACCTCACGCACGATGCGCTTGCGCAGCTTTTTGAACTCGGGCGTCGTGGGTGCGCCATGGAACAACGGGTGGATGTCGTCCAGATCGTCCAGCATGAGGCCTCCGGTTTTGGTGTCTGTTAACCGCGGGCAGACAGGCGCATCAAGCGCCGCCATGCCGCTTGCCGCGCAGCTTTGCAAAATAGTCCACGCGCTTTTTCAGCTCGCGTTCAAACCCACGTTCTGGCGGAGAGTAGTAGATCGGGCGACGCATGCCGTCGGGAAAATAGTCCTGACCGGAAAAACCGTCTTCGGCGTCATGGTCATAGGCATAGCCCGCACCATAGCCGACATCCTTCATCAGCCGGGTGGGCGCGTTCAGGATATGTTTGGGCGGCATCAGGCTGCCGGTCTCGCGGGCGGCAGCGCGCGCGGCCTTATAGGCGACGTAGACCGCGTTGGATTTGGGGGCCAGCGCCAGATAAACCACCGCTTGCGCCAGGGCGAGTTCGCCTTCGGGACTGCCCAGCCGCTCATAAGTCTGCCAGCTTTGCAGGCAAATATCCTGCGCCTGAGGCTCGGCCAGACCGATATCCTCAACCGCCATCCGGGTCAGCCGACGGGCCAGAAAACGCGGGTCCTCGCCCCCCTCCAGCATACGGGCAAACCAGTACAAGGCCGCGTCCGGGTCGCTGCCGCGGATGGATTTATGTAAGGCAGAAATCAGGTTGTAATGCTCATCTCCCGATTTGTCGTAGCGCGCGGCGCGGCGCATCAGGCGCTTGGCCAACTCATCCCGGTCAAGATGGTGTTCAACTTTCCAGGCTGTGACCTGCTCGATCAGGTTCAGAAGCGCGCGGCCGTCGCCGTCGGCCATCTCCAACATCGATTCGCGCGCCTCACCCTTCAGCGGCAGGGCGCGGCCCAGCTCCATCTCTGCACGCTGGGCCATGCGCTCCAGATCGGCCAAGGACAGCCGTTCCAGGATAATGACCTGTGAGCGGGAAAGAAGCGCTGCGTTCAGTTCAAAACTGGGGTTCTCGGTGGTGGCGCCGACAAGAAGGATGGTTCCATCCTCCATAAAGGGCAGAAACCCGTCCTGCTGCGCCTTGTTGAAACGGTGGATCTCATCGACGAACAACAGCGTGCCCTGCCCGTTCTGACGACGGATCCGGGCAGATTCGAATATCCTTTTCAGGTCCGGCACACCGGTGAAAATGGCGCTGATCTGCACAAAGGCCAGGTCGGTCTCATCTGCCAACAGACGTGCAATGGTGGTTTTGCCCACACCCGGCGGGCCCCAGAGAATCAGCGAGGATAAGGATTTCGCCGCCAGCATCGCGCCCAACGGACCTTCGGACGACAACACCTGCGTCTGACCGATCACCTCGGCCAGCGTACGGGGCCGCAGGCGATCAGCCAGCGGGCGCGGGGTGGTCTTGCCCGTATCGAGCGGGGTGGAGTCGAACAGATCGGCCATCATCCCACCTTAGGCCGCTGCGACCCGCGGGAAAAGCGGGCTTTGCGGCGCATGACGGCAGCTCCGGTGAAAACCGAGCAAATATGGAGGGCTTTCGCTGCCGAAAGCCCCCCGGGGATCAGGCCAAAGGCGCCGATCAGTGCAGTTTGGTCGCCATGCTGATCGACACGCAGACCGAATTCGTCCCCCCGGTGTCCATCACTGGCCCAACCGGCTGGCAATCCAGCCCCACCCGCCGCGCCAGCCGCGGGCTGTTCTCAGGGATGATCCCCAACAGCGTGGTCACGCCCAGATTGCGCGCCGACACCACCATCTCATGGATCAACTGCATCTGCACCCGCAGCCGCTCATTCGCGGGCACGGCGTCAGACACGAAAACACGGCTGGATTCCCAGATATTTTCATCCACTGGAGCCTCAAACCGCAACAGATCACGCGGGATGGTGTCCAAAAGACCCAGCTGAGCGTCGCGGATCATATAGCTGTAGATCCCGCATTTATGGGTGGTCGGCGTCAGACGGACGCCCGCCATGACCACGCCGCGCGCATGCACGGCAACCCACCGGCTGGCCGGCGTGTCATACTGGTCAAACTCCATGCCATCGGCCTGGGGCAGATCCCATTTTGCGTTCTGAATGAATGTCCTGTGCCTGGCACGGAACATATTCGCGAACAATTTTCCGTGGTCGTGCAGGTTGTCATACGAGAGCGTTGTGACTTCCATCTTCCTGTCTCCTTCTTTGGGTCTGGCAGAACCGGGGAAGGGGAGAGGCACGTTCAGGTCAAAGCAGCCGATACTCCCGCGCCTTGCGGAGTGCCTCTGACGTCGTGCGCGCTTCCAGCCGGACCCGCGCCGACGTCAGGCGCGCCTTGAAGGCGCTTTCCGTAATGCCCAGTTTTTCCGCTGCTGCCGAGTGCCGGTCCCCATTAGCGACACATTGCAACGCCTCGATCTGCGCCTTGGTCAGGTCAGAAGGAGGCTTTGCTTCAATATGCAACTGGGCTGTCAGCTCTCGCAGGCAGGCCAGTTCCTCATCGTCGAATTCCCGATCAGACCGGGAAATGCCAACAATGGACCGCGAGGTGATCGGCCCATAGGACGACACCGCCCCATAGTTCAGACCATGCGACGCGGCTTTTTTCAAAACCCCAAAGGGGTCGGGCAAGGGGATAGAGCTCCACCGGGTGGTGCCTTCGACACCGACGCCCCAGAACACCAACGGATCACGCAGATAATAGGAATGCGAATTGTAATGGTTGACCCAGGCCTCAGGGTAGGAACTGCGATACATCAACGGAGTCGCAAAACGGATGTGCAAACCGACCGTGTAGCCCATGGGGGCCAACTGCTCCAGCCGTTCCAACAACACAACCATGGCCTTTCGCTCAGACATACTGCCTCTGATCGGACTGATCCGATTCTACTCAAGATTGATTTTCATGACACTGGCTGGCACTGCAAGCGGTATTAGGCTTTTGGTTGAAATAGGTTTTCGGTTGCGACGCGAATGGAAAAGGCCCGCCAAGGGGGCGGGCCTTAGGTATTTCGCGGGATCCGGCGCATGAAAGCGCCAGCTGAAGGCAATCAATCCTCAGCAGACTCCAGGCGGGCGTGGTCAGCAGCCCCCTTGGCATTCGGGTCACGGTCAACGAATTCGATGATTGCCATCGGGGCCATGTCGCCATAGCGGAAACCGGCTTTCAGCACGCGCACATAGCCGCCGTGGCGGTCCTTGTAGCGCGGCCCCAGGATTTCAAATAGGCGCGCGACGTGCATGTCCTGCTTCAGACCGGATTGGGCCTGACGGCGGGCGTGCAAATCGCCGCGCTTGGCCAGCGTGATCAGTTTCTCAATGATCGGGCGCAGTTCCTTGGCCTTGGGCAAGGTCGTTTTGATCTGCTCATGCTCGATGAGCGAGCCGCACATGTTGGCAAACATCGCCTTGCGATGTTCGTGGGTGCGGTTCAGTTTGCGGTAGCCGCTAGAGTGACGCATGGAAATCTCCTGATCGCGTGTTTTACTTTGTCCGGCAGGGCCTACGATTGGCCCCGCTCACCTTGGGCTTGCGCCAGTTCTTCCCCGCCTATGCGGGCATTTTCGTAGGATGGGCAATATTGCCCATCCTACCTGTCAGAATTGGTCTTCGAAGCGCTTGGCCAGATCTTCGATGTTCTCTGGCGGCCAGTCTTCGACGTCCATTCCCAGATGCAAGCTCATGCCAGACAGCACTTCCTTGATCTCGTTCAGCGACTTGCGGCCAAAGTTCGGAGTGCGCAGCATTTCGGCTTCGGTCTTCTGAATCAAATCGCCGATATAGACAATGTTGTCGTTCTTCAGGCAGTTGGCCGAACGCACCGACAGTTCCAACTCATCCACCTTCTTCAGAAGCAGCGGATTGAATTCCAGACCTGCATCGACTTCACCCGACTTCGCCGCTTCCGGCTCATCGAAGTTCACAAAGATGCCCAGTTGATCCTGCAGGATGCGCGCAGCATAGGCCACGGCGTCATCCGGCGTCAGGGACCCGTCGGTTTCCACCTTCATCGTCAGCTTGTCATAGTCCAGCACCTGGCCCTCGCGGGTGGGCTGCACTTCGTAGCTGACCTTCTTGACCGGCGAATAGATCGCGTCGATCGGGATCAGACCGATTGGCGCGTCCTCGGGACGGTTCTTGTCGGCCGAGACATAGCCCTTGCCAGTGGAAACCGTCAGTTCCATGAACACATCGGCACCGTCGTCGAGGTGACAGATCACGTGATCCTTGTTCAGGATCTCGATCCCGCTGGATTCCGAAATCTCTGCCGCCGTTACGACGCCCGGACCCTTGGCCGAGATCGACAGGCGCTTTGGCCCTTCGACGTCCATCTTGATGCTGACGCCTTTAAGGTTCAGCACGATGTCGGTGACGTCTTCACGCACGCCGGCCACGCTTGAGAACTCATGCAGGACGTTGTCGATCTGCACGGATGTGATGGCAGCACCTTGCAGCGACGACATCAGCACGCGGCGCAGCGCATTGCCCAGCGTCAGGCCAAAGCCACGCTCCAGCGGTTCGGCGATGACAGTCGCCACGCGGGCGGCATCGGCACCCGGTTTGACAACCAGTTGCGTCGGCTTGATCAATTCTTGCCAGTTCTTGTGGATCATGCTTGGCCTCCATACTAGCCGCCGTTTCCATGGTCCGGATGAAACGGGGCGCCCGAGGGTCTTTCAAAACGAAATCCGGGCCACGCGGAAACGCGCAGCCCGGTGGTAATGTCGCTGCGTCAGACGCGGCGGCGCTTGGGCGGACGGCAGCCGTTGTGGGCCAACGGCGTCACATCACGGATCGAAGTGATGTTGAAGCCCACGGCGGCCAAGGCGCGCAGAGCCGATTCACGACCCGAACCCGGGCCCTGCACTTCGACTTCCAGAGTTTTCACGCCATGTTCCTGCGCCTTCTTGCCTGCGTCTTCGGCAGCCATCTGGGCGGCATAAGGCGTCGACTTGCGCGAACCCTTGAAGCCCATGGTGCCCGAGGACGACCATGCAATGGCGTTACCCTGCACGTCAGAGATCAGGATCTTGGTGTTGTTGAACGACGAATTCACATGGGCCACGCCCGATGCGATGTTCTTGCGTTCCTTGCGCTTGGTGCGCGCTGCGGATTTTGGATCACGTGCCATATCTGTGCGCTCCCCTTACTTCTTCTTGCCAGCGATGGCTTTTGCGGGGCCCTTGCGGGTACGAGCGTTGGTATGCGTGCGCTGACCGCGGACCGGCAGGCC
>JBATPI010000032.1:0-1793 GCA_049291415.1 Paracoccaceae bacterium | reverse complement strand
CTGGCGCTGGCCCTGGACTCGACCAGTCTGCGCATTGGCATTTCGCAAGCCGACCGGCTGCTGTCCGGTCCGGCGCGGCTGACCGGTGCCGCACGTCGCGATGAAACCGGCACCACTTTGCGCGCGCTGGATCTGACCGCCAAAAGCCTGACCATGTCGGCCAGCGGCAAGCTGGCCACCGTTGGCAGCAACCTGACCGGTCAGGTCACACTTGGCACGTTGACCGATCTGGACCCCGCCTATGGGGGCGGGCTCAGCGCCGATCTGCGCTTTGAGGGCACACCGCAGAACGGCACGCTGACCCTGACGGGCAATGGTCACAGCCTGTCGATTGGCCAGACTGAGGTTGATCGCCTGATCGCCGGCCAAACCACGCTGGACCTGGCGCTGACGCTGCGCGATGGCGCGCTGCTGTTGCAAAACGGCCAGCTGGACGGCCCCAACCTGACCGCCGAAGCACGCGGAAATGGCGATTTGGGCGAGTTGCAGGTGACCGGGCGGATCCGCGATCTGGCGCTGCTGGCCCCGGGCTATCCGGGGCCGGTCACCCTGTCGGGACGGGTCACGCCGGGCACTGACCGCACCGCGCTGGACCTGCGCATCCTGGGCCCTGCCGCAATTGATGCCAGCATCAAGGGCCAGCTGGTCGGCACCACCGCCGATCTGACCCTGCGCGGCACTGCCGATGCCGCAGTGCTGAATGCGCTGGCCGATCCCGCCACGCTGGCGGGAACGCTCAGCATGGATCTGGCGCTGCGCGGGCCCTTTTCGCCCACATCGCTCAGTGGGCGGGTGACGCTGTCGGGCGGGCGGCTGGCCTATCCCTACCGCGGCGTGTCACTGACCCGGACAGAGCTGCTGGCAGATCTGGCCAACGGCCGCGTGCAGCTGTCGGCCACGTCAGAGCTGACCAACGGCGGACGCTTGCGGTTGGGCGGCACGGTCGGGATGGCACCCCCCTTTGACGCCGCGCTGGACCTGACGCTGGATCAGATCCATCTGCGTGACCCCGAGCTTTTCGATACCACCGGGTCGGGCCAGCTGCGGATCACCGGACCGCTTTTGGCGCGCGCCCTGCTAGCCGGGCGCATCCTCTTTGGCGAAACCAGCCTACAGGTGCCCGCCACCGGCTTTGCTTCGGCAGCCGACCTGGAGGCGATTACCCATGTGGGCGACACCGCCGCCGTGCGTACCACCCGCACCCGCGCTGGGCTGGACGGCAACGGCACTTCTGGCCCGGCAGGCGAACGCGCCACCGGACCGGACTGGGCGCTGAACGTCACCATTGATGCGCCCAACCGCATCTTCCTGCGCGGCCGCGGGCTGGACGCTGAACTGGGCGGGCAGATCACGCTGGGCGGCACCCTGCAAGCGGTCATCCCGACGGGCGCGATCCAGTTGATTCGCGGTCGGCTGGACCTGTTGGGCAAGCGGCTGACGCTGTCAAAGGCCGATCTGGCGCTGGAGGGCGATCTGGTGCCCACCTTGTCAATCTCAGCGTCGAATGAGACCGACGGCGTGACCACCTACCTCAATATTGATGGCCCCGCCAATGCGCCTGAAGTCACCTTTTCCTCTACCCCCGAACTGCCGCAAGAAGAGGTTCTGGCCTATCTGCTGTTTGGTCGCGGACTGGAAACAATCTCTGTGCTGCAGGCGGCAGAGTTGGCGAATGCGGTGGCCGTTCTGGCCGGCCGTGGCGGCGAAGGCATTGTTGCAAAACTGCGCCGCAGTATCGGCGTGGACGATCTGGATATCAACACGGCCGCGGATGGAACCGCCTCGGTCGGTGC
>JBATPI010000031.1:0-1775 GCA_049291415.1 Paracoccaceae bacterium | reverse complement strand
CCGAGATAGGTGTCGAGATAGCTCATCAGTAAAACGCCAGATCGGCATCGACGCGGATCATCACGACCGCACCCTGGTTGACGCTGATCGTCGGCGGGATGCTGAGATAGTCCGCCATCACCGTGTTGACCGCTTCGCCAAGATCGGTGCCGACATTTTCGGCGGTGTCGGAGGCCACTTCATTGGCCGCGTATTTGTCGGCGGCCAGCGTTGGTACGGCCCCGATCAGAGAAATCAGAGCGGCAGTGCCAAACCGCTGGAAGAAGTGGTTTCTCACCGTGCCGGGCAGACCAGAGCGTCCAATGCGGTCCGTGCCATAGGCGGCAAGGGTGACAGATTGCCCATCTGTGGTGACCAGCCGGTCCCAGGCAATAAGCACACGCCGCTGACCGGCATCAACTTCGGAATCGTACCGCCCGAAGAGACGCGAGCCGCGCGGGATGAGCACGCGGGACATGTCGAACGACCAGACATCATGGCTGACGATGGCTGAGACATTGCCAGCCAGATCGGTGCTGATCGCGGTCTCAAGCGCGGCTTCGATCAAGGTGCCTTGCATGACGGTATGGGCTGGATCGGCGATGACCTCGGCTTGTCGGACTTCAGCCGCCTTTGCCCCGGCACTGCGAAAAGCCTCATCTCCTGTGGCCGCCTGTCCCGGCGCAGCCGGGGCAGGGGCCGCGGTGCCAGCCTCACCGCTCATGTCCATGCTGGAGCGCAAGGCAACCATATCGGAATGGATCTGCGCCTCATTGAGCATCTCGGCCTCTTGCCTGCGCCGGGCCAGTTCTTCTTCCCGGGCGCGGGCCGCTTCGGCCTGGGGATCGCCATCGATCAGGGCCTTGGTTTCCAGTTCGGTCTGCAGCCGAATGTTCTCGCGCTCAAGTTCGGAGAGGGCTGCCGAGCGGGCCTTTGCATCGGCCTCAAGGGCGGCAACCTGCGCTTTCAGGTCTGCCAGTGCCGCCTCATCCGTGACGGTCACCGGATTGGCTTTCAGATCGGCGATTTGCGCGTTTAAAGCCTCGATTTCGGCCTGCAACCGTTCTGCCTCCGAGGTGTCTGGTGCCGCCGGGACGATCTGCGGTTTTGGACGCGAGACGCTGAAGCCGTCGGTTCCCGTGCCATCGCCCTGAAAATCGCTGACCGAAGCGGTCTCGATTGCTGGTGCCGGGGCAGGGGCATCGGGTGCGGCCAGCACCAGCCAGGCCCCGACGCCAACACCGGCGACGGCTGTGACGGCAGAAAGCGCATAGGGATTTATGCCCCGGCGGCGCTTTGGGACCTCGGAAGGTTTCATACGCTCCATGCGGGCGGTGAGTTTTTCGGCTTGGGTTTCTTCGGTCATTGGCTGACCCCCGGCTTGGCCGTGACGCAGACGTATTCTTCGCCATAACGTAAGACCCAACGTTCAGAGCGGGTGCTGACGGTGATGGTGGTGCCGCGGACAGAGGAATTGACTGAGTACTCCTGCCCTTTGCTATCGGCCCGGAAAATCGTCGGCATCGGTGCGCCGGGTGGGATGACAAAGGTGGTCTTGCGGCCGTCATCCGAAATCGACACCGGCGCAAAGCCGGGCAGGGCGCGGCCCTTTTTCATGATCTTGTAGCTCATGGGCAAGGAGGCTGGGATCTCGCTGCCGGGGGTGGCCGCACGTGTGCTGCCCGGCACGGTGAACTTCACCGAATAGTTCGGTTCTCCACGGCCACCTTCCGTCACTTGCAGAAAGTAGATATTGCGCTGCGTCTCGACGGTCAGGTTGGTTGTGGCCCCAGCGA
>JBATPI010000030.1:0-6739 GCA_049291415.1 Paracoccaceae bacterium | reverse complement strand
CGGGTAGTGGAGTGATGGTATTTGTTGTCATGTGGCATATCCTTTTCTCAGACGAGAATTGCGGCGCGTGAACAACGCCATGATATGCCGCCCCTCAGGGGCCATCACCAACTTTTAGCTATATCTCCGCGGTCTATTACCGCGGTGCCTATCCTCAGCTGAACAAGATGTATCTGCAGTTCCCCGAAAAACACTTTATCGCCTATGGCGAAAGCATGGGTTTTCGGCCCAACCCCGACTTCTCACCCTTTGCCTATCTGCGCTACAACCCCGATGTGGCGGATATGGGCGTGCGCCCGTTTCTGCACTATATCCAGTCAGGCCACAAAGAGGTGCGCATCACCAAGGAAATGCCCGACGTGGTGATGCTACCCGATATCGACGTGCCGGTGCTGCGCTTTGATTCCGATCGGCCCAAAGCGTCGCAGGCCATCGTCGTGCATATCTATTATCCCGATCTCTGGGCGGAATTCCGCGACACCCTGCGCGCGGTAGAGGTGCCCTATGACCTCTTCGTCACGCTGACCTGGCGCGGCGACGAAACACTGGACCTGAAACAGCAGATCGAGGCCGACTTTCCCAAGGCGCGCGTGTTGACGGTGCCGAACAAGGGCCGCGACATCCTGCCGTTCTTTACGCTGATCAATGGTGGCGCGCTGGACGGCTACCGCGCGGTGGCCAAGCTGCACACCAAGAAATCGCCGCACCGCGCGGATGGCGAAGAGTGGCGCCGCCATCTGATTGCGGGCATCCTGCCGCAAACCGGGCTGGCCGCGCAGCTGGATGCCTTTGCCGCCGACCCCTCGGCCGCCTTTTGGGTGGCTGATGGCCAGCATTACACCGGGCGGGAATGGTGGGGATCAAATCTTGAGCGCACCCGCCAGGTTCTGGCCCGGCTGGAAATCACCATGCCCGACGGCATCCTGTCTTTCCCCGCAGGCTCGATCTACTGGATCAGCCCGCTGATGATCGGAATGATCAAGGCGCTTGGGTTGACCGCCGATCACTTTGAAAATGAGACCGCTCAGGTCGATGGCACGCTGGCCCATGCGATTGAACGGGTTCTGGGGTTTCTGGCGCTGGCCGCCGGGCAGGACATTTGCCAGGCCAGCCAGATCGGCCCCAACGCCGCATTGCCGCGCGCCGTGTCCAAAGATCCGGCACCGCAGCGGCCCGCGCTGGTCAGTGCCTTCTATCTGCCGCAGTTCCACCCAACGCGCGAAAACGATGCCTGGTGGGGCAAGGGCTATACCGAATGGCGCGCCGCGATTGCCACGCCATCGTGCTATGCAGGCCATCTGCAACCTATGCTGCCTTCGGATCTGGGCTATTATGATCTGCGCGCGACCGAGGTGATGGGCGATCAGACAGCGCTGGCCCGCCACGCCGGAATTGATGCGTTTTGCGTCTATCACTACTGGTTCGACGGCCGCCGCATTCTGGAGGCGCCGATTGACAAGCTGCTGACGCACCCTCAGATCGATTTCCCCTTCTATCTGTGTTGGGCCAATGAAAGCTGGCGCCGCAACTGGGACGGGCTGTCGGGTGAGGTGCTGCTGGAACAGACCTATGCAACCGGGTTCGAGGCAAAGCTGGCCGCCGATGTCGCGCGTTATATGCGTGACCCGCGCTATCTGCGCCCTGATGGCACCCGTCCGCGGTTCGTGATCTACCGGCCCGAAGACATGCCTGATCCAAAGGGCAGTATCGCCAATCTGCGCAAGGCTTTCCAGGCCGAGGGCGTGGGTCAAGTGGAACTGGGCGCGGTCAGCTTTCACATTGCCGGCGAAAATCCGGTCGCCGCCGATCTCTTTGATTTCTGGATAGAGATGCCGCCGCATGGTCTGGTCGAGGGGCCGGATTATCTGTTCGGCGGCCCGAATGGCAATTTGATGCCCTCGGCGATGAATGGCCGGTTTACCGGGCTGATCTATGATTACCGCGCCGCCGCGCGTCGGTCGCTGAGCCCCGACTATCGCGCGAAACTGCCCCCCAACACCATCGCCGGCATCATGCCCAGTTGGGACAACACCGCCCGTCGGGGTTTGCGCGCGCATATCGCGCATGGCGCAAATCCGGCCAGTTTCCGGGTCTGGCTGGCCGGGATTTTGCGTCAGCGCATCGCCACATCTTACCGCCAGGAGTTGTTCGTGAATGCCTGGAACGAATGGGCCGAAAAGGCGGTGATGGAGCCCAGCCAGACCTTTGGGCGCAGCTATCTTGAGGTGTTAGCCAAAGAGTTGGCCACCACATCCACCGAAAACAACTGGTAGGCCTGTATGTCAAAAGTAGTTCTGCACATTGGCACCCACAAGACCGCCACAACGACCATTCAGGATGTCTTTGCCCGGAATGCAAAGCTGTTGGCAGAGCATGGCCTGATCTATCCGAAACTGGGTCGTGCGGCGGGCCATCATGGTCTGGTGATGGATTGGAGCGTCTATTTGCCGAAAATCTATGGCCTGCCGGGGGGATCGCTTGCCAGTCTGCGCCGTATTGCCGCCGATCATGCGGCGGGCAGCCATACCGTCTTTCTGTCCAGCGAAGAGTTTTCACGCGGCACCGACACCCTCCAAGTCGATTTTTCCGCCGTGCGCGAGGCGCTGAGCGGGTTTGATGACATAGAGGTGGTTTGCGTCCTGCGTGAGCAGTGGCAATTCGTCCAGTCGATCTATCTGGAAGTGTCCAAGATCCGGGTGCCGCCGCGGCCGCCGCTTTTCGTGGAAACCGTGCTGAAAGATGATCTGATCGAAGGGCTGTGGACTGACTACAACCTGCTTTACGACCTTCTCTTGAAAAGTTTTCCACCCGAGGCGATCACCTTCCTGGATTTTGACGACTGCCGCGCGTCCGAGGGCGGAATCCTGGGCCGAATGTTGGCGTATCTGGGGGTGGATCTGGCCCCAGCCGCGCTGGAACTGGTGAATGAAGGGCGGTCCAACGCCTCTCCGCTGCCGTTACCGGCCTTTGCTGCAAATCTCGTGGCCGAACCAAAGGTGGCTCCGGCCTGGCTGGTCGAGGCCACTACCGGCGCCTTTCAGGTGCAATTCGGCCAAAAAGCGCGCAGCCAGTTGTGGACGCGAGAGGAATATCGCGTGCTGCGCGACTATGCCCAGGACCGCAATGGCCGCCTGTCGGACCGGTTGTTGCCTTATCAGCCCGGTTTTGCGGTGCATGCCACCAATCAGCGCGAAGGCGACATCTACCGCGAGGATCTGCGCGCTGATTTCTGGGTGCGCAGCAACCGGTGGCTTTTCGGCGCAACGCAGCGAAAAGGCGGTCCGGGGTGATGCCGGATTTCGGCCCTATCCCAGCAGATCAAAGATCTGGCCATCCAGCATCAGATTGATGGCAGGCTGCCCGCCACCATCCACCAGCGCCCAGATGATCTGACCGGTCGGGCGATAGATCACAAAAGCCTCGGCCAACGCGGCGGTTCCTGACCGCACGCCGGCGGAATTGACGGTATGGGCGTAATTCACCTGAAACTGGTTAATCCCGGCCCCGGTCTGACCAAAAATCAGCACATCGCCCTGAGACGCGGTGTAATCCTGTATCCAATCCGAGCCGTGATCAAAGATGCCAAGGTGATAGAAACTGTCGGCCCCCGCGCCGCCATTGATCCTGTCATAGCCAAAGCCGCCATTGATGTAATCCGCACCGTCATTGCCAAAGATCAGATCGCTGCCGCCGCCGCCGGACAGCACATCTGCCCCGTCATTGCCGATGATGGTATCGGCACCCAGCGCACCGATCAGCGTATCATTGCCATTGCCGCCGTTCAGATCATCATTGCCCCCGCCGCCGTCAATGTTGTCATCACCATCGCCGCCGAAGATCACATCATGCAGGTCGGCATCAGTGCTTCCGCCAAAGATGAAATCATCGCCCGCGCCGCCGTTCAATGTGTCAGCCCCGTCGCCTCCATAAAGCGTATCGTTGCCATCCATTCCCACCAGCAGATCGTCGCCACCGCCCCCCCACAGCAGATCATTGCCGCCGCCTGCCGTCAGCGTGTCATTGCCCTCACCGCCCGTCAGCGTATCATTGCCGTCCAGCGCTGTCAGAACGTCATTTCCTGCCCCGCCCGACAGCGAATTGTCGCCGCCGCCCGCATCCAGCGTGTCATTGCCGTCGCCACCCTCCATCGTGTCATTGCCGGCATGCCCCACCAGCATGTCATCGCCCGCGCCGCCGGTCAGGAAATCAGCCCCGCCCGTGCCAGTCAGGGTATCAGCCCCAACCCCACCGGTCTGCACACTGCCACCGGCGACCTGCACCCCCGGCACGGCGCCCGCCCGCATTTCGAACACCCATAGCCCGGTCACGCCGCTGTTGCCCGTCGTCGTGTCCAGCAAGGTGGGGTCAACCGTCAGGGCCGGCAGCCAGGGCGTCAGCATCCGTGGCGAATTCAGCACCATGTTCGCCCCGGTATCATCGACCGAGGTGCCCATGGCCCAGCCGATAAGCTCATATCGAAAGACTATATCAAAATCTCCTGCGCCCCGGTCATACAGTTGCAGTTGAAACCGGTTCGGGGCCGTGGTGTCGCGCCGGTAAGCGCCAACCATGTCCCAGGTGATGCTGACGCAATCGGCAACGGTATCGATATCGACAGACACCTGCCCGCTTTCCAAACCCTCGCCGCGCAACCGCGTATCGACATCGGCCCAGAAAATGCCGATCACGTCGGGCCGTTCCGCGGCATTTTCGGCCGTCGGATAGTCGGGCCAGGCGGTACCAAATGACAGCGTGCCGTTGGTGTTTACCCACAGATCCGTCGGCGCAAAGCTGCGCCCGAAATAGTTCAACGGGGCCTGGAACACCGCCGAGGCGTCAATGCGCAGCGATCCGTCATCCGATCGGGCAAGCTGCGTTTCTCCGTAGCCCGAAGGGCCGCCCAATCCGGTGCGCGCCACACCGTTTCCAATGACCGGCATGACTTCCCCCCTGTCCCTGCACCCTATGCGAGCGAGGCTGGGCTATCATGCTTTAGAAAGGCTGAAGTCTGCCGGAGCGAAATAAGGAAAATTGTGTAAGCTCTGCGGTGTTAGTGGTCGCGAGGGTATGGATTTTTGCCACTAGGGCCGGGGCCACACCCCCTGATTCAGGGCCGATCAATCGTGCGGCGCGGCACAAAAGACTTTAGGAAAAATGCCGGGTTTCTGCAATGAGGCCTTGCCAGCGTTGCTTCGATTTAGCGCGGCATTGACCTTACCCAACCCTGCGGCCTCGCCATGCCGATTCCGCCTCTTACGCCCTCTCTTATGTTAATCTCCTGGAGCGGCCTCCGCCTGCCTGACAACGATGTCTCCGTGTACTTTGCGGCAGATGGAGAGAGCTTTGGCGATTACACCTTTGAAGGGTTCAATGCCTATGTCCAGTCACGCTTCATAGAGGCTCTCAACACGATCTCGGCAGTGGCGAACGTGGTCTTTACGGTGGTAACCGAGGCCGAAGGTGCCGAATTCCGGATGGTGCCGGATGATAACGAATTCAACGACGACAGTGTCGATGGTCAAATGAATCCACCCGGTGAAACCAATGCGGGGGTCGGTGAATTCAACGCGTTGAGCGGCAATTACAACCCGGGTGGAACGCTGGAGCGGGGTGGCAGCAGCTTCCTGGTTCTGATGCATGAGTTCTTGCACGGTATGGGGTTGGCACATCCGCATGGTGACGGGGGCGGATCGACAATCATGGCTGGCGTGACGGCCTCGAACGGCGTTCTTGGTGATTTCAACCTGAACCAGGGTGTCTATACCGTCATGTCCTACAATGATGGCTATCACTCAGGCCTTGCAGGTAGCACTCTGGATGAGGATGGCCTCTATGGCGGAACCATGGGGCCGTCGGCATTCGACATTGCGCTGCTGCAATCGCTCTATGGGGCCAATACAACCTCAGGCGCCGGCGACAGTGTCTATCTGATGCCAGAGGCCAACGCCGCCGGAACTGGCTGGCTGGCGATCTGGGATGTCAGTGGTCATGATGAGATCCGCTATAACGGCAGCGGCAACACCACGATCGACCTGCGTGCCGCAACCCTGAATCAGGAAGCTGGCGGCGGCGGCTGGATTTCGGCGGCAGACGGAATTGCCGGCGGCTACACAATTGCCTACGAGGTCGTGATCGAGGATGCGACGGGCGGCAGCGGCAATGACAGGATTGTCGGCAATGCCGCCGCAAACACCCTTGCCGGAAATGATGGAAACGACACGATCGCCGGTGGAGATGGCAATGACCACCTTTTCGCCGGTAATGGCAGTGACCACCTGACCGGTGGCGCAGGCAATGACAGCCTTTATGGTGGCGACGGTGCCGACACGCTGAACGGCGGCACCGGGGATGATTTCATCTTTGGCGGCGCAACAAACGCCGATCTGCGCGATGTGGTCTATGGCGGCGACGGCAATGACAGCATCGACGGCGGCGCGGGCAATGATGAGCTGAATGGCGGCAATGACAATGATACGGTCATTGGTGGCCTGGGCTCGGATACCATCATCGGCAACGACGGCAATGACGTGCTGGGCGGTAGCGGCGGGTCCGACATCATGTTCGGCAATGCTGGCAATGATGTCCTGAACGGCGGCTTTGGCTATGACCGGATGAATGGCGGAGCGGGGGCGGACAGCTTCTATCACGCCGGTGTTTTTGATCATGGCAGCGACTGGGTGCAGGACTACAACGCGGCCGAGGGCGACATTCTGACCGTGGGTCTGGCCGGGGCCACCCG
>JBATPI010000029.1:0-2588 GCA_049291415.1 Paracoccaceae bacterium | reverse complement strand
AGCTAGCAGTCGCCTTAGCTGGTTCCGAGACGCAGGGTGAACCACTATATCTGGGTATCTTTGAGAATACGCGAGCGGGTGTGGCAAAGCTGCTGAAGAAGCTATCAGGGCGCGGCTGTGTCTCTACCTGTTATGAAGCGGGCCCCACCGGTTACGGATTATATCGTCAGATCAGCGCGCACGGCTTTGACTGCTGCGTTGTTGCCCCTTCCCTCATTCCTGCCCGCCCAGGTGATCGGGTGAAGACCGATCGACTGGATGCCATGCGGTTGGCCCGCCTGCTGCGCGCCGGAGAGTTGACCCCTATCTGGGTTCCCGACGTGACCCATGAGGCGATGCGCGATCTGGTCCGAGCACGCGAGAGCGCCGCAGAAGATCGGCGCCACAAGCGACAGCTGATCTCCGCCTTCCTGTTGCGGCAGGGGCTTACCTATCCACGGACCAAACCTTGGACGATGCGATATCTGCGCTGGCTGCAAAGTCTGAACTTTGATCACCCTGCGCATCAGATTGCTTTGCAAGAAATGCTGCAAGCTGAACGACACGCAAATGAACGCCTGGACCGATTGACCGGGCATATCGAGGCGCTGGTTCCAGAATGGGATATGGCCCCTGCGGTGAACGCCCTTCAAGCCTTGCGAGGCGTCGCTCTGATCAGCGCAGTCACATTTATGGCCGAGATAGGCGATGTGCGCCGCTTCGAGACGCCGGTAAAGCTCATGGCTTATCTGGGTTTGGTGCCGAGCGAGTATTCCACTGGCAAAACAACCCGGCGCGGAAGTATCACCCGAGCTGGAAATGCCCGCGTGCGTCATAAGCTGGTGGAGGGCGCGTGGACTTACCGGCTCCCGGCACGACCGGGCGAGCGGAAGCTTTACATCCTTCAAGAACAGTCGCCAGAAATCCAAGACATCGCGTGGAAAGCGCAATCACGCCTGACAACGCGCTATCGCAAGTTGGTTCTGCGCGGCAAGAAATCGACTGTTGTCACAACCGCAATTGCACGCGAAATGGCGGCATTCATGTGGGATATCGCACGTCGTTCTATGCCCGCCATCTGATCCAATCGACATATGCGCTCAATGGCGGGCGTGAGATCAACGGCAGGGGAATATCCGACAATCGCTTTGTGGCCAGCCAAGGCTGATGCCCGTTGTAAGACAGGAATAGCCCCGAGACGCATAATCGGTCATGCGGTAGCCAATCCGCGTATCAGAGCTTGTTCACCGACGTCTTCAGATCTCGCGCCCACCCTTGAGCGTTTCAGCACAGTAAACGCCCACGGCGTCCCTTTGCGCATGAAAAAATACTTGAAAAAAGACATCAGAGCGGTGCAAAGACCCCATGTTTCAATAAAATAAGGGATTTGCGATATTGCCCCTGATGGATTTCAGGACGCAATCATGTTGGACGAAGATCAAGGCGCAGGTCATGAGGTGTGGGGCGTCTGGGTGCCCCGTGGGTCGAGTGGCCGCTTCAAGTGGCCGGATGAGCTCAAGGTAAAGATCATCGAGCGCGTCGAGGCCGGCGAGGCGATTGCCGCGATTGCCCGTCAGATTGGCGCAAATGAATCCCTTGTGTCGAAGTGGGCGAAAGATCACAGGGATGCCCAGTCGCGCCCGGTGGACGGTCTCGGCATCGTCGAGGTCGTCGGTGTTGCGAAGTCATCATCTGGCAAAGGGCAGTCGAATCAAGGCATCGCCTGTGATCTTCATCTGGGCGACATGCGGTTGTCGATCCCGGCGGGCTACCCTGGCACGCATCTGGCCGAGATTTTGCGCGCCCTGAGGGCGGGACAATGATCACCCCGGCCGGCAACTTCCGGATCTTCCTCGCGACCCAGCCGGTCGATTTCTGGAACGGCATGGACGGGCTTGCCGGTCATATCGCCGAACATTTTGATCGTGATCCGTTCGACGGGACGATTTATGTGTTCCGATCCCGCCGCGCGGACCGCCTCAAGATGATCGTCTGGGACGGGACCGGTCTGGTTCTGGTCATGAAGCGCCTGAACGGCACTCGGTTCGTCTGGCCAAAGCCGGGTTCCGAACCCGTCACCCTTTCGCGGGTCCAATTCGACGCCCTGTTCGAGGGCATCGACTGGCGCAACGTCGCGACGCCGGTCGTGCGCAAACCTTCGATCATCTGACCTTCTCGCCGGCATTCCCAGCCTACAGGTCCACCGGCCTGTTTTCCTCAATTTTTCGATGGACCATCGCCATGACTTCCTTTCGTTTCATTCATGCCAGTTTTCCGGATCCGGCTCTTTCGAAGAGAGAGATCCGCGCAAGGCTTGCGCGCCATCGGCGCGCCCTGCTGGCGGCCAGAAAGGGGTGGGAGCGCCCTTTGGACGAAGATGGCAAACCGGATCCCCAGAAATGGCTCGACCTGTCCGACGACATCCGGCTTTCCCTTGCGGAACAGCGCAAGATCGACAGCCGTGCCGAGCGGATCAGCGACCGTCATGCGGCGTCCACAGGCCTGCAGCATTTGCGGTCAGATGATATGAAGAAGCTGGAGGTGCTGCGCCATTGCGTCCGGCTGGCGCGGGTCGACTCCGAACACCAGGCGGACGAACTGGCCGCGTC
>JBATPI010000028.1:0-35064 GCA_049291415.1 Paracoccaceae bacterium | reverse complement strand
CCCGGCGCGCCAATGCCACATCGGCCTTGGCCACCGCCTCTGCCGCAGCCAGCCGAAACCCGTCCAGCCGCGCCAGCCGCGCAAAAGCCGCCCATTCCCGGAACCCCAGCGCCAGTGCGGCCAGTACCGCCAGCGCCACCAGCACCGCCGCCACCGTTCCCAATACCGGATTGGTCGCCAACAGCGTCGCCACAAAGGCATAGGCCGAGACTGACAGCCAAAAGCTGAACAAGGCCCCAAAGGCCCATAACGCAAAGCGCCACAGCCCGGACGCCCGCGCCGTGGCCACGCGTGCCGCGGCAAACATTGCGCGCCCCTGTGGCCCGCCCTGCGCTATTTCCGTGCCCGCCTCCGGCACGGCGGCAGCGGCAGCGGGATCAGCCTCATCCTCAACCTCCAACATAAAGGGGCGGGGGGGCAATGGGTCTGTCATGCCGCGTCCTTCCAGATCATCCGCACATCGGGCAGACGCTCTTCATTGCCCGCGCCATCGGTGCGGTCCACCTCGACAAACCCGTGACGGGCGTAGAACGCAATCGCGCGGGTGTTGGCCTGAAAGGTCCACAGCGCCAGCCGCGACTCGCAGGTCTTTGCCCGGTCCAACAGCGCCGTGCCAATGCCCCGGCTGCGCGCTGCATCGGCAACGTAGAAGCCCGCTATATCGCCCTGCCGCACCGCGATGAACCCCAACGGTGCCGCCGCCCGCGCCACAAAGACACGATGCGAGCCGATCATCCGGCGGACAAAGCCCAGATCATCCCCCCGGTTGTGCAGGACCGGCATCCAGTCGGTGGCCCGCAACCAATCGCCCAAAATCCGCGCCAGGGGCACAGCATCGTCGGGACTGGCATCGGACAGGGCAAAACCGGTCACAGCCGATCTCCGATCAGGAACTGCGCCGCACGGTCCAGGCGGATATGCGGTGGCCCCTCCCCCGGAATCAGCTGCATCCGCGCAGGCGCAAACGCCATCAGCCCGTAGTCGGCATCCAGCCAGTGTTCGGCCCCCTGCCGGGCGGGCGACAACACGCGTGCAGGATCGCGCGGCAATGCACCAGGATACATCACCGCCTGCTTGCCTGTGGTCAGCAACCGGCCCCGCACGGCGGGCAGGCTGATCCCATCGCGCTCAACCCGCTCTTCCACCGTGGTGCGCAGGCCGGCGATCGACATCGCCGCCACCTCGGCCCCGGCAAAGGCCGCGCGCGATTTGGCCTCGGCCACCAGCGCCTCGGCAATCGCGGTCAGGGCGGGGTGCTGTTCATGATGCAGATGGTCGGCCTTGGTCGCGGCAAAGAGGATCTTTTCCACCCGCCGCGCGCCCAAGATGCTGGCCAGCCAGCCGGTCTGACCCACACGAAATGCGCCCAGAATCTCAGCCATGCTGCGGCGCAGATCCTCTACCGCTTGCGGGCCCTGATGCAGGGCCCCCAAGACGTCCATCAAGACGATCTGCCGATCCAACCGGGCGAAATGATCCTTGAAAAACGGAGTGACGACGCGCGATTTATAGCCGTCAAACCGCCGCTCCATCTCGCGCCACAGACTGCCGCGGGGTGTATTCCCCGGCTGCGGCAGAGGCGCAAAGGTCAGGACCGGGCTGCCCGCCAGATCACCGGGCAACAAAAACCGCCCCGGCGTGCAGTCGGAAAATCCCGCATCGCGCGCGGCATGCAGATAGGCGGTAAAGGCGCGCGCCAGATCCTGCGCGTCGCCCTCATCCAGCCGCAAGCTGCCATCCACCGCGCGCGCCTGCGCCATGAACCCCGCCGCCTGCGGACGCCGCGCCAGCCGGGTCAGCGTCTCTTCCGACCACCCGGCATAGGTCTTTTCCATCAGCCCCAGATCCAACAGCCACTCACCGGGATAATCGATGACATCCAGATGCAGCACCTGAGGGCCGCGAAAACCGGAAAACCACCCCGCCGGCTGGGTGCGGAACGACAGGCGCAGTTCCGACACCGCGCGGGTGCTGTCGGGCCAGCGCGGCTGATCGCCGGTCAGCGCGGCCAGATGTGCCTCATATTCAAAGCGCGGCAGGGTGACATCGGGCTGCGGCTGCAGATGCACCGTCTCGATCCGCCCTTCGCGCGCGGCGGTCAGCTGCGGCATCCGGCCCCGCGCCAAAAGGTTCGCCACCAGCCCGGTGATGAACACCGTCTTGCCGGATCGCGCCAGCCCGGTCACGCCCAGCCGCAACACGGGCTCAAAGAGCATCTCCGAAACCCCGGCCTGCACGCTCTCCAGCCCGCGCGCAATCCCGTCCGTGATACCGAAAAGTGCCAATGATCAAATCCTGTTGCGACGCCCCAAGATAGGCATCAAGGCGGCAATTGGAAAGGCGGCGCGGTGGACAGCGCCCGGGCCATGGGCTAAGCGGCAGATCATGCCCCGCTTTGCCTTTCAGATCGAATACCACGGTGGCCCGTTCTGCGGCTGGCAGCGCCAGGCGGGCGGGCTGAAATCGGTGCAAGGTGCTGTTGAAGACGCGCTGACGCGGCTGCAACCCGGCCCCCACCGCATCGTTGCCGCCGGGCGGACCGATGCAGGCGTGCATGCCACCGGCCAGATCGCCCATGCTGATCTGACCCGCGACTGGAACCCGTTTCGCCTGACCGAGGCGCTGAATGCCCATCTGCGGCCCGCGCCGATCTCGATCACCGCCTGCGCCAAGGTGGATGATGACTTCCACGCCCGCTTTTCCGCGACCGAACGGCGCTATCTCTTCCGCATGGTCGCCCGCCGCGCGCCGGTCACCCATGACCGCGGACTGGTCTGGCAGGTGGCCACGCCCCCTGACGCCGCAGCCATGCGCGCAGGGGCAGCCCACCTGATCGGGCGGCATGACTTCACCACCTTTCGCGCCGTACATTGCCAGGCTGACAGCCCGGTGAAAACCGTGGATGCCATTGATATCACCGAACACCCCTATCCCGGCGGGGCCGAGATCCGCTTTGCCCTGCGCGCCCGCAGCTTTCTGCACAACCAGGTCCGCTCGATCGTCGGCACCCTGGAACGGGTAGGTGCTGGCCATTGGCAACCCGACGACGTGGCCCGCGCGCTGGCCGCCTGCGATCGCAGCGCTTGCGGCCCGGTCTCGCCGCCAGATGGTCTCTATCTGGTAGGGGTCGGCTACCCGACCGGCAACCCCATGGAGTTCGAGACCCGCGCTATGCTACCTTAACCCGCTGCTCACGAAACTGGTAGCTGGCCAAGTCACCCACCCTTGCGCAACAGCACACGCCGCGCTTTTGGATGGCCAGCGATCAGGTCGATGGGCCCCATCGCGGCCAGTTCCCAAACCTGAGGTTCGATAGAACTAAGGCGCAGGTCGATCAAAACCGCGCCATCCTTGGCGACTTGATCGCGGAAGAAGGTGGCGTAGGTCGAAACTGGATAGTGGAACCCGCAGGAGACGAAGCTGACGGCCAAGTCGATTTTGCCCGCCTTGCTAAGAGCGTCGGTCTTAGGGTTGATCGTCAGGACTTTCTTTGCCGGCACCCCATTAGCGATCAGGAAATCGCGCGCTTTGCCAAGGCTGGTATAGGCCGCGCCTTCCTCAGCATAGCCGAAATGGCGGTGCTCGTTTTCCTCAATGTCGATCAGAACAATGTCGCATCCGGTGTCACGATGGGCAAAGAGATCCCAGATCGCATAACCGCAGCCGATGTCGGCCACGCGCTTGGGCTTCAGTCCGCTCACTGTCGCTTGCATCGGACGGTATTCGCCAAGGACCACCGCCGCGGTGCGGCGCGCGATCTCGTCGCCCAGTCGGTCGATCTGAGCGTCGATCGGGCCGCTGTTCCCCTTCCCCCATGCCTTGATTACGCGTCCGGCCTGATCCACATCGAAAAGTGTTTCTGAGCGCTGGAGCAGCATGTTCAGAAAGTCGGCGCGGTCGAACATCGACAGATCAAGCGCGCAAATATCAGGGTTTTGCGCATCGCCCGCGATGTCAAGTTTGGCAACTTCGTGTGCGGTCATGCACCTCTCCTTCAATCAACATTTTCAAAGCAAACCGCCAAGAGGCGATTTATTCAACAACCAAGGTATCATACTGGAATCGCCCCCACATGGGCTTTTCTATAGCAGCGGATTGCACGGCATCGTGCTTGATCTTCATGTTGGATTTGACACCATGGGGCAAGCGTTTCGACGTTGCGACCTGCCAACGCGCTTTTTCAGCGAGGCGGTCGAAGACTACGGTGAAACCTGCGCCAAGATCGGCAAGGAACCCTTATTGCACAGTATCACGAGGGCAGTGGCTACCCGTCCTTCGGCCCGATGAAGCTAGGTGCGGCTGCGTCCTGTGGTCTTCTGCGTCCGTCACGCAGGGGCGATGGAGCACGGGCGGACAGGCGGCCGCATGACCTCACCTCTGATCCGTATGGAACCTGTCTGGGTCAACGGAAAGCTAGTGGAGCCGAAGGGCTGGATCAGTCCAGAGACGCGGGAACGGATGGCACAGGCCCAAGCTGGCTGTGAAGCTGCTCAGAGAGCCATGCGGGAACCCGCTTCGGCACCCTCCGGTCTGTGATCATCGGCACCAAGGTTTGGTTCATCGCCGCTGACGTGTGCAAGGCGCCTGGCCTAACCAACACGGACAAGGCGCTTGCAAACATTACCACCAGTGATGTTTCCGAAATCCGGCTGCAAAAGACAGGGCGTCGTCATAAACTGGTCTCTGAAAGTGGCCCTGTATGATCTGGTTTTGCAGTCCCGCAATGGACGTCGTGCTTGTCATTCTCGGACACCCGCCGCAGATGCTTCATCAGCGCGCAGAGGCTGCGTCACTGCCACGCCTCCGACCGTATCAGGGAAAGAGCATCCGCCCGCTCTGTGCCAGCGCAACGGCCTCTTTGGCCGCAGCCAGCGCATCCCCGACCCAGGGCACCAGACGGCGAGAGGACCCGGTTTTCAGCGTCCGCAGATCATGCGGCTCAATTCTGAATATGGGGCTGATCGCCCGAGGCGTCCACGTCCTCAACGCGAAGCCCCGTCACCTCTGCAATCCGGCACCCCGTCCCCTCGATCAAACGCCAGACCAAGGCCAACTCGGGGGCGGCATTGGCAAGAACCGTCTCGCGCGTCTCTGCGAGCACTTTGGGAGGCAGGGGGGCGCGCTTCTCTGAGGCCTTCTGTCCTTGTCCCTTTGCCACCCGCGCCACGGGCACCTGATTGAACGCATTCAGCACTGTCTCGCCCAAGTCGAACTCTCGCTTGGCGAAGTTGATCACGGCAGTGATGATGGACAACTTACGCGACACTGTAGCGGCGCTGACCTTGCCGCCGACACCTCTGCCCGACACCTTCACCCGATCCAGCATGTGGCCTCGCACCATCCGGGCATCTTCACGGGTGATGGAAGTCACGACCGGATCACGCCCCATTGCCGCTATGGCTGCCTTTATGACCCGATTTGCCAGACCCACCACGCGGCTGTCCGCCTCAGGGCTATCAGCGTTGAGATGCTCTTTCAGATAGAGCCTAAGGGCATCGCTCAGGGTCGGCTCCGGGGGCCTGTAGCGGTCAGGGACAAGGCGCATAAGGTTGATTGCGTGACGCTCTACGGGGGGCACCCCCTGCGGTTCCCAGTCGTCTTGGGTATGCCTCCGCCAGACTGTCCGCCTCATGCGCCAGGGCCTCTTCGGTGGCCCCCGTGGCGATCAGGTCCGCCCAACGGCGCAAGGCTTCGGCATAGGCTTCCCGCTCTGATGCCCCCGGCTAGGCTTCGGCAATCTCTCGCTCCACCTCAGCGTGATAGCGAGGATAGGCCGCAAGGGCTTGCTTCTCGGCAATCCCGCAGCATCCGCTTGAGCTCCAGCGTTGTGATGACCGCGGCAACGTACCTCGGGACTCTCCGGCGATACTGAAAGCTGCCTGATTTCGTGCACTCAACGTGCCTCAAAACAATGCCCATGTGTGCCCCGTATGTGCGGCGATGGGCACAGGAAGGGCCGCAAGTGTTAGAATCTATTGATAAAATTTACCACAGAGGGAGTCAAATGGAGCGGGCGGCGGGAATCGAACCCGCGTCTTTAGCTTGGAAGGCTAAGGTCTTACCATTACACAACGCCCGCGCTGCCTCTAGCTAGTCGTCCGATCCCGGCGCGTCAAGCGGCTGTGGCACGATAAGACAGCGCCATCACGCCGCCAAAGGCACAATCAGATCCGCCCCGCTGGCGCGGTTCGAGTTCACCTCAAATCCCACCCGCCACGGCGCTGCCATCACACCGGGTGCCGCCGCACGCATCAAGACCGCCGCCCCCGTCCCGTCTTCGCCCAGCCATTTGGGCCAGTCTGCGGGCTCCAGCAGCACCGGCTCACGATGGTGCAGGCCTGCCATTCCCGGCCCGGCCGCGGTCGAGACGATGGCGCAGGTCTCCAGATCCTGCCAAAGCTGCCAGATCCCGGCCAAGGCCATCGGCATGCCGTCGGCGCGGGTGAAATACCACGGCAGCCGCGCGCCCTTCGGTCCCGCGCTCCACTCATAAAACCCCGAAGCGGGCACAATGCAGCGCCGCTCGCGCACCGCCTGACGAAAGGCGGGTTTGCTCGCGATGGTCTCGGCGCGCGCGTTGATGATCAAGGGGCCGTCGTTCAGCGCAGGATACCAAGCGGGAACAAACCCCCAGCGCATCGTGCGCAGCCGTCGCCCGCCTTGCGATGTCACCACGGCGACCGGATTGGTCGGACAGATGTTGAAGTTTGGCCCCTCGGGCAAATCATTTCCCGGCACCGCCGCAAACAGCGTCGCCAATGCCGCATTCGGATCGGTCAAGGTGAATCGCCCACACATCGTCCAGCCTCTTGTGTCAGATCGGCGCGCACCGGCCACACCCCGCGCGCGCCCCGGAATTTTCAAAAATTCCGACCGATTTTTTCGAAAAAATCGGGTCCCGGCTCAACCGCCCAGCTTTTTGATCCGACCGTCCAGTTCAACCTTCACCGACCCCATTTTCTCGATGTAATTCATCACATCGGTCGCCATCAGATTGCCGGTCGCGCCTTCGGTCACCATACGGCCACCGCCCAGCGCCGCATAGCCATCACCCCCGCCCAGGATATAGTCGTTGACCGCCACCTTATAGACCTTGTCGGCCTCCAGCGGCGCGCCGCCCACCATCACCTCGCTGACCCGCGCGCCCGGCTCGGCCGAGATGTCGAAAGCATAGGTCAAACCAGACACCTGCGCGAACCGACCGGCGCCTTTTTCCGCCTGACTGACGCCATTCTCCAGCGCCAGCAGCACCTGACTGCCCGGCAGTTCCGTCACCACGGTGGTATTGCCAAAGGGCAGCTCTGTCAGGATATCGCGGCGGGTCAGCTTGGCGCCGGCGTCATAGGTGCGGTCGCCGCGAATGCTGCCGCCGTTCATCAGCGCGATATCCGCCCCGGTCTGAACCCGCAGCGCATCGGCGATCAGGTTGCCCATCGTCGCCTCTTCAGTTCGCACCACGTTGCGCCGACTGTCCAGCGGCGTCTCCAGCGTGCCGATTTCCTGATCCAGCGTCACGTCCATCTTTGCCTTCAGCGCATCGGCCATACTTTGCGTTTCCGGGTCTGGCGTCACCGTCGCCGTGTCGATGAACCGAAACGCCGGAGTCCAGCTGATCGTGCGCTGGCCATCTTTTTCGCCAATTTCAACCGTCAGATCCACCGGCGACAACAGTTGCGCATCCACGCTGGTCTCCACATAGGCCGTGACCCCGTCATAGGCCGTGGCATAACTGTGATCATCGCCCGACAGGATCACGTCAAAGGCATGGCTGGCGATCAGCGCGCGGTCGTTCGTCATATCGGTCTGCACCACGCCGACCACGATATCCGCACCATCTTCACGCGCTTGTTTCGCCGCCTCGATCCCCATATCGACCGTCGGCCCGAATTTCAGGCTGCCGGTTGAGCTGACCTCGGGCGAGGTATCTTGCGCCACTGGAATCAGCGCCACCTTCAGCCCGCCCACCTCTTTCATCGTCACCCCGCCCAGACCTTCGATCGGGCTGCCATCGGCATTGGTGATGTTGATCGCCGCCCAAGGGTAATTTGAGGCCTTCATCTTGGCGTAGAAATTATCCGGCCCGAAATCAAACTCATGATTGCCTGGAACGGCGATGTCAAAGGGCACCAGATTGGTGAAATCAATGGTGTTCTGCCCCATATCAAACCCCGAGGCCAAGGAGGGGCTAAGCATGTCGCCGTTGAAAACATAGATCGTGTTGGGGTTTGCCGCCCGCTCGGCCTTTGCCACCGCGTTCAACCGGGCAAAGCCGCCACGGCCCTTGTTTTCCTCAAAGTTGTAAACGTCGCCCACGCCCAACAGCGTCAGCGTCACCGTCTCGGCGTGCAAAGGGGCCGCCAGACAACTGGTGCCCAGAGCGGCGGCGATCAGGCTGCGGGAAAACGTGGTCATGCCGATTCTCCTGTTAGAAACGCGGATCATTTGACCCAGTGTCAGACACCGAACCCTTCGCTGTCAAAGGCCCACTGCCGGGTCCGCCTCTGTCGGCAGAAAATCGGCCGACCGTTGCCGGCCCGGATTGCGAATTGACGCGCGCCAGTCAAAGCGGCAAAAGCCGCATATGCTGATCTACAAGATCCTTCGCCGCCCTGAATGGGACGCCTTCCGCGCCGCCGGGCAAACGCTGGGCGCTCCGGTCGATCTGGCCGACGGGTTCGTGCATTTTTCCACCGCCGCACAGGTAGCCGAAACGGCCGCCAAATGGTTTGCCACCGAAAGCGATCTGGTGCTGGTGGCTTTTGACTCTGACGCCCTGAGCCCCGACCTGCGGTGGGAGCCGTCGCGCGATGGGGCGCTGTTCCCGCATCTTTACCGCGCTCTGAAATTGTCCGAGGTGGTCTGGGACAAATCCCTGCCGCTGGGGGCGACCGGCCACATCTTTCCCGAAGGTGTGTGGTGAGTCTGGAATCTCTGGGCCTGTCGCTGCTGCGCCGGGTTGATCCGGAAACTGCCCACGGATTGGCGCTGCGGGCGCTGAATATGGGGCTGGTGCCGCAGCCCGGCCCGGTGTCCTCACCGCGCCTGAGCTGCACGCTGGCCGGATTGCCGCTGCTGAATCCGGTCGGACTGGCGGCGGGGTTTGACAAGAATGCCACCGCACTGGCCCCGCTGTCGCGCGCTGGTTTCGGCTATCTGGAGGTGGGAGCCGCCACCCCGCTGCCGCAGCCCGGCAACCCGAAACCCCGGCTGTTCCGCCTGACCGAAGACCGCGCCGCGATCAACCGCTTTGGTTTCAACAACGACGGCGCCGAGGTGATCGCCGCCCGCCTGTCGGCCCGCCAACGCGGCCCCGTGCCGGTTGGCGTGAATCTGGGTGCCAACAAGACATCAGACAACCGCGCCGCCGATTTCGCCCGCGTGCTGGCCACCTGCGGCCCCTATGTCGATTTTGCCACGGTGAATGTCAGCAGCCCCAACACTGAAAAACTGCGCGATCTGCAAGGCCCCGCCGCCCTGTCCGCGCTGTTGGCAGGTGTAATGCAGGCGTGCGGCGCGCTGGCCATCCCGATTCCGGTTTTCCTGAAAATTGCGCCTGACCTGACCGACGACGACTTGGCCCAGATCGCCGAAGTCGCACTGACCTCCGGCCTGTCGGGCATCATCGCCACCAATACCACCCTGTCACGAACAGGTTTGATTTCTGCACATAGAGGCGAACAAGGCGGCCTTTCGGGCGCACCATTGTTCGAAA
Organism: Paracoccaceae bacterium; assembly: GCA_049291415.1. Taxonomy (GTDB): domain Bacteria; phylum Pseudomonadota; class Alphaproteobacteria; order Rhodobacterales; family Rhodobacteraceae; genus Pseudogemmobacter. Next base: position 25,352 of record JBATPI010000028.1, on the reverse strand, counting down.
AGTCTACCCGAGTGCTGGCGCTGCTGTCACAGCTGACCGACGGAAAGCTGCCGCTGATTGGTGTCGGCGGCATCTCGACGCCCGAAGAGGCCTATGCCAAGATCCGCGCCGGCGCGTCGGCGGTGCAGATCTATACCGCCATGGTCTATCACGGCCTTGGCCTGGCCGGCCGTATCGCGCGCGGTCTGGAGGCGCTGCTGGCCCGCGACGGGTATGCCAACATCACCCAGGCAATCGGCACCGACCGCGCCCGCTGGTTATAGCGGCCGGGGCGCTGCCCCGGACCCCGGGATACTTGTGCCAAGATGAAGGGTTAAGGTCAGACAGGCTTAGAACGCGCGGTAGGTCATTGTGGTCAGGGTTTTCACGATGCCTGCGATGTCGAACAGCTTTGACGACAGGTAATGCCCCACATCCTCACCATCCGGGATATAGACCTTGGCGATCAGGTCATATTCCCCGCTGGTCGAGTAGAGTTCGCTGACCGTCTCGCGATCCCAGATCTCATTGGCCACGTCATAGGTCTTGCCCGGCGTGCAGCGGAATTGAACGAATACCAGCGCCATCTTGGTCCCCTTTTCTTTGGCAGTAGCCTAGCGCGCGGCGCGGCAAAGGAAAAGATCACTCAGGTTCTTGGACATCCAACGTCAGGGGCAGCGGGGCCGCGCGCAGATCTTCGACCCCCAGGGGGCGTTTTGGCAGCGCCAGGCGGTTGCGCACGATCCAATGCAGCCGCGTCTCGGCCCGGGTGATCGCCACATAGGCCAGACGCTTCCACAAGGGCACACCGGCCTCGGCCCGGCCCGATTGTGCCGCGGCGAAGAGGTCAGGGGCAAAAACCTGCACCTCGGGCCATTGCGACCCTTGCGCCTTATGCACCGTGACCGCCGCGCCGTGCAGGAAGGCGGCCCCCATCCGGGCGGCGTGGGGGATGAAGGGCTCTTCTTCATCGGGGCGCTCGATCTTGATGATGCTGGCGGCGGAGAATTGCGGGTCTTCGGCGCCCAGAACATGAAGTTTCGCAAAGCCTTCGCGCGAACCCGGCCCCAGATAGATCACCTGCGCGCCCTTGATCAGGCCCCTCGCTTCCAGGTCAATGCGCTTCTTGCGGTGTTTCAGCGGCAGCTCAATCCCGTCGCAGATCAGGGGTTCACCTGGCATCAGATCAGTGGCGGGGGCGCCATGGGCGGTGCGGAAGGCCTGAATCAGCTTGATCCGCGTGACGTTGCGCCAGACCAGAACCGGGCTGCGCGCCATCAGATCGGCGTCCACCCGTTCGGCCCAGACCACCCGGTCATCGGCCTGCGCGCGATCCTGCACCATCCCTTCAAACTCGGCAAAGCCCAGTTGTGGATCGGCCAGCGCATGCGCGAGATCCAGGATCGGGTTGTCCTGCGCCTGCCGGTGGATGCGGCTGAGGACCAGTTTGCGGCTGTCGCCCATCCGGTCAAACACCATCTGCCCCGATTGCCCGACCGGCGCCAACTGTGCCGGATCACCGAACAGCACCAGCCGGGGGAAAATCTCACGCAGGTCATCGAACTGGCGTTCATCCAGCATCGAGGCCTCATCGACAAAACCCACATCCAGCGGGTCCTCGCGCCGCTTCCAGCCTTTTATAAAGTCCGATCCTTTCAAGCCCGCGGCCGCCAGCGCGCCCGGAATCGAGGCAACTTGTTGGAAAAAGGCAAAAGCCCGATCCAGCGCCAGATCGTTCAGATCAGGGATCACCGGCCGCGTGCCCTGCCCGGCCAGCCATTCGGCAATCTGCTCATACTGCGGGTCATAGACCGGGGTATAAAGAATGCGGTGGATCGTGGTCGCCGGAACGCCGCGCAGACGCAGGACCGAAGCGGCCTTGTTGGTTGGTGCCAAAATCGCCAGCGTGCGGCGGTCCTTGCGCTTTTTGCCCTCCCAATCCGCTGAGATCACCTCAACCCCGGTCTCTTTCAAGGCACGGTAAAGACCGCCCAGCAGCATCGTCTTGCCCGACCCGGCCTTGCCCATCACAGCCATCACCATCGGCTTGCCCTCGGCCGCGGGCGTCAACAGGCCATCGGACAGATCAATGCCCTGCCCGGCCAGCTCGGCCGCCAGCCGATCCCAGGCCTGGGCCTGATCTTCCGAGAATGTCAGCGATAGATCGTTCATCGCGCGGACACTATCCGCAGGGCCGCAAAAGGACCAGCCACCGCCGCCGGATTCAGTGCGCCCGCCCGGGCTGCTGCGTTGCCAGCCGGTCGGGCGGCGCATCCTGTGCGGCGGCAATTTCAACCTCAGCCACCGCCAGGGTTGCCTGAACCCGGGCCGCCAGCGCCGGAAGATCGTTTTTCGCCGCATAGGCGATCAGATCTTTCAGCACCTCAAATACCCAGTCATGCCGCATGACGCCCCCGGTTTGATCCGCCACAGCGCGCAGATCCGGCCAAAGCCGCCCGCCGCTGCGTCGGATAACTGAGCGTTGCCCGGCCGGGAATCACAAGCAAAAACCGCGCACTCCCCCTCGCAAAGGCGAAAGGCCACCGCCCAAAGGCAGTGACCTTTCCAAACCAAGCGTCGGGATCAGCGCTCTCGGCTGGCCTCAAGCGTGTCTTCAAAGGTGCGAAGGCCGGTGCGCGGGGCTTGCACCAGCACCGCCATATTGCCCGGCTTGTGTTGGTTTTTCCACATCAGGGTATGCGCCTTGGGGATCTCGGCCCAGGGGAACACCTCGGACATGCAGGGGTCCAGGCGACGCTCACACATCAATTTGTTCGCCGCTGCCGCCTGCTTCAGATGGGCAAAGTGCGACCCTTGCAGACGCTTTTGGTGCATCCACATATAGCGCACGTCAAAGGTGCAGTTAAAGCCGGAGGTGCCGGCACAGATCACCACCATGCCGCCCTTTTTACACACCAGAGATGACACCGGAAAGGTTGCCTCACCCGGATGTTCAAACACCATGTCGACGCTGACGCCCTTGCCGGTGATGTCCCAGATCGCCTTGCCGAACCGCCGCGCCTCTTTCAGCCAGGTGTTGTATTCCTCGGAATTCACCTTGGGCAATTGGCCCCAGCATTTGAAGTCATTGCGGTTGATCACGCCCTTGGCGCCCAGACCCATCACAAAATCGCGCTTGCTCTCATCGCTGATCACGCCGATCGCATTGGCGCCGGCCGTGTTGATCAGCTGCATGGCATAGGATCCCAGGCCGCCCGACGCCCCCCAGACCAGCACATTCTGCCCCGGCTTCAGGTCATGCGGTTCATGGCCGAACAGCATCCGATAAGCAGTGGCCAACGTCAGCGTATAGCAGGCAGATTCCTCCCAGGTCAGATGGCGCGGACGCGGCATCAACTGCTGGGCCTGCACCTTGGTGAACTGCGCGAAAGAGCCGTCATTGGTCTCATAGCCCCAGATCCGCTGGCTGGGAGAAAACATCGGGTCGCCGCCGTTGCATTCTTCGTCATCGCCGTCGTCCTGATTGCAGTGGATCACCACCTCATCGCCAACCTTCCAGCGCTTGACCTTGTCGCCGACCGCCCAGACGATGCCCGACGCATCCGACCCGGCAATGTGATAGTCCTGCTTGTGGCCGTCAAAGGGGCTGATCGGCTGGCCCAGTCCGGCCCAGACGCCGTTGTAATTGACCCCTGCCGCCATCACCATGACCAGCACTTCGTTGCTGTCCAGCTTCCAGGTGTCGACCACCTCCAGCTGCATTGCATCTTCGGGTGCGCCGTGCCGGTCGCGGCGGATCGCCCAAGCGTACATCTGCTTTGGTACATGGCCCAGAGGAGGCATTTCGCCCAGCTCATACAGATCCTTGACCGGCGCCTCATAGGCCGCGATTGTCGGTGCGGTGTCCAGAGCCATCGTCCTCTCCCTTTCCATGCCGCGCCGCAGAATCGGGCGCTGTTGCAGCAAGGAATATGCCCGCTCACGCAACAATGCAATATATAGAACCTATGTTTTTGTAATTTTATGTCTGCCGCGTTGCAGAAAAGAGATCACATCTCTGGGATTTCCGCCGCGTAAAACGCCAGTAAGGCGGCCTGCGACGGCTCGGGCGTCAGATCCGGCCGCAGCACTCCGCGCGCCACCAGCGGGGCCAACCCCTCATCCAAAGTCTGCTCCAGGCCTTGCGGAGCCAGCCTCAGCACGGCCCCCGCCGCCTCCAGACGCGCGACCATTTCAGCCACCCGATCCAGCAAGGCCGCCCGTCCCACCGCGCCAGAAACCACGGCCGCCGCGACCAGAGGCACCGGCAGCACCGGCACCACAGCCCTGATCCGCGCCATCAAATCGGCTGCCAGCGCTTCAACCGGAGCCTCGTGCCCCTCAGCCAGATAGGCACGCAGGCTGACCGGCGCACCAAACCCCACCGCGGCCGAACCGAACCCACGACTGCGCCCCAACCAGCGCAGCCACAGAAACCGCAGGGCATGACCGGCCACCCATAGGGGCCGGTTGCGGAACTGCCGTTTGCCTGCCGCGGCCGCAGCGATCAGAACCCGGTCCTCCAGCACCCGGTCATAGGCCAGCCCGACCGGCACAAAGACCACGTCGCGCGCGTCCGGCCGCCAGCCCTCAACGATATAGCTCAGCAATCCCAACCGCGCCGGGCCGACCCGGCCATCCAGACTAAGACCGCCCTCTGGGAACATCGCCTGCGTCGTGCCCTCTTCGGTCGCCATCTGCACATAGCGCGCCAAAATGCGGCGATACAACGTATTGCGGTCGCCGCGCCGGATGAAATAGGCACCCATTGACCGGATCAACCACGACAAAGGCCAGACCCGCGCCCATTCCCCCACCGCATAAGAGACCGCACTGCGCCCCGCCATCAGCCAGGTCACCAGCACATAATCCAGATTGCTGCGGTGATTCATCACGAACACAATCGTTGCCTTTGGGTCAATCATGCCCAGGGCCGCATCCACCTTGCCCACCCGAACCCTGTAGAGCAGCAGGCTCAGCCAGCGCGCCGCACGGGTGCCAAAACCGAAATAGACCGTTGCCGAAAACCCCGGCACAATCTCGTGCGCATAACCGCGGGCCTCTTCAAACGCCACCTGTGCGGGCACGCCGGTCGCCGCCGCATGGTCGGCCACCGCCTCCATCACTCGACCGTCATGCACCAGCCGCGCCACCATGTCGCTGTGCCGCGCCAGCTTGAACAGATCAATCTTGCGGTCCAGCCGGGCGTTCAACTGCGCCAGCGCCCGTTCGGCCCGCCGCCGGAAAAACCACCGCACGCTTGGGAACAGGAAATGCGTCGCGAAACTGACCGCGGCAAAGCCGACGATCAGCACCAAGAGCCACATGGGAACCTCGACTGCGCGAAACATCGCCAAACCCTAACGCAATCCCAAGCCCTAACAATCCGCATTCATCTTGGTGCAAATATCCCGGGGGCAGCGTGCATGCACGCGCGGGGGCCGGCCCCCGCCACTGCTTTCGCCGCAGCGCAGCGCAGCGATTGACATCCTTTGAAAATGTCGCCTATCTGCACTGCAACGTAACATTCTTGCGCAGCACGCCACGCCTGAGTCGGAGACCACGATGACCAAAGACGCACCCTGGCTCTTTCGCACCTATGCCGGCCATTCCACGGCCGCCGCCTCGAATGCGCTGTATCGGATGAACCTGTCCAAGGGGCAAACCGGCCTGTCGGTCGCCTTCGATCTGCCCACCCAGACCGGCTATGACAGCGATGATCCCCGCGCGGCGGGTGAGGTGGGCAAGGTGGGCGTGCCCGTGGCCCACTTGGGCGACATGCGCGCGCTGTTTGACCAAATCCCTTTGGATCAGATGAACACTTCGATGACGATCAACGCCACCGCGCCCTGGCTGTTGGCGCTGTATATCGCCGCGGCCGAGGAGCAGGGTGCCGACGTGGCCGCGCTGCAAGGCACCGTGCAGAATGATATCATCAAGGAATACCTGTCGCGCGGCACCTATATCTGTCCGCCGAAACCCAGCCTTCGTCTGATCACCGATGTCGCGGCCTATACCGGGCAACACTTGCCCAAATGGAACCCGATGAACGTCTGCAGCTATCACCTGCAAGAGGCGGGCGCGACGCCGGAACAGGAACTTGCCTTTGCGCTTGCCACCGCCTGCGCCGTGCTGGACGATCTGCGCGGCAAAGTCCCCGACGCCGCCTTTCCGGCCATGGTCGGGCGCATTTCCTTTTTCGTCAACGCGGGCATCCGCTTTGTGACCGAGTTGTGCAAGATGCGCGCCTTTGTCGATCTGTGGGATGAGATCTGCGAGACCCGCTATGGCATCACCGATCCCAAATTCCGCCGCTTTCGCTATGGCGTGCAGGTCAACAGCCTTGGCCTGACCGAACAGCAGCCCGAAAACAACGTCTACCGCATCTTGATTGAGATGCTGGCGGTGACCCTGTCGAAAAACGCCCGCGCCCGCGCCGTGCAGCTGCCGGCGTGGAATGAGGCGCTGGGCCTGCCCCGCCCTTGGGATCAGCAATGGTCGCTACGGATGCAGCAGGTGCTGGCCTATGAGACCGACCTTCTGGAATATGACGACCTTTTTGACGGCAACCCCGCGATTGAGCGCAAGGTTGAGACGCTGAAAGACGGCGCCCGGGCGGAACTGGCGCAGATTGACAGTATGGGCGGCGCGGTCGCGGCCATCGAATACATGAAATCGCGGCTGGTTGAGGCGAACGCCGACCGCATTGGCCGGATTGAGACGGGTGAATCCACCATCGTCGGCGTCAATCGGTTTACCACCACCGAACCCTCACCGCTGACCACCGGCGACGGCTCGATCATGGTGTCAGACCCAAAGGCCGAGGCCGACCAGATCGCGCGTCTGACCGCCTGGAAACAGGCGCGCAATTCGGCGGCCATCGAGGCCGCTCTCACCGCGCTGCGCCGTGCCGCGCAGTCTGGCTCCAATATCATGCCGCCGTCTATTGCGGCGGCGAAGGCAGGGGTGACCACCGGCGAATGGGCCGCCGTGATCCGGGCGGCCTTTGGTGAATACCGTGCGCCCACCGGCGTCAGCCGCAACCCGTCAAACCGCACCGAAGGCCTGGAAGAAATCCGCGAAGCGGTCAACACGGTGTCCACCAAACTGGGCCGCCGGTTGAAATTCCTGGTCGGCAAGCCGGGGCTGGACGGCCATTCCAACGGAGCCGAGCAGATCACCGCCCGCGCTCGCGATTGCGGCATGGACATTCATTACGACGGCATCCGCCTGACCCCGGCCGAGATCGTCTCAGCCGCTGCCGACCAAGAGGCGCATGTCGTCGGCCTGTCGATCCTGTCGGGCAGCCACCTGCCGCTGATCACGGAAACCATGCAGCGCATGCGCGACGCAGGTCTTGGCCATATCCCGGTTGTGGTCGGCGGCATCATCCCCGAAGATGACGCCGCCCGCTTGCGCGCCCTGGGCGTCGCCGCCGTCTACACGCCGAAGGATTTTGAGCTGAACCGCATCATGATGGATATCGTCGCTCTGGTGGACCCCACGCCCGCAGTCGCCGAATAACGCCTACCGTTTGCGCCAGATCAAATCGCTTTTCCCCAGCCGGGCCTAGTCTTTGCCGCTCACCTTGGCCAAGGATCATGCCCATGTTTGACCGTATCAAGACCTTGTTGTCGCGCTGGCATGAGATCAGCGAAGTTGACGCTTTGACCGACCGCGAAGTGGCAGATCTGAGTATGACCCGCTCGCAGTTGCGCGCCTTTGCGAAGATGCCGCCAGATGTGGACCAAAGGGTCGCCGCGATGGGCACCATCTTTGGTGTGCCCGAGGCAGACCTGAAACGCGACCATTTCCAATGGGTTGATCTGTTGTCAACCTGCGGGCGTTGCGCCGACCGGGTGGCCTGCGGACATGCGCTGGCCAATGGCGACATCACCAAAGCGGCCGACGCGGGCTTTTGCCCCAATCGGGGCACCTTCGCCCTTCTGGCGCCCCGCCCCGACTGAACGGGCAACCGCCAAAGCCTCTTGCGCCCACCCCCACCCGCCGCGTTAATGGCGGCAAGATTTTTTGTGCCAAGTGTCAGATCGCCAAAGATCTGCGGCACAGGGGGAGAAAAAAATGAGCTTTCATATCGGCGCCAAGCCCGGCGACATCGCTGAAACCGTGCTGTTGCCCGGTGACCCCTACCGCGCCCGCTGGGCCGCGCAGACCTATCTGGACAACCCGGTTCTGGTGAACGAAGTGCGGGGCATGCTGGGCTATACCGGCACCTGGCGCGGCCATCCGGTTACGATCCACGGCACCGGCATGGGCATGCCCTCTACCTCTATTTACGTGAATGAGTTGATCAAGGAATTTGGCGCAAAAACGCTGGTGCGGATCGGGTCTGCCGGGGCCTTGCAGCCGCATATACAGCTGCGCGACGTGGTTCTGGCAATGTCTTCGGCCACCACGCACACGCCGTCTTCTACCACCTTCCGAGAGATGGGTTTTGCCCCAACCGCCGATTTTGGCCTGCTCTGCGCCGCCCATGCCGCCGCCAAATCCCGCGCCACCACCCATGTCGGCATGATCCATTCGTCCGACACCTTCTATGACGAACGCCCCGACCTGAACGACCAGTTGCAACGCCACGGCTGCCTTTGCGTGGAAATGGAGGCGGCCGAGCTTTATATCCTTGCCGCAAGGTACGGCGTCCGCGCGCTGGCCATCCTGACCATATCGGACCACATCCTGACGCATGCGGCGCTGCCCGCCGCTGACCGCGAAACCAGTTTCGGCGCGATGGTGGAAATCGCCCTCGAAGCCGCTTTTTCCTGAGGATCCCATGCCCCATCTGTCCCCGCGCCCCTGGGTGCCCGCCGCCTGCGAAACCCTGATCCAGCGATATGCAACGGAAACCGCGGCCCCCTCGGCCCGGGTTGCTGACCGGATCGAGGATCTGATCCAGAAAAACCACGATATCCATGATGCCGAGTGTTTCAATCTGAACCCCGCCACCAATGTGATGAACCCGCGGGCCGAGGCGGTACTGGCCCGCGGTCTGGGCTCACGCCCCAGCCTGGGTTACCCCGGCGACAAGTATGAGATGGGGCTGGAAGCAATTGAGGAAATTGAGGTGATCGCGGCTGAGCTGGCGGCCGAGATTTTTCAGGCCAGATATGCCGAAATCCGCGTGGCTTCGGGCGCGCTGGCCAACCTTTACGGCTTCATGGCACTGACCAAACCCGGCGATTCGATCATTGCCCCCCCGGCCAGCATTGGCGGCCATGTCACCCATCACGCCGATGGCTGCGCCGGGCTATACGGGTTGACCACGCATGACGCTCCGGTTGACCCAGACGGCTATACCATTGATATAGCGAAACTTCGTGACCTGGCCCATGCGGTGCGGCCCAAGATCATCACCGTTGGAGGCAGCCTGAACCTGTTCCCCCACCCGGTCGCCGAAGTGCGCAAAGTTGCCGATGAGGTGGGCGCAAAGGTGCTGTTCGATGCGGCCCATCAATGCGGCATCATTGCGGGGCGGGTCTGGGCCAACCCCTTGACCGAAGGCGCGCATCTGATGACGATGAGCACTTATAAATCCCTTGGCGGCCCGGCGGGGGGCCTGATCGTCAGCAATGATGCGACGATCACCCAACGTCTTGACGCCATTGCCTTTCCCGGCATGACCGCCAATTTTGACGCCGCCAAATCGGCATCCCTCGCGCTTAGCCTGCTGGACTGGCGCGATCACGGGCGCGCCTATGCGCAGGCCATGGTCGATCTGGCCCGCGCTTTGGCGGCCGAAATGGTCAAGCTGGGCCTGCCGGTCTTTGCCGCAGACAAGGGCGGCACCCAAAGCCACCAATTCGCGATTGAGGCTGCCGGGTTCGGCGGCGGCCAAGCGGCGTCAAAGACCCTGCGCAAGGCGGGGTTCCTTGCCTGCGGCATCGGTCTGCCGATTGCCCCGGTGGCTGGCGACATGAACGGGTTGCGCATCGGCACACCGGAATTGGTGCGCCGCGGCGTCACCCCCGCAGACGCCCCCGCCCTGGCCGCGCTGATCGCCGAAGGCCTGCGCTCAAACGCGCCCGAAACTGTCGCCCCCCGCACCCGCGCCCTGCGCGCGCTGTTCACCGGCCTGCATTATGTGACCGCATGAAGCAGCGCCGGCTGGGGGCAAACGGCCCAACCGTCTCGGCGCTGGGTCTGGGCTGCCTGTCCTTTGGCGGCATCTTCGGCCCCACGACCGAAGCCGAATCCCTACGCACCCTGGATGCCGCCTGGGACCATGGGATAAACTTCCTGGACGTCGCAAACATCTACGGCAATGGTCTGTGTGAGACCATCATCGGCACATGGCGGGCCAGCCGCCCCCATCGCCCGGTCATCGCCACCAAGGCCGGGATCGTTGAGGGTCCGCCGCGCGGCACCAACAATTCCGCCGCCTATCTGCGGGCCGAACTGGAAGGCTCGCTCCGCCGTCTGGGCGTGGATCATGTCGATCTGTTCTACGCCCACCGCCATGCCCCTGACACCCCGGCAGAAGACCTGGCCGACACCATGCAACGCCTGCAGGCCGAAGGGAAAATCGGCGGCTACGGGCTGTCGGAAATCGCGCCCTACACGCTGGAGCGCGCCCATGCGGTGCATCCGGTGACGGCGGTGCAGAACGAGTATTCGCTGTGGACGCGCCAGCCCGAGTTGGGCCTGATCCAGCGCTGCGCCGCCTTAGGCGTGGCCTTCGTGCCGTTTTCGCCGCTTGGGCGTGGGGCGTTTGGCACCCCCATCGCAGACCCGGCCAGCTTTGCACCAGCAGAACTGCGCACCCGCGTGCCGCGTTTCTGGCCTGAGAATTGGCCGCATAACCAGCAGAAAATACAGACGTTTCAGGACTTCGCGCAAGGTCGCGGGCAGACATCTGCCGCGTTGGCGCTGGCTTGGCTGCTGGATCAGGGTGACCATCTGATCCCGATCCCCGGCACCAGATCGGCCACGCATCTGGCCGCATGGATCAATGCCCCCGAGATCGTGCTGACCGAAGATGACCGCCGCGACATCCGCCGCCTTTTGCCGATCGGCTGGGCCTGGGGCGACCGATATGACGACGTGCTGACAACCTCGGCCGAGCGTTATTGCTGACGCAAGCAATCGCGCGGCTCTGGCCCGCGCGCCACTGCGCCACAGGCCGCACAGCGCCAGGCATCAGGGGCCACCGACCGATCCAACCGCCAGCGGCAGGCGCGGGTCAGGGTGGAATTGCGACGGCTGAGCCAAAGGTAGACAAACACCGACAGGCCCAACAACAGCAACAGTATTGGCATTCGACCCCCTATTCCACGGCGCGGCCCAGCACCGCCATGCCCAGCGCCAAAGCCGCAAGTGCCGTGTAACCCGCTGATACTGCGGGTCTATTGCGCCAGCCTCCCAAGGCCGCAATGGCGCATTGCACGGCATAATAGACCGCAAAGGCGCGCGACGCATAGGCGATGATGCCAAAGACCCCGGTTGTCCAGGTCAGCGTCACCCCCGCACCCACCAGAACCGCATAGGATTGGCGCGTGCCCAACCGCCCCCGGCTGCGGGCTGACACCAGCCCGCCTGCCCCGGACGTATCGGCCACCGCCGCACTGAATTGCGCCGCCAGCGCCGCCGCAACCAGCAGCACCGGCAGCACGGGCGCGACCTGTGCCATCATTCCGATGATCGCGGTTTCGCTGGTTGGCCCCGATCCGGGCGCAAAGCACAACACCAACAGCCCGACATAGACCATATAGATCAGGGTTGACGTCGCTTGCGCCAACCGCATCGACCGGATGCGCAGGTCGGGGGAATAGGCCTCGCCCAAATAGCGCGAGGTTTCAAACCCCTGCACCGTGACGATCAGCCCAAAGGCCAGCGTCACTGCGGGCCAACCTTCCAGATGGGCCGGCCCCAGCGCAAACGCGCCTGCAGCTCCCTTTGCAAAGGTCTCTCCGATCAGACCGGCCACCAGCCCCAGTATAATCGCCAGCTTCAGGCTGACCGACAGAACCTCCATCCGCTCCAGCGCCGCAAATCCACGGGTCCAGCCGACAAACAGGATCACCGCATAGACGGCAGAGGTGACGATTTTCGGCAGCACTCCAGGCTCCAATGGCAGCAAACCCACCGCGAAGGCCCCGAAAAGATTAAGATAATAGGCAACCGAGATGATATAGGCAAAGGCCAGAACCCAATCGCCCGCAGCCTCTAGGCCAACCCGCAGGGGGCCCGGTTCCGCCGCAGCCAGTGTCGCGATATTTGCCCGGATCGCGGCACCAAAGCCCCAGGCCACAGCACATAGCCCCGCCATCACCAGAGGCGCATAGCGGCCATAGGAATCATTCAGGATCGGCCCCAGAACCAAAAACCCCGAGCCGATGATAGAGGCCAACGGCGTTATCATCGCGCGCCACAGATCCCACCGGCGCAAATGCGGGGACAAAAAGACGATCAGCCCGGCAACGGTTGCCAGGACAATCGCCAGGTTTTCATGCACAGGGTCAGACCACCCGTTCGACCATCAGCTTTTTGATCTCGGCAATCGCCTTGGCCGGATTCAGCCCCTTGGGGCAGGTCTTGGTGCAGTTCATGATGGTGTGGCAGCGATACAGCTTGAACGGATCTTCCAGATCATCCAGCCGCTCGCCGGTGGCCTCATCGCGGGAATCGATGATCCAGCGATAGGCATGCAGCAGTGCGGCCGGGCCCAGATAGCGGTCCGAGTTCCACCAATACGACGGGCAGGATGTGCTGCAACAGGCGCACATCACGCATTCATACAGCCCGTCCAACTTTGCCCGATCATCAATCGACTGGCGCCATTCCTTGGCGGGGCGGTTGGTTTTGGTCTCCAGCCAGGGCATGATGCTGGCGTGCTGGGCATAGAAATGCGTCAGGTCCGGGATCAGATCCTTGACCACCGGCATATGTGGCAGAGGATAGATCTTCACATCGCCCTTCACCTCATCCAGCCCGTAAATACAGGCCAGAGTGTTGATGCCGCCGATATTCATCGCGCAGGATCCGCAGATCCCCTCACGGCAGGACCGCCGAAAGGTCAGCGTCGGGTCGATCTCGGTCTTGATCTTGATCAGCGCGTCCAGAACCATCGGGCCGCAGGTATCCATATCAACAAAATAGGTATCCACCCGCGGGTTTTGCCCGTCGTCGGGGTTCCAGCGATAGATCTGGAACTTGCGCACTTCCTTGCCGGCGGGCTTTGGCCAGGTCTTGCCGGTGCGGATTTTCGAATTCTTGGGCAGTGAAAACTGAACCATGGGTCAGCCTTTCCAGTCAGGACGGTCATAGAGCGGACGCCGCGGCGCCTCGCCGGATTTGGACATCACGCAGGTCTCATAGATGGCCGAGGGGTCACGGCCCAGAACATAGTCGGACGACACCTGCAAAGAGATGCCGCCGGTTGCCTTGCCCGCCGAGGTGCCCCCCACCGTGACCATTCCGCGCGGCTGTTGCGCCAGACGGGCGCGGTCATAGCATTCACGTTCGGCCTGTTGCACGGTCATCGGACCACAGGCGGCCAAGAGCCCGATCAGGGGAAAACCACGCCACATCATGTCACCGGCGGCACGCCAGAGGCCGCAAAACAGGTCTGGGTCGCTGGGCGCTTCGCCAGATTGCGGATGTTTTCCTTGGTCTGGCTGCCAGCCTCAACCCCAACATCGCGGGCCAGGCCGCGGATCTCTGGCATGGTGGCGGCCTGCAAGATGCATTCGGTCGCGGCGCGGGCCGGGGCGGCAGGCATGTCGCGGCTGACCACGGCATAGACCACATCGCCCGCCGTGCGGCGCACCGCATCGTCAACGGCGGCCTGCGGATCACAGGCGGCAAGGGTCAGGGCGGCTATCCCCATCAAAGGCGCATATTTCATCACAATCCTCCTCCCGACAGGCCCTGCGCCATCAAGACATCCTTGGGCGACAGGGTGGAAAGCAGACATTGCGTCGTCTCGGGGCGTGAGGCGATGGTCTGGACGATCGGAAAGGCCTGAACGGCAACTTCCTGCGCGGCCCCGGCCCCCGCGACCTGCGCCAGTTGCAACAATTCGCCGGTGCTGGCGTTGTTGATCACACAATCGGTATAGGGCGAGACGTTGACCCCCGGCAGATACCGACCTGCTGCCGCATCCACAGCCCCGCGCGCCAGACTGCGCGTGGTGTCTTGCACGATGTCGCCGCCCGACACACAGGCGGTCACGGCAAGAACCATCGCCACAAGGCCAATCCTGCGCATCAGAACTTCCGCTCGGCCGGGGCGATTTTCGCCGGGCTGATGCCGCCTTCGGCCTCGGTCGTCAGGGGGGCGGTATGCACCGGGCGATAGTCCAGACGCACCTTGTTGCCATCCACCCAGGCCAGCGAGTGTTTGCGCCAGTTCACATCGTCCCGCGCCGGGTGATCCTCATGCGCGTGGGCGCCGCGGCTTTCGGTGCGGGCATGTGCGCCATAGATGGTGGCCAACGCGTTGGGCATCAGATTGGTCAGCTCCAGCGTTTCCATCAGGTCGGTGTTCCAGACCAGACTGCGGTCGGTGACATGCAGATCGCCCAGCTTGGCGGCGATGGCGGTCATCTTCTTTTCACCCTCGGCCAGCGTCTTTTCCGTCCGGAAAACAGCGGCATCAGCCTGCATGGTCTTTTGCATCTCCAACCGCAACTCGGCCGTGGGCGTGCCGCCTGCCGCATTGCGCAACCCGTCGAACCGGTCCAGCGCTTTATCCACCTGAGCCTTGTCCACCGCAGCATGCGCCGCCGCACGGTCCACCACCTGGCCCGCCCGAATGGCCGCAGCCCGGCCGAACACCACCAGGTCGATCAGGCTGTTTGATCCCAGCCGGTTCGCGCCATGCACCGAGGCACAGCCCGCCTCACCCACCGCCATCAGGCCGGGGAAGGTGGCGTCGGGGTTGGTCGCCGTGGGGTTCAACACCTCACCCCAATAATTCGTGGGAATGCCGCCCATGTTGTAATGCACGGTCGGCAGCACCGGGATCGGTTCTTTGTGCAGATCGACACCGGCAAAGATGCGCGCACTTTCGGTGATGCCGGGCAGGCGCAGGTCCAGCGCCTCACGCGGCAAGTGGTTCAGGTGCAGATGGATGTGATCCTTGCCCGGGCCCACGCCGCGGCCTTCGCGGATCTCCATCGTCATGCAGCGACTGACATAGTCGCGCGGCGCCAGATCCTTGTAATGGGGCGCATACCGCTCCATGAACCGCTCGCCTTCGCTATTGGTCAGATAGCCGCCCTCGCCCCGCGCGCCTTCGGTGATCAGACAGCCCGAGCCATAGATCCCGGTCGGGTGAAACTGCACGAATTCCATGTCCTGCAAGGGCAGACCGGCCCGCGCCACCATACCGCCACCGTCGCCGGTGCAAGTATGCGCCGAAGTCGCGCTGAAATAAGCCCGGCCATAGCCGCCGGTCGCCAGCACCACCATCTTGGCGTTGAAGACGTGCATGGTTCCATCATCCAGCTTCCACGCCACCACCCCGGTGCAGACCCCATCGGTGATGATAAGATCCAATGCGAAATATTCGATGTAGAATTCGGCATTGTTCTTCAGGCTTTGGCCATAGAGCGTATGCAGGATGGCATGCCCGGTGCGGTCGGCAGCGGCACAGGTGCGCTGCACCGGCGGGCCTTCGCCGTATTCGGTGGTATGGCCGCCGAACGGGCGCTGATAGATCTTGCCCTCTTCGGTGCGGCTGAAG
This sequence comes from Paracoccaceae bacterium, assembly GCA_049291415.1. Classification (GTDB taxonomy): domain Bacteria; phylum Pseudomonadota; class Alphaproteobacteria; order Rhodobacterales; family Rhodobacteraceae; genus Pseudogemmobacter. The sequence continues at coordinate 9,671 of JBATPI010000028.1, read as the reverse complement.
GGCACGCCGTAATGCTCCAGCTCATAGACCGCCTTCGGCGCCTCGCGCGTCAGGTATTCCATGGCGTCGGTATCGCCCAGCCAGTCAGACCCCTTGACCGTGTCATACATATGCCACTGCCAGCTGTCGGGGCCCATATTGCCCAAGGACGCCGCAATGCCGCCCTGGGCTGCCACGGTATGGCTGCGGGTCGGGAACACCTTGGTCACACAGGCCGTGCGCAGCCCTTGTTCGGCCATGCCCAGCGTGGCGCGCAAACCTGCGCCGCCCGCGCCCACAACGACCACGTCATAATCATGCACTTCATAAGGGTAAGCGGTCATGTCCAGTCCTCAGAGTGCTATTTTCAACAGGGCGAATATGCCGACGGCGCCAATCATCCAGGCCAACGAGATCACAAAGATGATCAACATCTTGCGCGCGGTGCCGCGGGCATAATCGTCAATCATATTCGTTGCGCCCATGGCGAAATGGCGCATGCCGATCACCAGAACCAACGCGGTCAGGATCGCCGGAAAGGGGTGCGAGAATGCCTCTGTCACCTCAGCCCGGGTGCCGCCCAGAGTGCTGCCAAAGATATACAGCCAGCTGGGCACCAGAAAGGCCAGCCCCACGGCTGACAGGGTCATCGACCAATGATGTTCGGTGCCGGTGCCAGAGGCACCTTTGCCGATCGCGCGCTTGCGGGCGGTCAGGTATCGCATGATGCCCTCACTGAACCAGAAAAATTGTGATCACGGTCAGCACGACCGATCCGATTACGCAGGCCCAGCCCAGCTTTTCCGCCGTGCCGATGTCCAGCCCGTTGCCGGCATCAAAGTACAGATGGCGCAACCCGGCCAGATAGTGATACCAGACCGCCCAGAGCGAGCCGGTAAACACCAGATCACCGAACCAGCTGGTCGCGACCGCATTGGCGATCTGGAAATAGCTGTCCGACGTTGCCGCCGCCAACAGCCACCACACCGCCAGCATCACCCCCGCAACCAGCGCATGCCCGGTGATCCGTGTCAGGATCGACGAGATCGAGGTCATCTGCGGACGATAGATCTGCAGGTGCGGAGAGAGCGGCCTTTCGACCTGATTGGTCTCTGCCATGTCGGTTCCCTTCATCGCTGGCAGCCCGGGCCGTTCGGGCCGCGGGCGTGCGTTCTTGGTCTATCATGACCGACTTTTCCGACCGAGTCACGCCCAGGAAGCCAGCAAAAACCACTCGTTTGCCAAAACGATCCTGTATTTTTCCTGTTTGTGATCACATTCAAAAAAATCGTGATCACAAATTCATGGCCTCGGCCTGGCCCCAGAGATAATCCACATACTCGGTACAAAATGTAATCGACTTTGTGCTGGAATCATAAAAGGCGTTGACTTCGCCGCAGGATTCCAGGCTGACGGTCAGGCCTTCGGGCAGCACATAGGCCTCATTCAGCCCCTCCACCTCATAGCCCAGAATCATCGAGATGCTGTCGGCAGTGTCGACTTCCATCTTGATTGACGTTCCCGGCGTTTCGGTCGCAATCTCGTCCAGATACAGCCCCCAGGATTCAGATGTCCGGGCATATTCGTCGGCGCAGCCTTCGGCGCGGTCCGCGGGCAGCTGGAACTCGGTCACGAACTCACCGCGGGCGTCCGGATTAGCACCGTAGAACAGGCAGATGTGGGTGAAATAGCGCTGCATGTCCAGGCTGTGGACGTCGGAATAGTCGGGCTCTGCATCTGCGGTTTCGCTGGCCGATTGCAACCAGTATTCCGCTGTGACCCAAGCTGCTGAGCGGGCCTCTTCCTCGTCCCACATCTCGTTCGTCAGAATGACCGACAGGGCGTCGGCGGCGTCTTCCTCACGGCCCATGACCGGCACGCCCAGCATGTCGACCAACGCATGCCCGAACTCATGATAAAAGATTGACAGCACATTGCCGCGCACGAACTCGATCGCTTCCTCCGAGGGTTCCTCAGCCTGCGCGCACAGGGGAAAGGCGACAAACATGGCCGTCAGCAGGGTTTTACGCATACACTCTTACCTTCTGTCGGGCAGGTCAGGTCACAGCGGGCACAGCGCCCAATAGTCGATATCCAGCAACACCTCCGGCAGATAGCGCCCGGCTTCATCTTTCAGGGCAAAGGGCGCGGCTCCATGCTTGACCGCTACGGTGCGCAGACGCAGCGCGCCGACGCCGGGCGCAGCCGTCTCGGCGCGGTCCAGCACCTGCGACCAGGCCCGCACGGTATCGCCGGCAAAACACGGGTTGGCATGCGCGCCGGCGTTCAGGGCGACCATCATCTGCGCATTGGCCAGCCCGTTGAACGACAGCGCCCGCGCCAGAGAGATCACATGCCCGCCATATATCAGCCGCTTGCCATCCTCACGCTGGCTGGTGTCAAAATGCACCTTCGAGGTGTTCTGCCAGAGCCGCGTGGCCAGCATATGCTCGGCCTCTTCAACGGTGACGCCATCGACATGGTCGATCCGCTCGCCAACGGCATAGTCACCCCAGCGATGCCGTTCTCCAGCCAGCGCGAAATCATAATTGCGAAAATCCAACCCTTGCGGCACGACCAATGCCTCCGGGGGCACCACCGTTTGCAGATCTGGAACAATTGCCTCGGCCATGGCGGTCTGACGGGCCTTGCGCACCATCACCCACCGCACATAATCCAGCACAACCTCGCCGCGCTGGTTGATGCCGCGCGTCCGCACCCAGACAACGCCGGATTTCCCGTTCGAGTTCTCTTTCAACCCGATCACAGTCGATTCCGACCGCAGCGTATCGCCGGGGTAAACCGGTGCCAGCCAGCGACCCTCGGCATAGCCCAGATTGGCGATGGCATTCAGGCTGATGTCGGGCACCGTCTTGCCAAAAACGGTGTGAAAGGCAATCAGATCGTCCAGCGGGCTGGCGGGCAGACCACAGGCACGGGCAAATTCATCCGAGGAATAGAGTGCTGCGCGCGCAGGATACAGCGCGTGATACAGTGCCCTCTCGCCGCCCCAGACGGTGCGCGGCACGGCATGCACAATGGTCTCGCCCATGCGGTAATCTTCAAAGAAACGCCCCGGATTGGTCTTCATCATCAGCCCCTAGAACGCGGTCAGGTAGGATGGGCAATATTGCCCATCCTACATCTCGCCCAGTTTCGTATCCGGGCTGTAGGTGCCCGGAATTTCCTTGACCACCGCCTGCCCACAGCGCATCACGCCGCGGCCTGCGTCAAAGGCATAGGTCGGGCTGCCGTGCAGCGCCCAGCCCTTTGACAGCGCAAGACTGATCTTGTGGCAAAAAGCCGATGTGTCGTCCTCTGACAGGAACCGATAGATCTGCACCTCACCCCCCCCAGGGCTGCACGCCCAGCCAGTTGTGAATCGCCATCACCACGACCACCACAACCACCGTTGCCGCCAGCGCCTTTGGCATCGCCCCCGGTTTCGGCGTCTTTGGCGTCCATTCGGGTTGGCTGCGGTTGATCACGATCACGGTCACCACCGCCCATGCCAGCAATCCGCCAAACAGGATCACCCCCGCCAGATCGCCATTCACGATGAGATGCGCCACCGCCCAGGTCTTGAACCCGGTCAGTTGCGGATGCCGCATCCGGGCCACAAAGCCCGCCCGCATTCCATCCGCCGCATAAAAGAAAAACGCCAGAAACATCAACAGGTTGTTGACATGGATCAGGAACCTAGGCGGCTCCCACAGCGGCACGAATTCGGCGGCGCGAAACCCCAGCACCATCAGCACGACCGAGGCCAGGATGGCAATCGCCACCAGCCCCTTGCCGGCCCCGCCCAACTGCGCCCGCGCCCCCGGCGCCAGCCGTTTGAACAAATGCGCCGCCCACCACAGCGCCAGTCCCAGAATTAGCAACGTCATGCCGACACCCCTGTTTGATCCGGCGCCACCCTGCCCCTATTCGGCCATCTCTGCAATCGCCTGCACCCGGTCCAGCGTGGCCTGGGCCGTCTGGATGTGCAGGTTCTCGACGATCCGGCCATCGACCACGGCCACGCCATGCCCCGCAGCCCGCGCCGCGTCGTAAGCCGCAATCTGGCGCTGTGCCAGTTCCACCTCGGCCTCTGACGGCGCAAACGCCGCGTTGGCAATGTCCAACTGCGCCGGGTGGATCAGCGTCTTGCCGTCAAAGCCCATGTCGCGGCCTTGTTCACACTCGGCCCGCAGGCCCGCCTCATCCTTGAAGGCGTTGAACACCCCGTCAATGATCACCCTGCCCTGCGCCCGCGCGGCCAGCATGCACAGGCCTAGGCTCGCCTGCAGCGGCAAGCGGTCGGCGCGGAACCGGCAGCCCAGTTCCTTGGCCAGATCATTGGTGCCCATCACCATCCCGGTCAGCGCCGGATGCGCCGCAATCTGCCCTGCATTACAGATGCCTGAGGCGGTTTCCATCATCGCCCACAGATCCACGCCCGGCAGCACCGCGGCTACCGCGTCCAGATCGGCGGGGCTGCCGACCTTGGGCACCAGCACCGCATCCACTCGCACCCCGCGCGCCAGTCCCTGCGCCAAGGCATCCGCATCGGCGCGGCCCCAGTCGGTGTCAAACCCGTTGATCCGCACGATTCGCGCCCGGTGGCCATAGTCTGCCGTTTCCAGAACCCGGGTCAGCAGATCCCGCGCGGCGGGTTTTTCCTCGGGCGCCACCGCATCCTCCAGATCAAAGATGATCGCATCCGTCGCCAGACCGCTGGCCTTTTCCAGCGCCCGCTCACGCGCGGCTGGAATATAGAGGACAGAGCGATAGGGGCGGGACATGGCAATTTCCTTACGCAAGATTCTTGCGTCAGAAAGAATGATTTTGCCACTTTCTTCAAGAGGGAATTGCCGCATTGCAGAAATTTCTGCGTTTGCGCGGCTGTGCGCCCCAAATTCTGAACGCCGCGTTAACTCAAACGCAAAGCGCCGGGGCCAGGCTTGGCCCTCTGTCCCGACCCTTTAAAAATCCGAAGGCACCGCCGATGACCCAGAATTTTCTTGCCCTTTCGCTAGGCCTGGCCGGCGTCATCCTTGCCGCCCATGCCAGTTTTGGCCAAGACCAGCCCGCCCAATGCGGCCCGCGTGACACTGTCACTGCCGATCTCGCCCAGCGCTATGGCGAGACCCGCCGCGCCTGGGGTCTGGCCGCGAATGCGGTGGTTGAGATCTACGCCAGTGCGCAGACCGGCAGCTGGACCATCGCGGTCAGCACGCCTGACGGCCAGATGTGCCTGGTCGCCGCAGGCCAGGGGTTTGAGACCGATCCAGACCAAACCCCCGCAAAGGGCGAAAAGATCTAGCCCAGCAGCGCCCGCCCGCCGTCCCAGATCAGCTTGACCGACACCGCCAGCAATGCCCAGGTGACGGCGCGGAAAAACACCGCTTCGGGCAGCCATTGCACCAACCGCACGCCGCCGAACACCGCCAGAACGGCAGGCGCGAATAGCAGCGCCGCCACATGCAGGTTTTCGCTGCTCAACTGGCCCAATTGCCAATATGGCAGCAGTTTCACCGCATTTATTATCGCGAAAGCGATGGTGGATGTGCCCGCGAACACCGCCTTTTGCATGCCCAGCGGCAGGGTATAGACCTGCCAGGGCGGCCCGCCGGAATGGCTGACAAAGCTGGTGAATCCAGTCACCGCGCCCCAGAACAGGCCCGGTGCCACTTCGGCCCGCCTTGGCGCGCCATGCCCGCCGCGCCGGACCAGCAGATTGGCCGCGAACACCGTGCCGATTGTCCCGATCAGCACCGTCACCGCCGCCGCGGGCACCAAATGCGCCGTCGCCCAACCCACAAAAATTCCAGCCATAGCGCCCGGCAGCATGATCGCCAGCACCCGGCCATCGAACGCCCGACGATAGGCGTATAGCCCGAACATGTCGCTGACCACATAGACCGGCAGCAGCAGCCCCGCCGCAACCCCCGGGGGAATCACCAGCGCCAGCACCGGCACGCCCAGCATGCCCACCACCGGCATTCCGCCCTTGCCCGCGCCCACCAGCATCGCCGCCAGCACCGCCGCCACCCAGAACCCGTAGCCGTCCATCGCGCCCCCTGTTCCGCGTTACCGCTAAACCCTGCTCAGCCTGCCGCAAAGCAGCTTTTTTGCATACAATGGTATACCAAGCTGCACTGCAGCGCTGGACACAAGGCGCAAAGGGGGTTACCTCCCTGCGCAGACTCAATCCAATCCAAAGTACAGGGAGATTCCCATGGCCAGACCCAAGATTGCCCTTATCGGCGCGGGCCAGATCGGCGGCACGCTTGCCCATCTCGCCGCCACCAAGGAACTCGGCGACGTCATCCTCTTCGACATCGCCGAAGGCACCCCGCAGGGCAAGGCGCTGGACCTGTCGCAATGCGGCCCGGTCGAAGGCTTTGACGTGTCGCTGAAAGGCGCCAATTCCTACGCAGACATCGCGGGCGTTGACGTCTGCATCGTCACCGCCGGTGTCCCCCGCAAACCGGGGATGAGCCGCGATGACCTGTTGGGCATCAACCTCAAGGTGATGAAATCGGTGGGCGAGGGCATCAAGCAATACGCCCCCAACGCCTTTGTGATCTGCATCACCAACCCTCTGGACGCCATGGTCTGGGCACTGCGCGAATTCTCGGGCTTGCCGCACAACATGGTGGTCGGCATGGCGGGCGTCCTGGATGCGGCGCGCTTCCGGCATTTCCTGGCGGCCGAATTCAACGTCTCGATGCGCGACGTCTCGGCCTTTGTCTTGGGCGGCCACGGCGACACCATGGTGCCCCTGACCCGCTATTCCACCGTTGCGGGCATTCCCCTGCCAGATCTGGTTGCAATGGGCTGGACCACGCAGGAAAAACTGGACGCCATCGTTCAGCGCACCCGCGATGGTGGGGCGGAAATCGTTGGCCTTCTGAAAACCGGCTCGGCTTTCTATGCGCCCGCCACCAGCGCCATCGAGATGGCCGAAGCCTTCCTCAAGGACCAAAAGCGCCTTCTGCCCTGTGCGGCCTTCGTCAAGGGCGCATACGGGTTGAACGGGATGTATGTTGGCGTGCCGACGATCATCGGTGCCGGCGGGATTGAGCGGGTGGTCGAGATCAAGCTGAACCCGGCAGAGCAGGTGATGATGGACAAGTCGGTTGACGCCGTCAAAGGCCTGGTTGAGGCGTGCAAGGGCATTGATCCCTCGCTGGCCTGATGCCTCTGACCCAAAAGCAAAGGGCGCCCCCATGCCGGGTGCCCTTTTTTCATTGCAGCAGCCTGACAAAGCAGGCATCCCTGCCCAAAATCGCCACAGCTGGAGACCACCATGGATTATTCAAAATCCGGCAGCGCCAATGCCGCGAAATTCGCTCCGCGCCCCAAGCGCAAGGATTCCAAGGGCGCGCCGCAGTCGGCGGACACTGACAAGGCCGAGTTGTTGGCCCGGATGAAGGCCGCTGCAGCCGCCAAAACCGAAAAGCCCGACGAAAAGCCCCCCGAAAAGGGCTGATCCTCCCATGGCCCTTGCCTCGCCCTATCTGGCCCCCGGCTTTTATGACCGGGCGCTGGCGGCGGGCAAACACCGCGATATCGTCGGCGGTCGCTGGGATGAAACCGCCCGCGCTCAGATGGCCGCTCTGCAAGATCACGGCCTGACCCCCACCGATCACCTCTTGGACATCGGCTGCGGATCGCTGCGGCTGGGCCACAAGGCCGTCGCTTATCTCAACCCCGGCCATTATTGGGGCACCGATGCCAGCCTGGCGCTGATGCAGCGCGGCTGGCAGGCCGAACTGACCCCGGCCCTGCAATCTCGCCTGCCCCTGAGTCAGCTGATCGAAGACGCCGATTTCACCTTTCTTCGCCTGCCGGACAGCATCACGATGGCCATCGCCTTCGGCGTCTTCACCCACCTGCCCGAGGCCACGCTGCGCCCCGCGCTGAGCAATCTGCGCCAGCGCTGCCCCCGATTGCGCGCCTTGCTCCTGACGGTATTTCTGGCCCCCGATGATCTTGCAGAACCCCACCGTCAACCCGACGGCGTTGTCACCCACCCCGACCGCCCGCCCTATCACCGCCCCGCCGCCGCCATCACCGCCGACGCCACCGCCGCAGGCTATGCTGCCCGGTTCACCGACCGCCAACTGCCCCGCGGCCAGCGCCTCTGCGTGCTGACGCCGCTGTGACCCCGCCGGGAATCCTTACCCCCAGCGTGGTTGACCCACCTTGACGCCCGGCGCATCCTCCGCACCAAGCGGCCCTGTCGCCGCAAAGGAGATGCCCCATGCGCCTGCCCATCCTCGCCGCCGCCGTTGCGCTGACAGCCAGCGCCGCCACCGCAGATCCCTCGCCCCTGTCGGCCGAGATCGCCACCACCGGCATCGCCGCGACCGAGGCGCGGCTGGCCGCCCTGCCCGATCCTACCCCGCCCGATCTGTTCGCGCTGGCGGGCCTGCGGTTCCTGTCAGGGGTTGAGGGCGCCTTGCAGCTCCGCTGGCAGACCGGCCTCGATTCCGAATGGTCCGAACTGCCGATCCTGCGCTTGCCGATCCCCCAAAACCCAGCACCCCGGCCGTTTGAGCCGCAAGATCTGACCACCCTTCTGACCGGTCTTGATGGTGACATGGAAACGGCGCGCACCGCGTTGGACCAGCTGGGCGCCCAGGATTTCGCGCTGGAAATCGCCGTGGGTGATCTGTGGTTCGACATCAACATGAACAGCAAACGCGATGAGGGCGAAGACCTCGCCTCGGTCGCGGGCATCACCCTGGGCGCACGCGGCATGGCTTCGGCCGATATCATCGCGCCCACCATCCGCTTTGACACTGCCGATGCCGCCTGGCTGACCGCCTACACCCATCTGCTGTCCGGCGTGGCGCAGGTGGCGCTGGCCTATGACCCGGCGCAGGCGGTTCAGCGGGTGATGTCCGCATCGCAGGAGATGGCCGCGCTGCAAGGCCCCACCCCGCCGAACAACGCCATGGATTACATGTTCGGCCATTGGGTCGACCGCGCCGCCATCATCCTGCACGCCCTGTCGCAAAAGCCCGATGCCGCGCTGGGGCAATCCGCCCAGGCGCATTTTCTGGAGATGGTCCACAACAACCAGCGCTTCTGGACACTGGTTGCGGTGGAAACCGACAATGACAGCGAATGGATCCCGAACGCACATCAGGTGTCCGGCCTTGGCATCGCCATGCCCGAAGGCATCGCCGAACGCTGGCAGGCCGTGCTGGCCGACGCCGAAAAGATCCTGACCGGAGAGCTGTTGGTGCCGCATTGGCGCTTTGGCGGTGATGCCGGGATTGACGTGTCGATGATGTTCAAGGATCCGCCCGCGGTGGATCTGATCGCCATGATCCAGGGCGAAGGCTTTTTGCCCTACGCCCGCAAGGGTCCGCAGGCCTCTGCCCAATCGTGGAATGAGTTTGAGCGGATGCTCTACGGCGACGCCATCCTGTTCGCGGTGTTCTTCAACTAGCGCCATGGCACCGTCGGGCCGGGACCGAATCACTGATCTTCCCGGCCCGGCGCATTCCCGCTGCGCCAAACCGGCGCTCAGTGATCACAGGTTGAAAATATGTGATCACAGTTTTTATAGCTGTGATCACAAACTGGACTATTTCCGCCTATCCCCGCCATTCGCAATGAAATCAGCTTTGTTTACAGGGCGTTTTCATGTCAGATAGCCCAAATTCACCATCCGCGGGGCTGCTTGACAT
>JBATPI010000027.1:0-1832 GCA_049291415.1 Paracoccaceae bacterium | reverse complement strand
CGGCAGGCGCTGTTGGATGCAGTGGCTGGGCGGCGCATTCCGGCGGGGCCGTCAGGGTCGCCCTATCGTGGTCGCAATGATGTGCTGCCCACGGGCCGCAACCTTTACACCACCGATCCGCGCGCGGTGCCCAGCCGCGCCGCCCATGCCCAGGGCGTGAGGCTGGCCGAAGAACTGGTCCGCCGCCATCTGCAGGATCACGGCGACTATCCGCGCGGGCTGATCGTTGATCTGTGGGGGTCGGCCACCATGCGCACGGCGGGCGAGGAATTTGCCATGGCGCTGCATCTCTTGGGCGTCTGCCCGGTCTGGGACGAAGGCAGTGAGCGGGTCTCGGGCTTTGATATCCTGCCTTTGGCTGAGATGAGTCGCCCCCGGCTGGACGTGACCTTGCGGGTATCGGGCCTGTTTCGTGATGTGTTCCCTAGCCTGTCGGCCTTGTTTGCGGCCGCCGTGCGGGCGCTGTCGACCCGCGATGAGGCACCCGACTGGAACCCCTATGCCGACACCGATGCCGGCGCGCGGGTCTATGGTCCGGCACCGGGCAGCTATGGTTTGGGCATGGCCGCCGCGTTGGACGATTTCAGCGATCAGGGCCGCACCCGCGCGGGCGAGGCTTGGCTTTCCGCCAGCGCATGGGCGCTGGATGGCGACGGCGCTACGCGCGATGATGCGGGCATCCGGCAAAGGGTGGCGGCGGCGGATAGCTTTGTTCACTTGCAGGATCTGCCGGAAACCGACCTCCTTTTGGCGGTGGATTATGCCGCGCATGAGGCGGGTTTTGCCGCCGCCAAGGCAATGACGGGTGGGCAAGCGGCGCTTTGGCATCTGGACAACACCGACCCCGCCCGCCCCCGCGCCCGCAGCCTGCCCGAGGAAATCGCCCGCGTCGTGCAGGCCCGCTCCGCCAATCCGGTCTGGATCGCGGGCATGCGCCGCCACGGCTTTCGCGGGGCTGCCGAGATTGCGGCAACGCTGGAAAACATGGCCGCATTTGCCCATCTGGCCGGTGTCGTCGGCCCGCATTTGTTCGATCTGTTCTATGAGGCGACCCTGGGTGATGCGAACGTCGAGGGGTTCCTGCATGAGGAAAATCCGCAGGCCCTTGCCGCCCTGCGCGCCCGCTTTGCGGCCCTGCAAGAGGCAGGGCTCTGGCACTCACGCCGCAACTCCATTCTGGCGGGGATGGCCGATGGCTGACCCGATCATCCAGGGCTGGTGCCCCGGCAGTCACCGCCCGATGATGGCGGGCGATGGGCTGGTGGTGCGGGTGCGCCCGCCGCTGTCGCAGGTGTCACCCGCCCAACTGGCCGCTTTGGCCGATCTGGCCGAGAGCCATGGCACTGGCGTGATTGAGGCGACCTCACGCGCCAACCTGCAGATCCGTGGTGTTAGCGACGCAGGGTTTCCGACGCTTTTGGCAGCACTTGATCGACTGGGTCTGATCGCCGCAACCGAAGCGGTCGAGGCGCGCAGCAATCTGGTGCTGACGCCCTGCCGCGATCCTGTGGCCGAAGACCTAGCGCAGGCTTTGCCCGCGGCTCTGATGGCCTTACCGCCCCTGCCGGCAAAATTTGGCTTTGTCGTTGATACCGGGCCGATGCGGCATCTGGCCGGGGTCAGCGGGGATATTCGGGTTGAGGGCACCGCAGGGGCGCTGAGCGTGCGGTCGGACGGGGCCGCATTGGGGCGGGTGGCGACGGATGCGGCTGATGCCGTGCGGCTGTGTGTTGAGATTGCGCTTTGGTTTCAGTCCTCTGGCGGGGTGGGCGACGACGGGCGGGGCCGGATGCGCAGACATCTGGCCGCAGGGGCGGTGCTGCCGCCAGCGC
>JBATPI010000026.1:0-8903 GCA_049291415.1 Paracoccaceae bacterium | reverse complement strand
GCTATCAATACTGTTCAGTCTGGTTGCTGTGGAACCTTTCCTCGACAATGCCATTCCGAGATGCCACAGGCAACTGAGTGTCGGCACACAGCGCGCTGTTGGCTTGGCTCGATTTGTTTGTGTGCTGAAACCTACCGGCCAGGTTCAACACGGCGAGAGACCACTGTGGGTTTGAGAGCGGTCATCAGGCGCGCTGTCCTTGGAGGTCCGGTGTGCGCCCATCACGTTGCCGCACCTGCGAACGAGCCCTCCATGCTATAGGGTGCCTGAACATCGCTAATGGGCTCGACGCCGACGTAGGGCATCATGCGTCAGGCCGCGAACACAAGAATCGATAAAAAGCGTTTATTGCCAGCCCATGATCCTCAAAAACCAACTTTTGTCGAAAAGTCGGTCTTTGGATGTCGAACAACACTACACAAGTGGATTGAAAATTGGCGATCCCGGGACGACTCGAACGCCCAACATCCTGATTAGAAGTCAGGTGCTCTATCCAGTTGAGCTACGGGACCGTGATTCCTCTGATAGAGGTTCGGAAAACGGTTCGCAACATGCTGCCACTTTCCTAACCAGTTGTCTTTACGCCTCTAATCCGGCCCAGAGCGGGACTTAGAAGGTAGCTGCCCTATTCCGCTGAGGTGCCGGACCGATCGCTTCTTCTAGCCAAGCTGTTTCGACATGAAAACCGAATTCGGGTCGGGACCATAACCTGTAAAAGGCCCACATTCGGTGAATCCCGCCCTTTCATACAATGCGCGGGCGGCGACGAAGGTGGGCTGGATGCCGGTCTCGAGGCTGAGGCGAGACAGGCCATCCTGTGTCGCGGCCTGCAGCAGATGCGCCAGCATTGCTTTGGACAGACCGCGCCCACGTGCTTCGGTCAGAACATGCATCGACTTGATCTCGGCATGGCCCGGCTCAATCTGTTTATACGCACCCATCGCCACCGGGTTGCCCAGATCGCGCATCACAAAGAACCGGATTCCGGGGACTGCCAGCGCGCCTCTATCCATCATGTGAATGGATTCTGGTGGCGTGTCGGCGTGCATATCGGCGGTATGACGATCAAACAGCAGAGCCAGATCGGGGGTCAGCGGATGGTCTTCGGTGATTGTGATGGTCATAAACGGCACCTCCGGCGCCCTTCCTGCCGTGCGGCCCGGCCAAGGGCAAGCGAAACCCTGCCCCTCGCACGGCAAGGACGGGATTTCCGCACTGGTCTTGGCCGATTTCTGTGCAATCCTTTCGTCATGTCCCGCCCGGAGGTCGCAATGCGCCGGATCCTTGCCTGCCTGGCCCTGCTGGCCCTGCCCAATGTGGTCACCGCCGAAACGCACCAGCATGGCAATCTGATCTTTGACATTCCGGTCGGCTGGACGGCGGGTGCTGTGCACGATGACGGGTCGCTGACGCTGTATTCCGACCTGCCGAACGACGAATGCGCGTATTGCTATATCTATATCGCCACAGGTGATGCCGGGACGGTCCCGATGGACATCTATTTGAACGCGCAGACCCTGCGCTTTGTCGAACCTGATGGAGACAAGGCGCCGCAGGTGCAGCCGATGGCATCCGAAATGGTCAATATCAGCGGGCGTCCGGGCGGGCTGCAAGGCCAGACCGTCGATGGCCATCTGCAGATTCTGGTCGCTGTGCAGTTGTCTGGCCGGATGGAACTGATCGGGTTTGAGACCTCTGCCTCGGACGAGACCGAAACCACCGCCGACCTGCGCATTTTTGAACGCGACGTCATGCCGTTGATCGAGGGCGCGCGCTATGTTTCGGAAGGAGCAAAGGCGTTGCTGCCTGAGCCGCAGCCGGGCAGCCGGATCGGGGTGTATTGGGGCGCCTCAACATGGTGGACGCTGGGGTTGGACGGGATGATGCAGATGCAAATCGACCATCGCTGGCTGACCTTCTGGCCCGACGGGTTGTTTTACGATGGCACCCCGCCCGCGGGTACATCGGAATTCGACACGCCCGCGGCGCTGGCCAAGGGCGATATGTCCTGGGGCAGTTACCGCGAAGAAGACGGCAAGCTGATCCTGTCTTTCGCCTCGGGCGAGATCGAGGAATTGGCGGTGGAGGGTGACGGATTGGGCTCTGCCAGCAACGTGCTGTGGCCGATTGATCCATTGGCGGATGGCACCAGGATCAACGGGTCGATCTCAACCATGTTCTTTTCGGGCTTTTCCCCCGGCAGCGGGGTTTCCGGCGGTGTGTCTTCGTCCAGCGTGACCGAGTTTCACCCCGATTTCACCTGGAGTTTCGGTTCTTCGGGCGGGGCGTTCGGCAGTTTTGACGCTGGCGGCGGCTACGCGGTGTCAAGCGGCAGCGAATCGCAAGGCCGGTATGAGGTGAAGGACGGTCTGCTGATGCTTTACTCCGGCGACGGCAGCGTGAAGCGCGCAGATTTCATCTACAAGGCCGGGACGGATGTCTGGATCGGGGCAGAGTTGTTGACGTCGGATTGAGCCGCTCAGTGCGTCCAGGCGCCGCGACGGTCGGTGGCGAAATTCTCGCCATAGCCGCGGGCGCGGATCAGGGGCTTGCGCGCCTTGGGTTCGATCACGGTGAATTCGATGCCATTGGCCGTGGCATAGGCCTCAGCCGCCTGTTGGCTGTCAAAGCGCAGCCGCACCTGGGCCTGGGTATCGCTGGACGAGGTCCAGCCCATCAGCGGGTCGACTTCCCGCGCCGAGGCTGGGGCAAAGTCCAACACCCAGCCTTTGGCATTTGCGGTGCCCGACTGCATTGCGGTCTTGGCGGGCTGATAGATACGGGCGCGCATGGGCTGCCTCCGGCTGAACGGCGGTCGGGATCAGAGCCTTATTGGCTGATGAAAGGCGAAAGCGCAAGCTGCCGCTTTGCCGCATTCAAAGGGGTGGGGGAAAAGAACCGTCGGTCGACCACGGGGAGTGTGGGTGGGGTGTGGGGTGCAGTCGACCGACAGCCTTAGTGTGCTGCTTGCCTCTTCATCCTGCAGCAGGACAAACTGCATTTCAACCAAAAGATGCACAAAATTTTCGAAATTCCGATAAAAATTTAGGATTTTCTGGAACCATTTATTAACCTTTACTCAACCTAAGGATGATATAGCGATTATAGTGCCTGAACACATCGGCGGTGCGGGACGTATCGGTCAGACGTTGGCCCAGATTACGGCGGCGCTTTTCGGACAGGAACAGCCCCAGCGCTTTGCAAACGAACCACCAGGTGCGCGGCTTTTTAGCCCCGATCTCGGACTGGGCGCTGGCCAGCCCGGTGCCCAGCACATGGAAGAACCCCTGTTCCAGATCAATCGAGGGCGCGACGCTGTCGGTAATATCCTCATCATGCGTGACGTCCAGCGGCAGGGATGCCACCGCGGCGCGAAATGCCGTCAGCCGATGGCCCCCACCGGGCTGCGGGCCATGCACCGCACGGCCCTGATAGGCATCGGTGCGAAAGCAATCAGCAATCAGGATGCTGCCGGTGGGCGTCAGCAACGGTAGACACCGCGGCAGGCTGTCTGCCAGCGGAATATATTGGAAACTTTCGGAAAAAAGGCACAGATCGAACGGCCCCTGCCCCGCAAACTCCTGAAAGATGCATTCATGCACCCGCGCGCCCGGCGCGTTCTCGCGACAGCGCGCCGCCAGATAGGCCGAGGGCACGATAATCTCAACGCTGTGACCCAGGGCCAGCAATTTTCGCGCTGTTTCGCCTGCTCCGCCGCCGATATCCAGGATGCGCAGGGGCTCGGGCGGCAGCAGCGCAAACAGCTTGTCGCTATAGGCATCCTGCGCGCGGCGCAGGTTGCCTGCAGACAGCTCCAGCCCGTCCCACAGCCCGTAATGCAGGTTTTCGGCCCCGGTCAGCCATTTGATCAGCGCCAGGCCTGTATCCAGGCCAATGGCCCGCGTGTCGATCTTTTGTCCCATAGGCACGCCTTAGCCGCTTGGCCGATTTGCGGCAAGCATGGCTTGAATTGGAACAAAAACAGATCAAATCTGGTGTGTCCCAAGAGAATCACCCAATGCCCCATAACAACGACAATGCGCTTGCCCCCCGCCCCGACGTTCTGACCCGGCCCAAGCTGGAAGGCGGGCGACGATTCACCATGCAATCGCCGTTTCAGGCCGCAGGCGACCAACCCAAGGCAATTGCCGAACTGACCGCCGGCGTGCTGGCCGGCGAGCGCGATCAGGTGCTGCTGGGGGCCACCGGCACGGGCAAGACGTTCACCATGGCAAAGGTGATCGAAGAGACCCAGCGCCCGGCCATCATCCTGGCACCGAACAAGACGCTGGCGGCGCAACTATACGGCGAATTCAAGGGCTTCTTCCCCGATAACGCGGTGGAATACTTCGTTTCCTACTATGACTATTATCAGCCCGAAGCTTATGTCGCGCGGTCGGATACCTATATTGAAAAGGAATCCCAGATAAACGAACAGATCGACCGGATGCGCCACTCGGCCACCCGCGCGCTGTTGGAGCGTGACGATGTGATCATCGTGGCTTCGGTGTCGTGCATCTATGGCATCGGGTCGGCCGAGACCTATTCGGCGATGACCCAGGATCTGATCGTGGGCGAAATCTATGACCAGCGTAAGGTGATTGCCGAACTGGTGGCGCAGCAATACCGGCGGCTGGAATCATCCTTCCAGCGCGGCGCGTTCCGGGTGCGGGGCGACAGCCTGGAAGTCTGGCCCGCGCACCTGGAAGACCGCGCCTGGCGGTTTTCGTTCTTTGGCGAACAGCTTGAGTCTATTGTGGAATTTGACCCGCTGACCGGGGCCAAGACTGATACTTTCAAGCAGATCCGCCTATACGCGAACTCTCATTACGTGACCCCGCGCCCGACATTGCAGCAGGCGATCAAGGGCATCAAGGATGAGCTGTTTCACCGGCTGAAACAGCTGACCGGTGAAGGCAAACTGCTGGAAGCCCAACGGCTGGAGCAGCGCTGCAATTTCGATCTGGAGATGATGGAGGCGACGGGATCCTGCGCCGGGATCGAGAATTATTCGCGCTGGCTGACCGGGCGCGCACCCGGAGAGCCGCCGCCGACGCTATTTGAGTTCATCCCTGACAATGCCATTGTTTTTGCAGATGAATCCCATGTTTCCGTGCCGCA
This sequence comes from Paracoccaceae bacterium, assembly GCA_049291415.1. Classification (GTDB taxonomy): domain Bacteria; phylum Pseudomonadota; class Alphaproteobacteria; order Rhodobacterales; family Rhodobacteraceae; genus Pseudogemmobacter. The sequence goes on along the minus strand of JBATPI010000026.1, from coordinate 3,782 downwards.
AATCGGCGGCATGTACAAAGGCGACTTCCGCCGCAAGATGACGCTGGCTGAACACGGCTTCCGGCTGCCGTCCTGCATGGACAACCGCCCCCTGAAGTTTGAGGAATGGGACGCGATGCGCCCGCAATCGGTGTTTGTGTCTGCCACCCCGGCAGCATGGGAGATGGAGCAGACTGGCGGTGCGTTCGTGGAACAGGTGATCCGCCCGACCGGATTGATTGACCCGATGGTGGAAATTCGCCCGGTTGATATGCAGGTGGATGATTTGCTGGACGAGATCCGCCGCGTGGCCGCGAAGGGCATGCGGGTCTTGGTGACAACGCTGACCAAGCGGATGGCCGAGGATCTGACTGAGTATCTGCACGAACAGGGCATCCGCGTTCGCTATATGCATTCGGACATCGACACCATCGAACGCATTGAAATCCTGCGGGATTTACGTCTGGGGGCGTTTGATGTTCTGATCGGGATCAACCTGTTGCGCGAAGGATTGGACATTCCCGAATGCGGGCTGGTTGCCATTCTGGACGCCGATAAAGAGGGTTTCTTGCGCTCGGAAACCTCACTGATCCAGACCATCGGCCGGGCGGCGCGGAACGCCGAGGGCCGCGTCATCATGTATGCCGACCGGATCACCGGCAGCATGGAACGCGCGATGCGCGAGACTGACCGGCGGCGGGAAAAACAACGCGCCTACAATACTTTGCATGGGATCACTCCGCAGACGGTAAAGAAGAACGTCGACGATGTGCTGTCTGGCATGTGGCAGGGCGATACCGACCAGTCGCGAATCACGGCGAAGGTGGATAAAGCCGCCGTGGGCCAAAACCTGGCGGCACATCTGGACGCGCTGCGCACAGCCATGCGCAAGGCCGCCGAGAACTTGGAGTTTGAAGAAGCGGCGCGGTTGCGCGATGAGGTCAAACGGCTGGAGGCGGTAGAGTTGGCGGTGGCAGATGATCCGTTGGCTCGTCAGGCAGCAGTAGAACAAGCATCTGAAATCGCAGTAAAATCATCAGGACGGTCGACAGCAGGGCGGCCGGGACAGCGCGGCGGCGTCAAGCGGCGAGGCAAGAGATGAACGAAAACATCATACCCCTGACTTCAAGGCGGAACCGCGCGGAAGCCGTCGGACCAAACGATGTCTGGGCCATGGATTTTGTCCATGATCAGCTGGCAACCGGCAAGAAGCTCCGCATCCTGACCATCGTCGACACGCACTCGCGCTACAGCCCCGCAACCGATCCGCGCTTCGCCTATCGTGGTGAAGACGTGGTTCAGACGCTGGAACGGATCTGTGCCGAAATCGGCTACACAAGGACCATCCGGGTCGACAACGGCAGCGAGTTCATCTCCCGCGACCTCGATCTCTGGGCCTATGCCAACACCGTCACCCTGGACTTCTCCAGGCCAGGCAAACCGACCGACAACAGCTTCATCGAAGCGTTCAACAGCAAGCTCCGGGCGGAATGCCTGAACGCCCATTGGTTCTTGAGCCTTGCCGACGCCCGTGAAAAGTTGGAGACTTGGCGTAGACACTACAACGAAGACAGACCCCACAGCGCGATCGGATACAACGTGCCGATCGCCATCCACAATCCCGGTGGCGCAACCAGCCCGTCAGCGTGACAACAGCCGGAAAACTCCAGCGTCCGGCGCTCCAAAGTTGGGTCTCAGAGCACGTTCTGTCGTCATTGAAAAACCGAAATTCGTCCATGATCCAAATAGATGCCTGAAGCGGGTTCATGACTGTGCCACCTTTGCCCATGCCTTCGCCTCAACTTGGCCAAAACTGGCTAGAAAGAGTCGATCACCTCATACATTACCGGTTCAAACCCCTTGCACAGGTTGTGGATGTGGCGGTTTCGCTCACGCATCTCATCAGTGCGCAACATGGCCTGGTAATCTTCGCGTCGCTTCCATTGTGAATAGTTGCACACTCGGGTTCGCGCATCGTTAACGTGCAGGCCAGCAGCGATGAAGCCGGGTTGTTTCGAGATGCATTCGGCATAGGCGGCCTGCAGCGCGTCGATCAGGTCGAAGGCGGTGGCGGGTGAGGTGTCGAAGGTGGTTATGACGGTTTGACCTTGAAAATCCTTGGAAATCTGCGGCATGTTGAGTCCTCCTGCGGCTACCTTGCCAGAAGTGGAGCGCGAAAGCATGAAATTCCTTGATCGGAATCATCCGTTCTTTGAAAAACCGCTAACCCGCTGGATTTCCACGCTGATTCCCTTGGTTTGGGGCTTGGTTGAGGTCTGGTTCGGCAATTTTGGCTGGGGGATCGCGTTTTTGGCGTTGGGGGCCTGGGCGGGGTGGGAGTTGCTTATCCGCAAGTGAGGCTGGCGCGGAGTTCGCCAGAGTCGCCTTGCAGGGTGTTTTCCCTTAGTTTGCAGCCGGTTACATCTGGGATCAACGCGATCATTGTGGCGCGGATGGCCTGATGATCGCCGCGTTTGGCATAGCCTTGGCGGATGACTTCGACCCGGTTTTCCTTTTGAAAGACCACATATTGGCGGCCGTCGCGGGTGACTTCGGTGCGCTGGGCGCCGAAGAATTCCGGCGCGGCGGTTGGGGCGCAGGCGGCCAGCAATATCAAGGGGATAAGGCGTTTCATCGGCCCATATTGGCGGTATCTGGTTAACGCCGGGTTAATGTCTTTTTGGCGTCTTGCGGACGTCTTTCTTCCGTCTTGCCCAGCGCACGGGCGCATTGCCGGGCGTTAACCCCGGAATGGCAGGGTCTGGCAAACCACGCAAAGGATGCCGCCCATGTCCGGACTTCGCCGCCAGACCCCCAAGCAACGCATGCTGACCAGCTATATGGCCGAGGTGATGGAGCGGCTGGAATGGGATCTGCACAACACGATTGAGTTGACCGGGCGCATCCCCGAGGAATGGCATGAGATCGCCAAGGCACGGCCTCTGGCACCGCAGGTCAAGGTCAACCTGCGGCTGGAGGCCGATGTGGTGCGGTTCTTCAAGTCGATGGGCGAGGGTTACGGCAGCCGCATCAACGACGTCTTGAAAAGCTATATGTATGCGCGGCTGACCGGGCTGCTGCGCGGGGCCGAGACGGTTTGCCACTTTCGCACGCGCGAGGTGCATCACGCGGGGGCGAAGCCTGCGTTTTCCGATGAGCCGCCGGTGGCGCGGGGCGACACCGGGCGGATGCGGGCCAAGATGCAAGAGCGGATGCAGCAGACCTATGCGGCGGACGGGCTGACGCCGGATGTGCATCCGGGGCAGTTCGTGCGGTGAAGGTGCAGCGGAAATCCGCGCTTTTGCGGGCTGAGGGTGAGAGGAAGGCCGCGCAATCGGGGTGCGTGGGGAACCGGGGGCGGTGCGTTGGCGTTTGAGAGTGATACAGCCACCCAAGCTGAACCCGATCTGGAGACTGACATGACCTTGAAATCCCTTGCCCTCTTGGCCGCCGTGCTGAGCCTGTCTGCCTGCCTGGACACCGACACCGAACGCGGCCTTGCTGGCGCTGCTGGCGGCGCTGTGATTGCCGATGTGACCGGAGGCAGTGCCGTGACCGGCGCGCTGATCGGCGGCGCGGCTGGCGTGTTCTGCGATGATCTGGGGGTTTGCCGCCGCCGGTAGGGCGCCTGTTTACCCCACGGGCAACCGGTGAAGATCACATGCGACAGAGGGCAGCGCCCGGACCGAGGGGTGGGGCAAGCTAAGTTACATCCTGTTGTCTTTCTACTGCGATGCTTCGCGCGATTGCTCCCAGATGCCTTCGTAGATCGCGAGCTTGTCATTTATGATAGCTGGCAGCAC
>JBATPI010000025.1:0-34061 GCA_049291415.1 Paracoccaceae bacterium | reverse complement strand
CGGTCAGTGTGGCGGGTGCGGTGTCAGAGGCCGACACACAGGCCTGCCGCCGCCCGATCAGCACGCGCAGGCCCACTTCGGTGCCCTCGGCGCGTTCGGCCTGTTCCAGCCGTCCCTGGCGCAGATCGACGGTCAGAGATGATCCGGTCACCGCCAGCGCATCGGCCGCATCGGCCCCGGCACGGGTTGCGGCGGCCAATAGCGCCTCTGTCAGGGCAGAGAGGGTGGCGGACATGTGCAGGCTCCGGGATTGTGCTGGCTGACTGTCAGGTAGTCCGCGAACGGCCCGGGTGCAAGCCGGGGCCGCCCCGAAGCTGTGGCAGACCTAGCGGATCTTTTGGCCGTTCAGATAGAATACCCCGTCACGGAACTCGATTGATGAGACCAGCCGGTCCGCCCCGCCTTCGATCCGGCCCAGAAACATCATGCCAAACCGCGCGGCGGTGATGTCTTCAGCGCTCAGCAGGCCCAGTTGGCTAAGCTGGTCAATCAGCCCATTGGCGCCGGAGGTCACGAAAGACATCTTGCCCGACGGCAAGGGCGAGCCGTCAAAGGTGACCATATCGCTGAAATCAAAGCTCATCCCGCCGGTGCCAGTGAATGACAACCCCAGTCCCTGAGCCAGCAGTTCAGTCAGGTTCAGCGTTGCAGTGAGCAGGGGCGGCGGATCATTGGGAAGGGGCCGCCACGCGGGCGATAGCACCTTTGGGTCCAGCGTGTAGGTGCCTGCCAGATCTACAATAAAGGACATCGGATCGCGTGGCAGCGTACCGGCTTTGTCAAACAGATCCCAGACCTGCGCGGACAAGGTCAATCCGGTCAGCTTGTAGACCAGCCCCCAATCGGTCGGAGCGGCCGACAATTGGGTCGGATCGTCAGCCTTTGGCTGCGGAAAATCCAGCCACATCGCTTGGCGGTATTCGGTAAAGGCCAGTTCAACCAGCTCGATCGGCTCTGCCGGATCGCTGATCTTGAAGAACAGGCGGGTCGGTCCGATGCCGGTATCATACCCCATCTGCGCCCGGTCAAAAATGGCGCTCGCCATGCCGCTGTCGCTGGCCAGATCAATCTTGACCGGCCCTTCCACCCCTTCGTCAATATCGGCGATGAAGGTCAGCGGGCCATAGGTCAGGTGCCCGTCAAACCGCAGCCCCTGATCCAGAAGGTGCAGCAACGGCGCGGCCCCCGGATCGCCGTCGCGGTCAAGCTGGGCCATGCTGGCCTCAAATTCAGCCGGTTTGAACCCTTGCAGGGTCGCGTTCAGAGCCGACAGATCCAGGCTTATCTCGCCCTTGCTGGGTTCATCGCGGATATCGACCCGCAATTCTGCGTGCAATGTACCCAGCGACGCGGCACCGGTGACGGCCATGCCGGTTGTGCCGATGCTAGCCGCAGCATTGTCGATGGCAAAGCTGATCGAGATATCCGCCGCCGCCAGTGCCGCAAAGACTTCGTCCTTTTGGCCAGTGCCGGGGGGAAAGAGAACCGGGTCAAGTGCGGCAGAGACCGACGGCGCGGTGATCTGGAATTCAGTGCTTTCGCCCAATCCGCGCAGGACAATATCCAGATCGGGCGCGGCCACCGACACGGTGAATTGATCTGGTTTATTTGGCCTGGGTGTCTGTCCGATGGACAGAGGAAACCGCGGAGGCAGGATCACTTTCACTGAACGGTCCAGCATTTCCTGCAAAGTGATGTCGGGTAACTGCAGCACCGTCCCGTCCACAAAAGTGATCTTCAGCTGGCTCAGCAGTATATTGCTGCCCTGGCGGCGATCTACGCCCGTAAGGGAGAAGTCAGGGCCCTGTATGCTGTCTTTCATCAGCGCCCAGACTTGATCGGCCGTGACATCCGCCTGTGCGGCAGGAGTTTGCGCCAATCCAAGGCCGAGAATCAGCGCTGGCAAGAAGGTCTGGGAAAACCTGGTCATGATGACATCCTTTTCTAGCGTGTTGCCGGGGCAAGTCCGGGCCGGGGGCCTAGAACATCTGCTGGCCGTTCACAAACATGCCACCGTCGCGGAACTCGACATCCGAGACCAGCTGATCCGGCCCGCTGCCCGGCCGGGTCATCATCGCCAGACCCATCCGCGCGCTCATCAGATCATCAGATGACACCAGACCGATCGCAACCAGCGCGTCCATCAGCGGGTTTATCCCGTCCAGCGTGACGGTGATGGTTCCAGCTGGATCAGGAATTCCGCCTCTGGCTTCGATTCTGTCATTGTCAAAAGTCAGCCCGCCCACAGCGGCAACCTGCGCGCCGGCAGCCCGAACCAACACCTGAGTCAGGTCCAGTGAAAACAGCTTGCCCGGCTGCAACTGCGGTTGCGGCTCTGGCGTCACCATGAAGATCATCGGTGCAAACAGCGCGGCCATCCGCGCCGCCTTGCCATCCACATCAACGATGAATGTCACCGGATCACGCGGCAGCCGCTGACCAGGGTCAAAGATCGCCCAGACCTCTTCGGTCAGGGTCAGATCAACCAGTTTGATCAGGCCTGAGAAATCCTGCGGCTCGTCCGAGTCCGTCAGCGGCATCGTCCAACCGAAAGCCATCTCGCCAAAGGCGCTGGCGATGTGGGGAAGCGGGATATCAAAGCCCGCCGCATCCACCGCGCCGCCCATCAGGCCAATGCCGTAGTCCATCCGATCGGCGTTCAGCGCGACATGCAGATCGCTGCCGGTCAGCGTGGCGTCAACCGCGCCATGGGTACCATTGGGGCCGGTCTTCAGCGACAGCGCCAGCGGGCCGGTCGTGATACGGCTGTCAATATCGAACCCGGCCGCCAGCAGGCTGGTCAGATCTCCCGCGGCGAGACCGGTGATATCGCCAATCGCCGTTGTGCCGGTGCTGGCAACATCGGTGCCTGACAGTGTCAACGCAAACTGGCGGTCCAGATCGGGTGCGGTATTTTCGACCGTCAGCAACAGCGTGTTTGCGGTAAAGCTGCCATTCTGCGCAACGCCCTTTGCCGCGGGATGCAAGGTGTATTTGCCGGTTACGCCGTTCAGGATCACCTTGCCTGACAGGTTGACCGGTTGATCGTTCCAGTCAATGAACTGCCCGATGCTGCCAGACAGGCTGACGGCCGAGAAGTCAAAAACCGTCGCCTCGGCACTGCCTGACGCGATGATCACTGTTTTGTCCAACTCCATCGAGATGACAAAGCTCTTTGGCCCCGCACCCGCCTCCGCCGTACCCGCGGTAAAGGCAACATCATAGGCCGGGGGGTAGATCACCTCGACCGTGTTATCGCCCCGGTCGCGAAAGACGATAGTTGAGACGGTTGTTGTCGTGGACATCACATCAGAGACGCTGGCCATCGTAACGCCCGATACTGTCAGCGTATCGCCCGCGCGCTCGGTTGATGTGACGGTGGCGGTGACACCTGTGCTGGCTGTATAGCCCTGCAGGGACGCCCAGGCCTCTTCGGGTGTCAGGGCGACGGCAGGTTGGACCATAAGGGTAAGAACAAAGGCCGCGGCATAGCGGTGAAAACACTGGGTCATGGTGACGCCTCATGGGTCAAAGAGCTGTCCCTATCGTGGGCCGATATGGGGGCAAGGTGCAAGGGGGCGGTGGCTTTTCCTGGACGCCGGACTGCGGTAGAGGCAGGTAAGGAGTCCGGTGCAGGAGGGATGCGATGATCACGATTCAGGACATGGGCGCGCTGCGGCTGATTACGCTGGCACGGCCGGACAAGGCCAATGCGCTGACCGGCCCGATGTTGCAGGCGCTGGTTGACGCCGTGGCGGGGGCCGGGCAGGCCGGGGCCAAGGCGCTGATCCTGACTGGTGAGGGCAAGGTGTTCTCGGCCGGGGCCGATCTGGATGAGGCGCGCGCCGGTCTGGCCACCAGCCCGCTGTGGGAGGCGCTGTCATCGGCAATCGCCGAGTTTCCGGGCCTGACGATTGCGGCCCTGAACGGCACGCTGGCGGGCGGCGCCTGCGGCATGGCGCTGGCCTGCGATCTGCGGCTGGCGGTGCCGGGGGCAAAGGTGTTCTATCCGGTGATGCGGCTGGGCTATCTGCCGCAACCCTCAGACCCTGCGCGGCTGGTGGCGCTGGTGGGGCCGGCACGGGCCAAGATGATCCTGATGGCGGGCGCAAAGATAGCGGCAGATGAGGCACTGTCTTGGGGGCTGATCGACCGCATCGTGCCCGTTGAGGCACTGCTGGACACTGCCCGCGACTGCTGCGCCGATGTGCTGGAGGCCAGCGCGTCGCATGCTGCGGCAGTCAAGCGGATGGTTTCGGGGCGCTGAAAAACCCGTGACTGGTCTTGTCTTGTGCCAGGGCGGGTCCGTTTCGGCATCCTCCCGGCGGGGTGTTGCACCATCTTGCGGCTTGCGATCTTCCTTGGCAGAGGGTCAGGGTAAGGCGGGACAGCCGCGGAAAACCGCAAGGAGTGCGCGATGGATGGTCAATCGCAGATCTTGACACAGATGACAGAGTGGCTGGACTGGGCCTGGGACGTAGCCCAAGGCTGGCTGACCTCGCCTGCGGCCTGGACGCAGTTTGCGCTATTGGCCGCGTCCTACCTGGCGGCCCGCCTTCTGTCGCGCCGCCTTTTGCCCGTGGTTCAACGCTATGTCGCCCCCGCGCCTGAGGCTGTCGGGCTGATCGCCACCTTGCGTCGTCAATCCTTGCGGCTTTTGCCGCTGGCCCTGCCACTGATGGCCTATGGATTGACCGCCGTGGGCGAGGGGCTGACCCGCGCCGCCTTTGACAGCGGCGAGGTGATTGCCTTTGGCAAGCGGGTGTTCCTGTTCCTGGTCGCGCGGGCGCTGGTGCAAGAGGTGTTGAAGGACGGCTTCCTGCGCCTGTTGGGCCGTTATGTGCTGATCCCGCTGGCGGCACTGAACATGCTGGGCGTGCTGGATGAGGTTCTGGTCTGGCTGGATGCCGCGCAGATCAATCTGGGCAATATCCAGTTCTCGGCCCTGACGCTGATCCGCGGTGCCATTGCCGGTGCGGTGCTGTTCTGGCTGGGGGCGTGGTCGAACCGCCAATCGGCCGAGTATATCAAGGCCCAACCCGAATTGCGGCCCGCCACCCGTGAACTGGCGGTCAAGGCGGTTGAGGTTGGTATCTTCGGCGCGGCCTTCCTCTTGCTGATGTCGATCATGGGCATTGATCTGACCGCGGTGGCCGTTCTGGGTGGCGCTTTGGGTGTTGGCATCGGTCTGGGCCTGCAGCAGATCGCGGCGAATTTTGTCAGTGGAATCATCCTTTTGCTAGAGGGGCAAACCACCGTCGGCGACTATGTTGAACTGGACGGCGGCGAAAAGGGCACGATCGTCCGGATGACCTCTCGCGCCTGCGTTCTTGAGACGTTTGACGGCAAGTGGATCGTGGTCCCGAATGAGCATTTCATCACCACGCGGGTGGTGAACTATTCCGATCAGGGCAGCGCCAACCGCTATGAGGCGGCGTTCTCGGTCAGCTATGACACTGACATCAACCGGGTGCCCGAGATCATCCAAGCTGCCGTGGCCAAGCTGGCATTTGTCTTGCAGGTGCCAGATGGGCCGGATTGTGAACTGGCCGGGTTTGGAGACTCCAGCGTCAATTTCGTCGTGGAATATTGGGTCAACGGCATTGACGACGGCAAGAACAAATATGCGTCTTTCGTGCTGTTCGCGATCTGGAACGCGCTGAAGGCCGAGGGGATCGAGATGCCGTTTCCCCAGCGCGTGGTTCATATACGCAATGCGCCCGCACAGGGCGTCGTCGCGTGACCGAGGCGCTGGACGCACTGGTGATCGGGGCAGGACCTGCCGGGCTGATGGCGGCAGAGATGCTGTCGGCGGCAGGTCGCCGGGTGGTGGTGGCAGAGGCCAAGTCCAGCCCGGCGCGCAAGTTTCTGATGGCCGGAAAATCCGGGCTGAACATCACCAAATCCGAGGCGGCAGACCGCTTTCTGGCCGCCTATGATGTCGGCTGGCTGGCACCGATGCTGCGCGACTTTGGCCCCGATCAGGTGGCCGAATGGTGCCGGGGGCTGGGGCAAGAGGTGTTTGCCGGCTCGTCAGGTCGGGTGTTTCCGGTGGCGATGAAGGCCTCACCCCTGCTGCGGGCCTGGCTGGCGCGGCTGGGTGAGGCGGGGGTGCAGTTGCGCACTCGCTGGCGGTGGAGTGGCTGGCAGGGTGATGCGTTGCTGTTTGACACGCCTGACGGCGCGCGTCTGCTGCGCCCGTCGGTCACGGTGCTGGCGCTGGGCGGGGCCAGTTGGGCGCGGCTGGGGTCAGACGGGGCATGGGTGCCGTGGCTGGTGGAGCGTGGAGTTGAGGTGTCGGCGTGGCAGCCCGCCAACATGGGGCTGTCGGTCGATTGGTCGCCGCATATGGCACGGCATTTCGGTGGGGCCGTGAAGGGCGCTGCGCTGCACGCCGGGTCCACACTGTCGCGCGGAGAATTCATTGTTTCGGCCAAAGGGCTGGAGGGCGGCGGGATCTACACCATCTCACGCGCCGTGCGCGAGGGCGCGGCACTGGTGCTGGACCTGATGCCGGATGTGGCCGAGGCTGAAGTGGCGGCCCGGCTGGCGCGGATGAAACCCGGTGAAAGCACAGCGAACCGGCTGCGCAAACTGGGCCTGCCCCCGGTGGCGGCCGCGTTGGTGATGGAGTGGGGTCAGAGGCAACCTCTGACCGTGCTGAAACATCTGACCGTTGCCCATCAGGGGCCACGGCCACTGGATGAGGCAATATCGGTCGCCGGAGGGATTGCACGAGGGGCGCTGACCGACGGGCTGGAATTGCGCGCCCTGCCGGGTGTCTTTGCCTGTGGCGAGATGCTGGACTGGGAGGCCCCGACAGGGGGCTATCTGCTGACGGCTTGCCTTGCGACGGGACGCTGGGCGGGGCGGGCGGCGGCGAGCGTCTGTGATCGCTGAAAAGCCCCGATTGTCGGGGACGGGCCTATCGGCTAAGCCCGCCCGGCAGGTCCGGCATGTTCAGCGCGCTGAAACCGTAATGGCGCAGCCACCGCAGGTCACTCTCAAAGAACGCGCGCAGGTCGGGGATGCCGTATTTCAGCATCGCAATGCGGTCGATGCCCATGCCGAAAGCAAAGCCCTGCCATTCGTCTGGGTCAACACCTGCGGCGCGCAGCACTTTGGGGTGGACCATGCCCGAGCCCAGGATCTCCATCCACTTATCGCCTTCACCAATACGCAATTGGCCGCCAACGTTGGAATAGCGGATATCGACTTCGGCCGAGGGTTCGGTAAAGGGAAAATGTGAGGCGCGAAAGCGCAGTTCCACCTTGTCCACCTCAAAGAACGCACGACAGAATTCCTCCAGCGTCCATTTCAGGTTGGCCATGCTGATATCGCGGTCGATCGCCAGCCCTTCGACCTGATGGAACATCGGGGTATGGGTCTGGTCCATGTCCATCCGGTAGACACGGCCGGGGGCGATGACGCGGATCGGCGCGCCTGCCTCGGTCATCGCGCGGATCTGAACCGGGCTGGTGTGGGTGCGCAAGACATGCGGCGGGCGGTCGTCGCCATCCGCGCGGTTCATGAAGAACGTGTCATGTTCCTGACGCGCGGGGTGTTCGGGCGGAATATTCAGCGCGTCGAAATTATACCAGTCGGATTCGACCTGCGGGCCTTCGGCAACGGCAAAGCCCATGTCGGCGAAGATCGCGGTCAACTCATCCATCACCTGGGACACCGGGTGAATGGTGCCCATGCGGCGCGGGCGGCCGGGCAGAGTGACGTCCAGCCATTCGCTGCGCAGACGTTCGTCCAGAGCGGCGTCGCCAAGCGCGGATTTCTTGGCGCGCAGGGCGGCGTCAATCTCATCCTTCAGGGTATTCAGGCTGGCCCCGGCGGATTTGCGCGCGTCAGGGTCCATCTTGCCCAAGGTGGCCATCAAGGCGCTGACTTCGCCCTTTTTGCCCAAGGCCGACAGGCGCACCTCTTCCAAAGCGGATTCGTCCGCAGCCTTGGCCACGGCGTCGATGTATCGTCCACGGATGTCATTCAGGTCCATTTCCGTCCCCAGCGCTGTCGCGGTTTGGGTTAGCGGGCAGGGCGTGCGATTGCAAGGGGCCGGGCGAACAGAGGGGCCGGGCGTCAGGCGCTGCGGGCCTGCGGGCAGGCCTGCACCGGATGCCATGCGGAAAAACCATAACGCGGGCGGTGCGGGCTGTGCCCCAGCGACAACGGCGGCAGTGTCAGGGGACCATGCGGGCCCAATTGGCGGATGACCAGGCGCAGCGCCAGTGGCGGCAAGGCAAAGCGCGCCGAGGCATAAGTACCGGTCACCATCAATTCGGTCAGACGGTTCGCAAAGGCGCGGGCAGCTGCGCCATCATAGGCGGCGGGTGCCTCGCCGCGGTGAAAGCCAGCGGCGGCGGCCTTGGCCAGGATCAGCGCGGCGGTCGCGCGGTCACATTGAGGATGAGAGGTAATGGCATCGGCCGCCAGCAACAGATCAATCGTTGCATGCGGGTCGGAAAACTCCAGCCCCAGCGCGAATTCATGCCACATATCCGGGCCCAAAGGCACCAGACAGGCAGTAAGGCCTTGGGGCATGGGAACGCTGTCGAACATCTGACTACCACGGAAAAGGTTAACTACCTGTCCGGTGTCAGCGGCGATTCGGGCGATATTATGACGTTTCAGCGGGATTGTTCAGATTTTGCTGACAATCCCGCTGCTGATCTCTACGTCTTCAGCGGCTCAACGCAGGTGAGATTCAAGAAAATACAGCTGTTTGTCCAGATCGGCAGACAGACCGGTCAACAGGTCGGCAGTGACCAGATCCTTTTGGTCCTCGCAGGCCTCAATCCCGTCACGGGCGGCGTTCGACACTTCGGCCAGCGCGGTGGCCAGAGCCTTCACCACGGCCATCCCCTCGCGGGTCGATTCGGGAAACTCTTTCAGCCGGGTGGCACCTGCGGCGTCCGACAGGCGGCCCCGCACAAACCCGCCCAACGCAGCGACGCGTTCGGCGACAGCGTCGATCTGGGCGGTCAGGACGGCGTAAAGGCCGTCAAAATGCTCGTGCAGGGCAATGAAATAAGGCCCCGTAACATTCCAATGCGCATGTTTGGTGCGCGCGGCCATGTCGGTCAGATCGGCCAGCAACTGGTTCATCAATGCCTCGACCTTTTCGCGGTTCGGGCGGGCGATGTCGATTCGGGTGGTTGTTTGTGCGGACATTTCAAACTCCTTTGGTCGCCGGAACAACGCCCGCGCCCGCCGATAGGTTCCGCATAAAATGAAAAAACCCCGCTCCGGGCAGGAGCGGGGTTTGGCAATCGGTCGGCTTGGCCGGCTTAGACGAGCGCGGCGCGGGCCTTGTCGGCGATGGCGTTGAACGCCTCGGGTTCATGCACGGCCAGATCGGCCAGAACCTTGCGGTCAACCTCGATCCCGGCCAGTGCCAGACCGTTGATAAGGCGCGAGTAGGTGAAGGCAGGGTCGAACAGACGCACAGCGGCGTTGATCCGCTGGATCCACAACGCGCGGAACTGGCCCTTTTTGGCCTTGCGGTCACGGGTCGCATACTGCTGGGCCTTGTCGACGGCCTGCGTGGCGGTGCGGAAATTGGTGGAACGGGCGGCATAGTAGCCAGCGGCCTTCTTGATCACCTTGCGGTGACGGGCGTGCGTGACCTTACCGGATGTAACGCGGGACATATCTGTTTTCCTTACCGGTTATAGGGCATGTATTTTTTGACGATTTTCTCGTCCGCGGCGCAGAGGATCATGGTCCCTGTAGCGTCACGAATGAATTTCGTCGTGCGTTTGATCATGCCGTGGCGCTTACCGGCCACACCGGCCTTCACATGGCCATTGGCCGTGAAGGTGAACCGCTTTTTGGCAGCGGATTTTGTCTTCATCTTGGGCATTTTCATCTCCGTGATGTTCATCGCGCGATACGGCATGCCACTTTCGCCGGTCGCGCGGTTTGTCGAAGATGTTCCTATAGGCGGGCCCCAGAACAGGCGCAAGGGGGATATTGGCTGCTCCCGCCGTCAGTTCACATAGCGGCCGATCACATGCAGCATGACCTTTGGCAGATCGCCAAAGTTGTATCCGCCCGGCTTTTGGCTGATCGCTGTGACGATCAGCACGGCCGAGGCAAGCAGCATGATCGCCCCGAACCGCGGAACCCGGCTTTCGGTCCAGGCCGAAAGCAGTGAGGGAAGCGTCAGCACGGCCAGAACGACGCCGACAGTGACAAACAGATCAGCATCCATCGCAGCCCTCACACCAATTACTATTGGGGACAGGTTAGCCGGGGTCGACCTTTGAAATCAATCGTTCGTCGCAGGGGGCGACACGCAGGATGTTGGTGGTGCCCACGACGTTGAAGGGCACCCCTGCGGTGACGACAATCTGGTCATCTTCGCGCGCAAAGCCGTCGGCACGGGCGGCGCGGACGGCGCAAAGGACGGCGCCCTTGAACCGTTCCTGTTCCGGCACGACCACACAATGCGCGCCCCAGGTCAGCGCCATCCGCCGCGCGGTGGTGACCAGCGGTGTCAGGGCGATGATCGGCACCTCGGGGCGTTCGCGCGCCACCAGGCTGACCGTGGTGCCCGATTGGCTGAAACAGGCGATGGCCTTGATGTCGGTGGCTTCGGCGATTTCGCGAGCTGCGGCGACGATGCCATCGGCAACGGTCTCGCGCTTGACCTTGCGGCTGGCCTCGATCACGGCGCGATAGATCGGGTCTTTCTCGACCGATTTGGCGACGTTATCCATGGTCTTCACCGCTTCGACCGGGAATCTGCCGGCGGCCGATTCAGCTGACAGCATCACCGCATCAGCGCCCTCATAGATGGCCGTTGCCACGTCTGACACCTCGGCCCGCGTTGGCATCGGATTCTCGATCATTGATTCCAGCATCTGGGTGGCCACGATCACCGGCTTGGCCGCGGCACGCGCCCCGCGCACCAGACGCTTTTGGATCGGCGGCACCGAATAAACCGGCAGTTCCACCCCCAGATCGCCCCGCGCAACCATGATGCCGTCCGAGACGGCCAGAATCGCGTCATAGGCTTTGACCGCGGCAGGCTTTTCGATCTTTGACAGGATCGCGGCGCGGCCCCGTGCCAGCGTGCGGGCTTCATGCACATCCTCGGGACGCTGCACGAAAGACAGGGCCAGCCAATCCACGCCCAATTCGCAGGCGAATTCCAGATCCTTGAGATCCTTTTGCGACAAAGCGGCCAGGGGCAACACCACGTCCGGGACGTTCACGCCCTTGCGGTTGGAAATCGTGCCGCCAACCATCACGGTGCAATCGGCAAAATCCGGGCCACAGATCTCGACCTTTAGCCGGATCTTTCCGTCATTGACCAAAAGACTGGTGCCGGGCTCCAAGGCGGCAAAGATCTCGGGGTGGGGCAGTTGCACGCGGGCGCCATCGCCGGGTGCGGGGTCCAGGTCCAGACGGAAACTGGCCCCGTCCTGCAGATCATGTCCGGCATCGTCAGTGAATGTGCCCACCCGCAGTTTTGGCCCCTGCAGATCGGCCAGGATGCAGATCGGGCGGCCCACATCCTTTTCGATCTGCCGGATATGCGCGTGCTTTTCACGGATGTCATCATGCGACCCATGGCTCATGTTCAGACGGAACACGTCGGCCCCGGCTTCGAACAGGGCGCGGATCATCTGATAGTCGCCGGATGAGGGGCCCAGCGTGGCCACGATCTTGACGTTGCGGTGGCGGCGCATCTGCCATCCTCCTGCTAAAAATTTCATTCATCGTGGGCCGTCTGTCTTATGGCGCAAAGCTGACAGTCCCGCAATTGGGGTTTTGCACCATACGGTTGTACGCAGAGACATAAGCGCAGGCTTTACGGAGCAAAGCCTATGCAATACCAGATATTTGCAAGTCAGGGTAAGAGGTTCTGGTGGCGTTTGTGATAGAAGGTGAGGATCGGCCCGGTCGCTGGCTGGTAACCTGCGATCACGCATCGAACCGGGTACCCGACTGGGTTGGCGGCGGTGATCTGGGCCTGCCTGCCGCAGATATGGCCCGCCATATCGCCTGGGATGTCGGTGCCGCCGGTCTGGCACGGGCGCTGGCGCAGCGGCTGGACAGCCCGGCGATCCTGTCGGATTTCAGCCGTCTGGTGATTGATCCCAACCGCGGCGAAGATGACCCCACGCTGGTGATGCAGCTTTATGATGGCAGTATCATTCCCGCCAACCGGTTCCTGACCCGGACGGATATGCAAGAGCGGCTGACCCGGCTGTATCGCCCCTATCACGCCGCCTATGCCTGTCTGGCCGACCGTCACCCCGACCGGGTGATCCTGGCTATCCACAGCTTTACCCCCTGCCTTCAGGGACGCCCGCCCAGGCCCTGGCAGGTGGGGGTGTTGTATTCGCATCTGGATGACCGCCTGTCGCGCCCGCTGATTGCGCGCCTTCAGGCCGAGCCTGACCTGTGCATTGGTGACAATGAGCCGTATTCAGGGCATCTTCCGGGGGATGCGGTTGACCGGCACGCTTTGGCGCGGGGCCGTCACAACACGCTGATCGAATTGCGCCATGATCTGATCGGAACCGCCGCCGATCAAGTGGCCTGGGCCGACCGTCTGGCACCGATCTTGCAGCAGGTATTGGGAGAGCTGAACAATGGATGATCAAACCCGCACCGAACTGGAGGCCGCCGCCTTTCGCGCCCTGATGCACCATCTGCTGGTCAAGCGCCCCGACGTGCAGAACATCGACCTGATGAACCTGGGCGGCTTTTGCCGCAATTGTCTGAGCCGCTGGTATCAAGAGGCTGCCGCCGGGCGTGGCATCGCGCTGTCAAAGGACGAAGCCCGCGAGACCGTCTACGGCATGCCCTATGCCGACTGGGTAGCCCAGAATCAGACCGAAGCCAGCGCGGACACGAAGGCAGCTTTCGAAAAAGCGTTTCAAGAGAATGTCGGCCCAAGCTCCTGATTCTCCGCCCTAAAGCGTGGATCATGCGTGTTGCACAAATTGCGACAATGCGCGGCTATGCCTGCGGTTGGCAGGCACCACGCGACAATGACATGATCTGGACGCAATCTGATTGACATATTTCGCGACTGTGAAGATTGATTTCTTAACGAAACGCTAACGCTTTTGTCGAGATTGGGGCTGCTATGGATTTGCTGATTGCCTTGCCACTGATGGTGGCCGCGGCACTGCTTGCATGCTGTAGCTGCCCGCGGCCGCGACGTGTAGCGGTTCGGATTGCGTCTATCGGGCAAACTCGCCCTGAATAAAGGTACAGTTACTTGCCGCTTGGGGGAGTGGGTCGGTAGCGTCATTTGGAGTTGTTGACATGGAACTGCTATTTCTTCTTCCGCTGCTGCTGGTCGGGTTTCTTATAGATGGGGGCAGCAGTGATGGCGGTGGGGGTGGCCCCGACGACGCTGATCGCGATCTGGCTGGCACCGATGGCGACGATACGCTGGAAGGCGGCAGCGGCGATGATCTGATCCATGGCGCGGCCGGCAACGATCTGCTGATCGGCAACAGCGGCGAAGACACCATGTCTGGGGATGCTGGCGACGATGTCATGCAGGGCAACGCCGGTGATGATCTGATGAACGGTGGCGATGGGGCCGACAACCTGCGCGGTTTGGGTGGGGATGACACGCTCTATGGTGACGCGGGCAGCGATACGCTGGCGGGCGACAACGGCAATGATGACCTGAATGGCGGCGACGGCGACGACTTTCTTTATGGCGGCGTGGGCGATGACGTGCTGACCGGTGGCGAAGGCCGCGATATCCTTGAGGGTCTGGCCGGCAATGACACGTTAATTGGCGGCGCGGGCGATGACGCCATGGCCGGTGGCGAAGGCAATGACTCGCTGGATGGCGGCGCCGGCAGTGATGGTGTTCAGGGCGGTGTTGGCGATGATACTGTCATAGGCGGTGACGGCTCAGACACGTTGTTCGGCCAGGACGGCAATGATCAACTGTTCGGTGGTGCGGCCTTTGATCGCCTGCTGGGCGGCGCCGGAAATGACACGATGGACGGCGGTGACGACGGTGACTTCCTGTTTGGCAACGAAGGGGATGACAGTTTGCTGGGCGGCGCGGGCGATGACCGCGCCTTCGGTGGCGAAGGCAACGACACCGTCGAAGGCGGCGTCGGTAACGATCTTCTGCGCGGCGGTGACGATGATGACCGGCTTGACGGCGGCGCAGGCGACGACACGATTTATGGTGATATCGGTAACGATATTATCTACGGCAGTGCCGGCTCTGACAGTGTCGTTGGCGGCGAAGGCGACGATCAGTTCCTGGAAACCACGCGGGCTGGGTCTACGACTGTCGAGATGGGCGATGGCAATGACACCGTCACTGGCGGCAACACCGCAGGCGGCTTTGGCATTCTGACAGCCAGAGGCGAGGCTGGCGACGACGTGCTGACCGGCGGCGTCGGGTCTGACTACCTGTTTGGCGGTGCGGGCAACGACACGTTGACGGGGTCTGACGGCGACACGCTGTCCGGCGGGTCGGGCGACGATCACATCATCGTCGAAGGCTCATCCTCGATCAGCACCGGCGTCGGTGCGGATATTGTGGAAATCAACCTTGGCGCGGGCGATCTGGCGACCGTGACCGATTATGTGCCCGGTCAGGATGATTTCATCATCGATAGCACGGCAACCGGGCCGTTCACTATCAGCCAGGTGCCAAACGGGACGGGTGGGTTTGACACCCTGGTTGCCCGCGGTGGCGAGACCTATGTGCGCTTGATTGGCGTTCAGGCGGCAACGGTGCAGTTGTCAGACTTTACTGCAGCGGCCTGAGGACAGCCTGTCGGATCGATTCCGACAGGCCCATCTCGAACACCTTTCGCGGGGCCGGGCAGGGCGATCTGTGCAGTCAGATCACATCCTGTGCCGGCCACGCAACCATCACCGGTGGTGGTCGCAAAGTGATTACAGCCCCATGGCCCGCAGCGCTGCCGCCACGGCGACTCCGGCCACCGCCGCGCCAACATCGTTTCGCGACCACAGCGAAATCGCCATGGCCGAACCCAATGCCAGCGCCTCGACCAACCCTCCGGCGGCCAGCGCCTGTGCGGTGATTCCCGCCATCACGGCCAGAGGTGTCGCGCGCAAAGCCGCATCCAGCCGGGCTGACGGCGGCAGGAACCGCATCGCCATATAGCCCGCCATCCGGCAGACCAGCGCGGCCCCCGCCATCACGGCCAGCATTGCGGGCAGGGATGGGCTCATCCAGCGCCCTCGGGCCGTGTGGTCAAGGCGGCCACCGCCGCCCCGGCCAACCCGGCCGCCACGATGCCCCAGCCGGGGCCTGCCATCGGCGTCATCACCGATGCCGCCGCCGCACCCACAGCCACTGGCACCAGATTGGCCGGGCCCTTGACCATGGCTGCCATCATTGCTGCGGCAAAGGCGGGCAGCATCAGATCGGCCCCCAGCGCATGCGGATCAGGCAGGACCGCGCCGAACAGCACACCCACCAGCGTGCCACCCAGCCAGGCACCGATCAGCGGCACGCCGGTGCCGGCCAGAAAGGCGCGGTCCTGTTCGCCCCGCTCTGCCGCGCGCATTGTGGCGATCCAGTTCGCGTCGCCGATCATCAACAGGCTGCCATAGCCCCGCAGCGGCCCTGCCAGCGACAACCAGGGCTGGATCGTCGCACCAAACAGCAGATACCGCGCGTTCATCACCAGAACTGTCGCCGCCAGCGTCAGCAGCGTCGCCTCTCCGGCCTGGATCAGCGACAAGGCCGCCAGTTGCGCCGAGCCGGAAAAGACCGAGATGCTTATCGCGAGGGCCCAGCCCCAGCTAAGCCCCGCCTGTGCAGCCACCAACCCAAAGGCCAGCCCATAGATGAAAATCGCTGCTCCCAGCGCCAAGCCGACGCGAACCCCGCGCCGGAATCCCGCCAAAGAGAAGGTCGCCCGCATGGTTCTAGACGGCAGCTTTGCGCATCTCGTCCAGATAGATCTCACGCAGGCGGGTGGCCACATGCCCCGGTTTTCCGGTGCCGATGTCGGCCCCGTCCAGTTGCACCACCGGCGTCACAAAGGCACTGGCCGAGGTGATGAACGCCTCATCCGCCGTCATCGCCTCTTCAATGGTAAAGTTGCGCTCTTCCACCTCCATCTGCGCTTCGCGGGCAAAGCGCAGAACGGCCGCACGGGTGATGCCGTGCAGAATGTCGGATGACAGGGCGCGGGTGATGATGCGGCCCCCTTTGACGATATAGGCGTTGTTCGAAGTGCCTTCGGTCACCACGCCGTCTTCGGTGAACCAAGCATCATCCACCCCGGCCTTTTTCGCCATCATCTTTCCCATCGACGGGTATAGCAGCTGCACCGTCTTGATATCGCGGCGCCCCCAGCGGATATCGGGGATCGAGATCACCTTGATGCCGGTCCTGGCGGCGGGATTGTTGGCCATGCCGGGTTTGGCTTGGGTGAACAGCACAACCGTTGGCGGCAGATCGGCGGGCGGAAAGGCAAAATCCCGGTCGCCCGGATTGCCGCGGGTGACCTGCAGATAGATCATGCCTTCGTCAATCGCGTTGCGGGTGACCAGTTGGCGATGCACGTCTAGCCATTCGTTCGGGGTCATGGGGTTGGTCATCTCCAACTCATCCAATGACCGTTGCAACCGCAGGGCATGGCCCGCAAAGTCGATCAGCTTGCCGTCCAGCACGCTGGTCACCTCATAGACCCCGTCGGCCATCAGAAATCCGCGGTCAAAGATCGACACCTTGGCCTGATCTTCAGGCATGTAGTCGCCGTTCACATAAACAGTGCGCATCGTTCGGTTATCCCCAAAGTGCCGGCGATGCCGGATGAATACAGCGGTCATCGTAACGAACCGGGTCGGCGCGATCTTCTGCCATATCGGCAGGGCCATCAAGGTCTGACCAATCGGCCCCCTGCGCCAACAGTATCGCCGGAGCCATTGCTAGGCTGGACGACACCATGCAGCCCACCATAAAGCGGAACCCCAGGGTGCGGGCCTGATCGCGGGCGCGCAGGGCTTCGGTCAGGCCCCCGGTCTTGTCCAGCTTCAGGTTGACCACATCATAGCGGCCAACCAGCCCGGCCAGACCGGCGGCATCATGCGCGGATTCGTCGGCGCAAACCGGCAGGGGGCGGGCGATTTCGGCCAGCATCTCATCCGCGCCCTGAGGCAGGGGCTGTTCGACCATCTCGACCCCCAACCGGATCAGATGCGGGGCGAGATTGGTGTAGATCTGCGGCGTCCAGCCTTCGTTGGCGTCCACGATCAGGCGGCAATCTGGGGCACCCTGACGCACCGCCTCCAGCCGGGGCATGTCATCGGGGGTGCCCAGTTTCACCTTCAGCACCGCGCGCATGGCATTGCGGGCGGCTGCGGCGCGCATCTTTTCCGGCGTGTCGAGCGAGATGGTAAAGGCAATCTCAACCGGCTGTGGTTTGGCCAAACCGGCCAGCTCCCAGACCGGACGCCCGATCTGCTTGGCCTCCAGATCCCATAAGGCGCAATCCAGCGCGTTGCGGGCCGCACCGGGCGGCATGTCGCGGTTCAACTGGTCGCGGGTGATGCCTGCGGGCAGGGCCATCAGCGCGGCGATGGCGTCATCAGCCGTCTCGCCATAGCGCGGATAGGGCACGCCCTCACCCCGCCCGGTGTGCCCGCCGCGTGCGACACTGGCGGTAATAACCAGCGCCTCGGTCTTTGACCCGCGTGAGATGGTAAACGGGTTTTTCAGCGCGAACGTATCGGCGGTGACGGTGATCATCGGGCCATCCTTTGCTGTCAAAGTCTTTGCCCGCGGCGGATCTGCGCGCAAGCCCTGCGTGGAATTGCTGCAAATGCGAATGTGATGTTGCACTGCGGCGCGCAATATTCTAACCCAGAGGCGACCCGTCTTGAAATATCCTTATACAGAGGTTTTGATGAGCTTTCGCATCCAGCCCAGCCCTGTCGCCCGCCCCAACCGTTGCCAGCTGTTCGGCCCCGGCTCTCGCACCGCATTGTTTGAGAAGATGGCGGTCTCGGCAGCCGATGTCATCAACCTGGATCTGGAAGATTCCGTTGCCCCCGACGACAAGCCGCAGGCGCGGCTGAACATCATTCAGGCGATCAATGATATCGACTGGGGCAAAAAGACCCTGTCAGTGCGGATCAACGGGCTGGATACGCCCTATTGGTATCGCGACGTGGTCGAGGTGCTGGAACAGGCGGGCGACCGCATTGACCAGATCATGATCCCGAAAGTGGGTTGTGCGGCGGATGTCTATGCCGTCGATGCGCTGGTGACAGCGGTGGAACGCGCCAAGGGGCGTAAGCGGCCAATCAGCCTAGAGGTCATTATTGAGACCGCCGCTGGCATCGCCCATGTCGAGGAAATTGCCGCCAGCAGTCCGCGCTTGCAGGCGATGAGTCTGGGTGCTGCGGATTTTGCGGCCAGCATGGGCATGCAGACCACCGGGATCGGTGGCACGCAGGAAAACTACTACATGCACCATCAGGGCGCAAAACACTGGTCCGACCCGTGGCATTGGGCGCAGGCCGCCATCGTCGCCGCCTGCCGCACGCATGGCGTGTTGCCGGTGGATGGGCCGTTTGGCGATTTCTCTGATGAAGAGGGCTTTCGCGCGCAGGCCCGTCGCTCGGCCACGCTGGGCATGGTTGGCAAATGGGCGATCCACCCCAAGCAGGTGACGCTGGCGAATGAGGTGTTTACCCCATCTGAACTTGCTGTGCTGGAAGCGCGGGAAATTCTGGCCGCGATGGAGGCCGCCAAGGCCGCCGGTCAGGGTGCTGCGGTGTACAAGGGCCGGCTGGTCGATATTGCATCCATGCGGCAGGCCGAAGTGATCGTGCGACAGGCCGAGATCATCGCGGCGCAGTGAAGCATCGGCAACTGATACCGTCCGCCCCGCGGCGTTAGCCGCGGGGCGTTGGCATTTCTGCTATCCGCGCAACGGCATGCAGATTTCGGTCAGCAAGTCGTCCGGCGCGGTGTCCATCGGGCTGTTCAGGTAAACCTCGAACAGCGGGCCATCGCCGGGCTCTTGGCCCGAGTCCGGCAGCCAGATACCGAACAACTGGTCATAGGCCGTCTGTAGCCCGGCATAAGGGCCTTTGAATGCCAACACCGCATGGCGGCCACCGGGCAGTGTCACCTCTTCCAGGGGCGCGTCGATCGGTGTGTCATGCCTCACCTCAAACCCGGCATGGCTGCGCAGATCGGCGGCTGCGGTGTCGGCTGGGCTGTCGTGATAGACGCCGACCATATTGTTTACCTGATCGAATAATCCGCGCGCGGCGATTGTCGCGCTTAGCTTTTCAAAGGCGCGACCGATCTCTGGGTAGGGGCCTTTGTGCCGTATGGTGCAAAGACGTCGGGCAGGATCAATGCGGATGGTGACGGGATACATGAGCGGTCCTTTCTGGATCAGACGAAGGGGAACGGGGCGAAGCTCCCCCCGTTTGCGAAAGGCCGTCGGCGTGGCCTGATAGGCGTCCGAAAAGGCCCGCGAGAAACTGGCAAGGTTCGGATATCCGACCTGCCGCGCCACCACTGCCAGCGGTGCGCCCCCCTGAACCAGCGCGATTGACGCGCGGTGCAACCGCATCCGGCGCACGGTGCTGACGACGGTCTCTCCGGTCATCGCATGATAGACCCGGTGAAAGTGAAACCGCGACAGCGCGGCCACTTCGGCCAGCCGGTCCAGAGACAGATCGCCGCCCGGATTGTCGTGGATATGCTCTACCACCCGGTTCAAACGCTTTTCGTAGTCATTGGCCAAGAGGGTGATCCTTTCGCTGACCGAACCATGCCAGAGCAGCCTGTCACAAATCTTGCTGAGTCGCACTTTCGCCGCCGCAGGGGGTGGGCAAGCGGGTTTACGCCGGACCAGTCTGTGCGGCACAATGTCATATTAAGTTTATTGAATATGTTTGGTCTTCTGGTGTCGAGCCAGCCAATGGCCTGTCACCGAAAGGAAATTACCATGAAATCGCTTCTGCTTTCTGCCGCTCTTGCCCTTGTGCTGCCTGGAATGGCTGTGGCCCAAATGGCGACACCGCAGGAAAAGGGTCTGTCCGCTCCGGTGATCATGCTGATGCCTGCGATCATGAAGAACGTCGATACGCTGGGCCTGGACGACACGCAAAAGGCCGCGCTGGACGAGTGGATGAAGGTCGCCCCGCAAAAGCGCGGCGCGCTGGAGGATGAGACGGCCGTCCTGCGCGCGCAGATGAAAGAGGCGATCCTGGCCAATGCTCCGGTCGCCGAGCGTGAGGCGCTGGCCCAGCAGATCGGCGCCAATGAGACCGCGCTGGTCATGATGCGGTCGGGCTGCGTTGATAACCTGCGGACGCTGCTGACGCCCGAGCAGTTTGCATCGCTGCTGGATCTGGCCGCCGCGCAATAGCACAGGGGGCAAGGCGGGCGGCCCAGCGCTGTCCGCCACCGCGACGATGACAGCCGAGTTGCACTTTTTCCACCCGCCCGCCATATAGGGGGTGTCCGAAAGAGGGGTCGTCGATGGTATATCTAGAGTTCGAAAAGCCGCTTGCCGAGATTGAAGGCAAGGCCGAAGAGCTGCGCGCGATGGCGCGGTCCGGCGGTGGCATGGATGTCTCAAAAGAGGCCGAAGCGCTGGACCGCAAGGCCGAAATCGCCCTGCGCGAGATGTATTCAAAGCTGACCGCCTGGCAGAAATGCCAGGTTGCCCGCCACCCTGACCGCCCGCATTGCAAGGATTATGTCGAGGCGCTGTTCACCGAATTCACCCCTCTGGCCGGCGACCGGGCTTTTGCCGATGATCATGCCGTGATGGGCGGTCTGGCACGGTTCAATGACCGCCCCGTGGTGGTGATCGGACAGGAAAAGGGCCATGATACCAAATCGCGGATCGAGCATAATTTCGGCATGGCGCGGCCCGAAGGCTATCGCAAAGCCATCCGTCTGATGGATCTGGCCGACCGCTTTCACCTGCCGGTGATCACGCTGGTCGACACCCCCGGCGCATACCCCGGCAAAGGGGCCGAGGAACGCGGACAGGCTGAGGCGATTGCCCGCAGCACCGAAAAATGCCTGTCTTTGGGCGTGCCGATGATCTCGGTCGTGATCGGCGAGGGTGGCTCGGGCGGCGCAGTGGCATTTGCCACGGCCAACCGCATCGCGATGCTGGAACATTCGGTCTATTCGGTGATCTCGCCCGAAGGTTGCGCGTCGATCCTGTGGAAAGACGCCGAAAAGATGCGCGAAGCGGCCGAGGCGTTGCGCCTGACGGCGCAGGATCTGCAAAAGCTGGGCCTGATCGACCGCATCGTGACCGAACCCTTGGGCGGCGCGCAGCGGTCTCAGGCCGATGCGATTGCCGCCGTTGGCGTGGCGATCGAGGCGATGCTGAAGGATCTGGTCGGCAAAAAGCCCGAGGCGCTGATAAAGGACCGTCGGGAAAAGTTCCTGTCGATGGGCACCAAGGGTCTGGCGGCTTGATCCGCGCGGCCCTGATCGCGATTGCGCTGGCCACTCCGGCCGGTGCGGGCACGCTGGACGGGCGGCAGGTCACCTTTACTCCGATGACATGGCACGACCCGGCGGCGCCCGAGTTTGAAGCCCGGGGTCGCACCGTGACGGTGGGCACGGGGGTCGAATTCGGGATGGAACCCGAAGGCGTGATCAACGGACTGACGCTGGTGCCGGTGCAGGTGGAGATCCTGCCGCAAAGGATAGAGCTAAGCTATCCGAACGCCACATCCGGCGTCTTTTACAGCGCCCCGTTCAACGGCTATGTGCTGCATTTCGACACTGAATGCGCGCTGTTTGCGGGCTGGGCGCTGGACCGCGATTTCACCACGTTGCCGGTGACGGACAAAGACATCTTCACCGACGGCGGCGCGCTTTACATCAACGTCTCGGGCATGGCTTACGGCCCGGATGAGCGGCTGGCGGTTGATCTGGATGTGACCGACTGCCCGATCAGCTAGGCTTTTTCGCCTTGGCTTTTTTCGGCTTTGGCGGGGGTGAGTCTGCCGCGACCACCTGCAACACGCGGGCGCAAAGGTCGGGGTCATCCAGAACCTCGGAGCCGATGAAGTAATCCTTGCTACCGGGATAGGCCGGGCCGCGTTCGGTATCGGGTAGCAGGGCCAGCGCGCCGGGTGTCGGCTTGATGAACAGCGTATCGTCGCAGACGAAAGCCACCGTCTTGCCATCCAGATACAGGGCATATTCGCCAAACATCTTACGGCTGGCCAGCGGCAGGGCCGACAGCGTGTCCAGCATATGGGCGATGGTGGCGGCCTGCGTTCCCATCAGCCCTTGAATCCCGCTTCGCGCATCAGGCGCACTGAGTTGGTCTCAACCACTTCTTCCATTCGCGGCATGAATTCGGCCACCGTCAGGCCGGCCGGGATCACGGGCAGAAATTCGATTACACCCAGACCGGGTTTGCGCAGGATGCTGCGGCGCGGCCAGAACAGGCCGACATTGGTGGCAACCGGCACGCAGGGCTGGCCCAGTTGTTCATACAAGAGGCCCGAGCCCTTTTTATAGGGCCGCACCACGCCGGGGGCCACGCGGGTACCTTGCGGGTAGATGATCAATTGTCCCGGGGCTGAGGTTCCCTTTTGTACATCGCGCTTCATCCGGGCGATGGCGGCGCCGCGTTTGCCCCGATCTACCGGCACACAGCCCATGCGCAGGGCGTATTGGCCCAGGAACGGGGCCCACATCAGTTCCCGTTTCATGATGAATTTGCCGCGCGGGACGGCGGAAAAGATCATCAGGATGTCCAGGAAACTTTGGTGCTTTGCGGCGATCACCACCTCGCCCGTGGGAGGGGTGCCGCGCACTTCGGTGCGCAACCCGCACAAAACCCGAAGAGACGCGCGGACCCACCAACAATAGGTATGCGCGGCGGCAAAGGCCCCGTCGCGCGATATCAGCGCCCAAGGGGCAAAGAGGATCGAGATGATCGCCAGCGCCAGATACATCTGGATGATGAAGATCAGCGATAGAACCCAGCGAATTGCGGTCATGGCAGTTCCTTCAGCTTGGTCAGGGCGGCGCGGCGTGTGGCGACAAAGGCAACAGCCCCGGCCAGAGGTGGCAACAGAAACGGCAACAGCCAGCCAACGCCGGTAAAGCCCAGGCCCGTCATGAACCCGCCCGCCGCATCGGCACTGGGCAGCAATGCCACGCCGATCAACCCGGCCAGCGCCCCCGCCGCTGATCCGACCAGCGCCCGCAGGGTAAAGCGGCGCACGAAGGCGCGCGCGATATAGCTGTCGCGCGCACCCACCAGCCGCAGCACCCGCACCACCTGTGCGTTCGCGGCCAATGAGGCATTTGCCGCCAGCGTTATCATTGCCGCCATCGTGGCCCCGATCAGCCCAATGGCCAGCCAACCCAACAGACGCAACCGCCCCGCCGCCTCGGCCAAAGGCCTCCGCCAGCGGGTGTGATCGTCCAGCACCGCGCCGGGGGCTTCGGCCGTCAGACGCTGGCGCAGGCCCTCGCCGTCATAGCCGGGATCACCCTCAACCACCTCGATCAGGCGGGGGATCGGCAGCGCCTCAATCGGCAGGTCGGGGCCGAACCACGGTTCCAGCAGCTTGCGGGCCTCGGCGTCGCTGAGCGCGCGCGATGATGCGATGCCCGGCGTGGTGGCCAGCAGCGCCAGAATGGCGTCGGTCTGGATCTGCACCTGATCGGAGGGGGCTGACAGGCGGATGGTCGCCGTGCGGGCCAGCGCGTCAGACCAGCGGCTGGCCAGGCGGCCAGAGGCCAGGGACAGCGCCAGCGCAAAGACGCAAAGAAAGGTCATCGCGCCTGCGGTAAAGGTGGTTAGCCACGCTGTATGGCCCGAGGGCGGCACCACCCGATCAGCATGCAGATCAGGGCGCAGCAGGGCGGCAATCATGGGGGGCAATTTCACAGGTCTGCCCCCGCCAACTGGATCCGCCGCTTGGATATCCGCAAGACCCGCGCGGGCACCTGCGCCTTGGCCTGCCGGATCAGGTTCAGATCATGGGTGGCGACCAGAATGGTCTTGCCCATCCGGTTCAACTCTACCAGCAGGGTCAACAACCGCAGCGACATCTCCCAATCGACGTTTCCGGTGGGCTCATCGGCCAGGATCACGTCCGGACCCATGATGATGGCCCGCGCCAGCGCCGCACGTTGCCGTTCCCCCCCGGAAAGCGACGGCGGCAGCGCATCGGCCAGATGGCCCAGGCCGACCCAGCCCAGAAGATCGGTCAGGTCGCGCACGTCGCCGGTCTTGCCAGACACGGTCAGCGGCAGTTGCACATTTGCCGCCAACGGCAGGTGATCCAGGAACTGCACATCCTGATGCACCACCCCGATCCGCCGCCGCGTGTGGGCAATATCATCGCGGCCAAGCGTGCGCACTTCGCGGTCAAAAACTGTCACATGCCCCGATGTCGGCAGCAATTCGGCATAGGCCAGCTTTAGAAATGTTGTCTTTCCTGCGCCGGACGGGCCGGTCAGGAAATGAAAGGATCCGGGGGCCAGCCGCAGGCTGACTTCGGACAACAACTCTCCTCCACCGTAATTATAGGCCGCATTTTCGAACGAAATCACCGCGCGACCCCTTTTTCGACGTGTTACAGGCCGCAGAATGGACTGCAACGGTTGCGCTTTCAATCGCATGAGGGTTAACCATTATACAAGGGCAGGACACTATGCCTAGGACAGGCTTGTGATCGTTGTGAAAATAACGATAGTGCAGTTTGTGGGACGGGGGAGAATTCATGCGGCTAATTTGCCCGAACTGCGATGCGACCTACGAAGTCTCGGATGATGCGATCCCGGATGAGGGTCGTGACGTGCAATGCTCTAGTTGTGGGCATGCGTGGTTTCAACGTCAGCCCGCGCTGGAAGTTGCCGCTGCCGAAGAGGCCGCTCTGTTTGGCGATGATCTGGTCGCACCCGCAGATGCTGAAATAGATCCGGCCGAAGCCGACCAGCCGCAGGCTGATCCGTCGGTGGCCTCTGATGCCGACCTTTCCGCCGCGTTCAGCGCTGCGTTCGCCGAACCGCCGGAAGCGCCGGCCCCGGCCGCGCCAGTACCCGCCGCGCCCGTTCGTCAAGAGCTGGATGGCGATGTTCTGGCCGTCCTGCGCGAAGAGGCCGAGCGTGAGGCCGACGCCCGCCGCGCCGAGGTGCAACGTGCCGGCAGCATGCGCGCCGAGGCTGAAGGGCAGATGCAGGTGCAGCCCGATCTGGGTGTAGAGGCACCGGCCCTGACGCCCACCCAGCGCCGTCTGGCGATGTTGCAGGGCAAAGACCCCGACGCCCCCCCGCCCGAGCCTGCCCGCCCCGTCGCGCGGCGCGATCTGTTGCCGGATGTCGAAGAAATCAACTCGACCCTGAACCCCAATGAAGATCTGGACGAGTTGGACGCCGAGGTTGACGCCCTGCCTGATCTGGTTAAGGGCCGCAGCGGGTTTCGCAGCGGGTTCTTCCTGATGATCTTGCTGGCAGTGATTGCCGCTGCCGTCTACATGGCCGCGCCCAAGCTGATTGCCCAGTTCCCGTCCCTGGAAGAATCCTTGACCGCCTATGTCAGAATGGTTGACGCGATGCGGTTGCAGCTGAATGAGCTGATGAATTCAGCCACCCATGCGCTGAAGGGCGACGGCTGAGCCGCCCCTCAGAACAGATCCAACAGCCGTTTCAGATAATCCAGCTCTTCGGTCGGCCGCTGTGCCTCGCCTGCGCGACGGCGAATTTCGTCCAGCAGATCCTGCGCCCGCTTGTCGGGGTCGTTCTGCACCATGTTGCTGTCTGACCCGATACGGGCAGCGTCGCCCTTGTCGCGGCCCAGCGGATCCTTGCCCTTTTGGTCCGGGCGGCCAGCCTCATCTGCGCGGCCAGCGGACTGAGCGTCGCCCTTTTCCTGCGCCAACGCCTCGCCGAAATCCTTCATACCCTCGCGCATGGCCTCAATCGCTTCGGATTGATGATCCAGCGC
The DNA here is from genome assembly GCA_049291415.1 of Paracoccaceae bacterium. Classification (GTDB taxonomy): domain Bacteria; phylum Pseudomonadota; class Alphaproteobacteria; order Rhodobacterales; family Rhodobacteraceae; genus Pseudogemmobacter. The sequence goes on along the minus strand of JBATPI010000025.1, from coordinate 8,100 downwards.
GCCGTCCAGATCGCCGTCTTTCAGCGCCTCTTCGGCATTCTTCATTGCCTCTTCGGCGCGATCCAGCGAATCGCGGCCCGCTTCGCCGGTCTCAGTACCGTCACCGGGCAGTTTCTGGCCCTGCAGATCATCCAGACGGTCACGCAAGTCGCGCTGACGGTCAGCCAACTCGCCCGGATCCTGTCCGGGGTTCTCGCCGTTGCGGCCCTTTTGCATGTCGCGGTAGGCGTCATCCGACAGGCCCTGCTGATCCTTCATGGTGTCGCCCAGATCGCGCATCGGGCCTTTGCCCTTGTCTTTGCCCGAACCGCCTTCGCCTTGGGTGATCTGCATGTTTTCCATCAGCTGGCGCAGCTGTTCCATCAGCGCCATCGCCTCGGCGGTCTTGCCTTCCTTCATCAGCCGCTCAATCTCATCCAGCATCTGCTGCATCTGATCGCCGGTAATTTCCTGGCCCTCGCCGCCCTTGGGCATGCCGTCGGGATTGCGCTGGGCCTCTTCGGTCAGCTCATCGGTATAATCCTTCATCGCCTGCTGCAGCTCTTTCATCAGCTGGTCGATTTCCTCGGGCGAGGCACCATTCCGGATCGCCTCTTCCAGCCGGTCCTGCGCGCGTTGCAGCCGGTCCATCGCGCTGGACAGATCGCCTTCTTCGAACATCAGGGCAATGTCCCACAGCGTGTCGGCCATGGTGTCGCGCTGTTCGGTGGTCATACTGGTCTGCATCTTGTCCAGATCGCGCAGCGCGACCCGCAGGTGCAAGGCGGCGCGGTTTGACCGGACCAGATCCTGCGGGCGGTTGCCGATTGCTTTCAGGATCTGCACGATTTCCGGCGCGTTGGCGCGGTTCCATAACAGATCGCGGCGCATCTCGATCACGGCGGCGGCCATCGGATCAAAGAACCGTCGGCCGTGCAGCAAGACGTCATAGGGCTGCGAGTCGGCTGATTGGCCGGCCGCATCGGTGGCGGCAAAGACCATGGTGACCGGCAGGTTGGCCAAGACGCTTTTTGACAGATCGTCAACCAGAACTTCGGACAGATCCTTGCGACTGCCCTTGATCGGCATCGGCAGGTCCAGCACGACCGGGGCAATCGCCTCGGGGTCTATGGTCAGGCCATGGCGGCGGTCCACCGCAGCCAGATCCAGCGTGATCGTCACATGACCCGCCACCACGCCATAATCGTCGCTGGCCTTGAAGCCCTGCTTGAACTTGCCATCCGCTTCGCGCGTCATCTCGCCTGCGACCTGAATCGCGGGGATGCCGTCCGGCGTGGCGGTGATTTGCCAATCGCGGCCACCGGGGCCGTTGATTTCCAACCGGCCCGACTGGCTGACGGTCAGATCGGTCAGACCCGCCATGCCATCCGGTTTTGCCGTTGCAGCGGGTGCCTCGGGGGCGGGGGCGGCGACCTGCGCGACGGTCTGATCCACGCTAAGCGCACCTTCATCGCCATAAAGGCGGATCTGGATGCGGGTGCCCACCGGCACCTCCAGCGTGGGCGCGGTGATGTCTGACAAATAGATTGACGGCTTGCCGGTATAGGCGGGCGGCTTGGCCCAGCCTTCCCAGGTCGGGCCACCCATGGCAGCCTCGGCCGGGCCGGCAGCCAGACCCGCCACTGATGACACCCGCCAGAGCGAGCCGAACAGCGCCGCCATCACCGCTGCCGTCAGTGCCACATAGCGCAAGGAATAGGGATCGCGTGAGGACAGCCGCAGGTCGGGGGCGACGGGTTTCGCCCCGGCCGCCCGCGTGGCCATGCGGGTCTGATGCGCGCGCCAGACGGCCAGTGAGGCCGCATCATCCACGCCGATGATCTGAATGTCGCCCAGCGCCGACAAGGGTCGCCCCGGCAGCGTCGAGTCCAGCCGGGCCAGCGCCTCGGCCCGGGTGGGTTTGTGAAACCGCCGCCAGCCCCAGAACGCCGCGATCAGCGCCGCCGTGCCCACGGTAAAGGCCGCAATCTGCAGCCAAAGGATCGGCCCCAGATCATGCAGCCCAAAGGCCAGCGCCGCAAAGGTAAGCAACAGAATCGTCCACAGCGGCCAGAACGCCCGCGCAATCCGTTCTGCCCACAGGCCAGACAGCGTCAGGCGCAGCGGCCAGACCAGCTTTTTCAGAACCTCGGCAGGGGCTTTCAGGGTCATTCAGCGCTCCGGCAGGCGGGACGGGATGTCACAGCCATGGTGGCAGTCTATCGCGCGAAATCATTTCTTCAAAGGTAGGCCTTTCCCGAATGACAGCGAATTGATCCCCGTTCACCAGTACCTCGGGAATCAGCGGGCGGCTGTTGTATTCGCTAGCCATTACAGCACCATAAGCCCCCGCACTGCGAAAGGCGACCAGATCCCCCGCCTCCAGCAGCGCCATCTCGCGCGCCTTGGCAAAGGTGTCACCGGTCTCACAGACCGGGCCGACCACGTCAAAGGGCCGGGTCGGCGCGCCCGGAGGGCCCTCGATCACCGGCACGATGTCATGCCAGGCGTCATACATGCTGGGGCGCACCAGATCGTTCATCGCGGCGTCCAGGATCAGGAAATCGCGGCCTTCGCCGTTTTTCACCCAGACCACGCCCGCCACCAGCATCCCGGCATTGCCGGAAATCAGGCGGCCCGGCTCGATCTCGATCTCACAGCCCATATCGCCCAAAACCCGCTGGATCATCGCGCCGTAATCGGTTGGCAGGGGCGGCTGGTCATTGGTCCGCGTGTAGGGAATGCCCAGACCTCCGCCCAGATCCAGTCGTGAGATGGTATGGCCATCGTCGCGCAGCTGCAAAGTCAGCTCTCGTACCTTTAGGAAAGCAGCCTCGAACGGGGCCAATTCGGTCAGTTGGCTGCCTATATGCACATCGACGCCAACGATCCGAAGGCCGGGCAGGGTGGCCGCTTCGGCATAGACATCGCGCGCTCTGGCGATGGGAATGCCAAACTTGTTTTCCGATTTCCCGGTGGCGATCTTTGCATGGGTCTTGGCGTCAACATCGGGGTTTACGCGGATGGCAATCGGGGCCACCACGCCCATAGAGGTGGCAATTTCGGAAATCGCCCGCATCTCGGGTTCGGATTCCACGTTGAATTGCCGAATGCCGCCTTCCAACGCAGCCCGGATTTCTGTCCGAGTCTTGCCAACGCCCGAGAAAACAATCCGCTCACCCGGAACCCCTGCGGCGCGCGCCCGCAGGTATTCGCCGATGGACACCACATCCATTCCCGCGCCCAGATCGCCCAGCGTTTTCAGCACGGCCACGTTGGACAGCGATTTGATCGCAAAGCACACCAGATGCGGCAGAGGGCTCAGCGCTTCAGTGAACAGACGAAAATGCCGGGTCAGGGTGGCGGTGGAATAGACGTAAAATGGCGTGCCCACGGCAGCGGCAATCTCGGGGATCGCAACACCTTCGGCATGCAGAATGCCGCCTTGATAGAGAAAATGGTCCATCGCACCCTCGGCCTGCCTGACTGCCCCGTGGTCTACAGCAAAGGCGGGGCTACCTGCAACGGCACGTCGGGCGCGCGTCAGCTGCCGACGACGCCGATCTTTGCAGTGCCTGTGATGCTGATCGCTGGCTGCACCGCGGCTTTGCTGGGGGCAACGGGCGGGCCATCGGCACCGCAGGCGGTCAAAAGGGCAAGGGATGTGATCATCAGCAGTCGCATGAGAATTCCTTTCGCAGGATGGGTGATGGGGCCGGCGACGTCAGGCCAGCGCCGCCTGCCAGCGTGCCACCTGTGCGCGGACCTGATCGGGTGCAGTACCGCCATAGGACATGCGTGAGCGGATTGAGTTTTCCACCCCCAGCACCGAATAGATCTCTTGCGTGATGCCGGGGTGAACCGCGTTCATCTCGGCCAGTTGCAACTCGGGTAGATCGCAGCCTTTGCTTTCGGCCAGCGCAACCAGGGTGCCGGTGACATGATGCGCCTCACGGAAGGGCAAATTCAGCGTGCGCACCAGCCAATCGGCCAGATCGGTGGCGGTTGAAAACCCGCTGGCGGCGGCGGTTTTCAACACGTCGCGGTTGGCGGTGATATCGCCGACCATCCCGGTCATCGCGGCCAGCCCCAGCATAAGCGAATCGGCGGCGTCAAAGACCTGCTCCTTGTCTTCCTGCATGTCCTTTGAATAGGTCAGCGGCAGGCCCTTCATCACGGTGAACAGGGCTACCGTGGCCCCCAGAATCCGCCCCAGCTTGGCCCGCAACAACTCTGCCGCATCGGGATTTTTCTTTTGCGGCATGATGCTGGAGCCGGTGGTCCAGCGGTCCGACATCTTTACAAAGCGGAACTGGGCTGAGGACCAGATCACCAGCTCTTCGGCAAAGCGCGAAAGGTGCATCGCGCAAATGCTGCTGGCCGCAAGGAATTCCAGTGCGAAATCACGGTCCGACACCGAATCGAGGCTGTTGGCGGTGGGCCGGTCAAACCCCAGCGTCTTGGCCGTCATATGCCGGTCAATCGGGAACCCGGTGCCTGCCAGCGCAGCCGCCCCCAGGGGGCATTCGTTCATCCGTGCCCGCGCATCGGCAAAGCGCGAGCGGTCGCGGGCGAACATCTCGACATAGGCCATCATGTGATGGCCCCATGTCACCGGCTGCGCGGTCTGCAGATGGGTAAAGCCCGGCATCACCCAATCGGCCCCGGCCTCGGCCTGCGCGACAAAGGCGCGCATCAGACAGGTCAGCCCGGCCACCGCCGCGTCGCATTGATCGCGCACCCACAGCCGGAAATCGACCGCCACCTGATCATTGCGGCTCCGCCCCGTGTGCAGCCGCTTGCCCGCCTCGCCCACGATCTCGGTCAGGCGGGATTCGACGTTCAGATGGATATCTTCCAACTCGACCCGAAACTGGAAGGTTCCCCCCTCAATCTCTGACAACACCGTGAGCAGGCCTTCCCCGATGGCTTGTGCATCGCTATCGGTTAGGATGCCCGTCGCTGCCAACATGGCGGCATGGGCGCGCGACCCGGCAATGTCCTGCGCGTAGAGCCGTTTGTCGAACCCGATCGAGGCGTTGATCGCCTGCATGATCGCGTCCGGCCCTTCGGCAAAACGCCCGCCCCACATCTGGTTGGCGGCTTTGGTCTTGTCAGGTGCGGTCATGGCTGCGGCCTTCGAAAAGGGGAATACGGTGCGGAAACTCTTGGCGGTTCTTTATACGGGCCTTGCGCTTGGTGCAAACCCGGTGCTGGCGGATATGACCGCGCTGTTGACCGGCGATATGGCAAAGCTGACGCTGGCCGACCCGCAGCCCCTGCCGGACGCCACCCTGATGACGCTGGATGAGACCGAGGCCAACCTGGCCGACTATCGCGGCCAATGGGTGGTGGTGAATTTCTGGGCCACCTGGTGCGCACCCTGCCGGGCCGAGATGCCGTCATTGGACCGGCTGCAAGAGGCGATGCCAGAGATCGCCGTGGTACCGGTGGCGACGGGGCGCAATGCGCCCGAGGCGATCGGCCGGTTTTGGCAAGAGGCAGGCATCACCCGTCTGGCCACGCTGCGCGACCCCAAAAGCGGGCTTTCGCGGCAGATGGGCATTGCCGCGCTGCCGGTAACGGTGATCCTGAACCCCGAGGGACAGGAAGTGGGCCGCCTGATCGGCGACGCCGAATGGGACAGCCCCGAGGCGCAGGCTATGCTGGCCGCTCTGATGGCGGGCGGCTAAAGGTCGAAGGTCGCGAACACGGGCACGTGGTCTGACGGCTGCAGCCACCCGCGCACCGGGCGCAGGATTCGGCTGCCATGTGCGGCGTTTGAGATATCTGGAGTGGCCCAGATATGATCCAGCCGGCGGCCCTTGTCGGCAGCGTCCCAATCGGCAGCACGATAGCTCCACCAGCTATAAAGTGGTCCCTGCGGGATATCCTGGCGGGTGATGTCCACCCATTCCCCGGCCTCTTGCGCCTCAGCCAGATGCGCCACCTCAATCGGAGTGTGGCTGACGATTTTCAGCAGTGCTTTATGGCTCCAGACATCATCTTCGCGCGGCGCGATGTTCAGATCGCCGACAAGGATGGACCGTACCGGCGCATCGGCGCGAAAGGCGTCGCGCATGTCGGTCAGGAAATCCAGTTTCTGGCCGAATTTCTCATTCAGCGCACGGTCGGGGATGTCGCCGCCCGCAGGCACATAGCAGTTATGGATCACCACACCGTTCGGCAGCCGTGCCGCAACGTGCCGCGCATGACCCATCTGGGCAAAATCGCGGTCTCCGGCATCTTCCAGCGGCAGCTTGGACAGAATCGCCACGCCGTTATAGCCCTTTTGCCCGCGCGCCACGATGTGGTGGTAACCCAGGGCGGCAAAGCCTTCGGTCGGGATCTTGTCGACCGGGCTTTTGCATTCCTGCAGGCACAGAACATCGGGCGCCTCTTCGGTCAGCAGCCGCTGCACCAGCCCTTCGCGCAGGCGGACCGAGTTGATGTTCCAGGTTGCAAGGGTAAAGGGCATCGCGGTCTCCTGTTCAGGCGGACAGTAGGCCGGCCGGGACCGCATCGCAACCGGGGCCAAAAAGAAAGCCCGGGCTGCAAGAGACCGGGCCTAGTCCAACAGGGAGGTAGGGATTGTATAGCACGCCCACCGGCATCCGGGAATTGACGCAAATCAAACATCTCTGCAGGGTGATTTTTTCGCCACAACCGGGGATTGAACAGACGCCGGCCGACCTGCAGGGAGATACGAAAAAAGGCCGGGCGCATGGCCCGGCCAGTCCAACAGGGAGGTTGCCATGTCATAACCCCGGCATGGCAAGGGGACCTAAGAAACACCAGTCCTGCAAGACTGGGCTAAGAACCTTAATAGCAGGTGAATCCGGCAACAATGCGACCACAAAGCCCGGATCTATGCCACCAAACGATAGCCTCCGCTTTCGGTGACCAGCAGGCGGGCGTTTGAGGGATCCGGCTCTATCTTCTGGCGCAGGCGATAGATGTGGGTCTCCAGCGTGTGAGTGGTGACGCCAGCGTTATAGCCCCAGACTTCATGCAGCAGCACGTCGCGCGGCACCACGCCAGATTGCGCGCGGTAAAGGAATTTCAGGATGTTGGTTTCCTTTTCCGTCAGGCGCACCTTTTTGTCTTTTTCATCCACCAGCATCTTCTGCGCGGGCTTGAAGGTATAGGGGCCCAGCTGAAAGATCGCGTCTTCAGACTGTTCATGCGTCCGCAGCTGTGACCGGATGCGGGCCAGAAGCACCGGAAACTTGAACGGTTTGGTGATGTAGTCATTGGCACCCGCGTCCAGACCCAGAATGGTGTCGGCATCGGTGTCATGGCCGGTCAGCATCAGGATCGGGCATTTGACGCCCTGCTTGCGCATCCGGCGGCACAACTCGCGCCCGTCGGTGTCGGGCAGGCCGACGTCCAGAATGACCAGATCATAGAGGGCTGCCTTGGCCTTTTCCATGCCTTCGGCACCTGTGCGGCCCTCAAACACGTCAAAGTCTTCGGTCATGACCAGCTGCTCTGACAGCGCCTCGCGCAGGTCATCGTCGTCATCAACCAGTAGGATCTTGCGAAGCTGTGCCATTTCGGGGCCTCCGTTTGCCTGTTCCCCTCAGATGCGCCGCGAACACGATTGTCGCAACATTTGCGACAGCGGCTCACGCTTACGTGTCGCGGAGCGGGGGAATGTTTCAGGACTGTCACCTCTGAGGCCAAGATTGGGGTGAAGAAGATGAGTATTTGGGCCAAGATGAAGGGCTTTCGGCGCAGAGAATTGCGGCATAGATAGGGGGGATGAGCCTGAAGTTGACCATAGTGGAACGGCTGGCCCGGGCGCGGGGCGATCTGCGCATGGGCGTGCCCGTCGTGCTGCTGGCCGACGGGGCGGGTGCGCTGGTGGTGGCGGTTGAGGCGCTGGATGACGCGCGGCTGGTGGCGTTGCGGGCGCATGGTGTGCCCGAACTGGCGCTGACCGCACGGCGGGCCGAGACCCTGAAGGCGCGTGCCTATGACGGCGATCTGGCGCGGATTGCGGTGCCAACGGGGGCCGGGGCCGACTGGCTGCGTGCGCTGGCCGACCCTGCTGACGATCTGCGGGTTCCGATGAAGGGGCCCTTGCGGTCCTTGCGGGACGGTGGGCCCGGCCTGCAC
>JBATPI010000024.1:0-2361 GCA_049291415.1 Paracoccaceae bacterium | reverse complement strand
AATAGTACCAGTAGACCCCGGCCTGCGCCGCCACGAAGGTGACGGACGAGGTGGCATGAGGCGAGATTTCCATCGCCACGCCATGGTTGCCCATGGTGAAGCCGTGGGTCAGGTCGTCGATGTCATCCAGGTTGGTGACGATCACCGTCACCTCATCGCCTTCGGTGACCGTAAAGGACTCCAGCGCGAATTGCGGCGCCTGGCTGGACATATAGACCCGCACCTTGTTGCCGTCGCGGATCACAGAGTCCTGATAGTCATCCAGATCCACGCCATCGGCTTCGGCCTGCTTGCGGGTATCAGCCCACATCCGGTCGTCGCGGTTCCAGATCGAAAGCGGGTTCACTTTCGACGCATGCACCAGGATGCTGTCATGCGGCTCGGCAAAGGTCGGGCCGTCATGGATAAGCGTCAGCTTGTCGCCGTCGATGGTGAAGACCTGCTCGTTCTCAGGCTTCAAGGGGCCAACGTTCAAGAAACGGTCCTTTGAGAACTTGTTCATGGTGATGTAGTATTTGGCCGCCGCGTCCAGCGTCTCGCCTTCGGCGGTTGAGTTGTGGCCAGGCTGGTAATGCACGTCCGCCTTGGTCACGATCGGATCGACCGCTTCGCCGGCATAGGCGCGAACTGCCTTCTCAATATCCCAAACCACAACCTGGCTGTCCAGAAACAGCGTGGTATAAGCGCGGCCCTGCCCGTCAAAGCAAGTGTGCAACGGGCCAAGGCCCAGTTCCGGCTCTGCCACGACGACCGAGCGCGGCTCGGCACCGTTGTAGAACACATCGTCCAGCTTGCGCACGTCGATCACCGACACGGTGGGCGACAGCTTGCCCCCGATGCACAGGTGGATCTTGTCGGGTGCCATGTTGCAACCATGTGGGTTGTTCGGGATCGGGATATAGCGGGTGTAATTCTTGTTCTTTTCTTTCCGCCCGTCGATCACCTTGACGCCGTTCAACTCGATAAAGTCACCGGCTTCGATGCCCTTTTCGATCTCGGCGATGTTGAAGACCACAACATGGTCCATGTCGGCAGCCGTCATATCGGCCAGCGTCATCCCCATTTCCGAGTTGTAGCAGGTCGAGAACGCGTATTTGCCGTCATAGTCGGCGTCGGTGTTGTCCAGGTTGCCCGACACCATGACCTGCCAGGCCACGGTCATCTCATCGGCATTCACCGCCGTGTAGAAGTTTACGTATTCTTCGGGCTTGTCCAGGATGGTGCCATCGTTGACCATCGGTACCTCATCTTCGCCATTGCAGAAGACATAGTCGGTCCGGGGCCAGCGCTGCGGGCGCAGACCGTGGATGGCCTTGGCGTTCGGAATCTCAAGGATCTTGTCGCATTTCATCACGTCGCAGCGCACGCGGGCGACGCGGGTGTTGGCCTTGTCGTTCATGAACAGGAACCGGCCGTCATAACGCCCTTCGGTGAAGGACATGTGGACGTGGTGCAGGTCGCCGTTCTGCGGATATTCATGGCCGTTGGCGGCCAGATAGGCCTTGGTCTTGTCGGTCAGGCCCTCGGTCAGGATCTTTGTCGATTCATTGGTGATACCCCAGCCGGTGGCCGAGCAGCGGTTGAACACCGGCACGCGCATCAATTCGCGCATCGACGGGATGCCCAGGATGCGCATCTCGCCGCACTGGCCCGAGGACCAGAAGCCATAGTATTCGTCCAGCTGGCCCGGTGCGACGTTGATCCCGTCGCCCGCGGCATTGGCCGCCCCGGCAGTTGCCAGCGCACCAACGGCAGCAACGCCGCCCGTCAGTGCCAGACGCCCGCCGCCAACGGCTCCGGCCAAAGCCGCGCCCCCGGCTGTGGCGCCCAACATTGCGCGCCGGCTGAATCCAGTCTTTTGTTCCTGTGTCATTGTGGAACCTCCTTCTTAAAGTGGCATTTTCAGTGTTGTTGCATTCGGGTGGTGTCCCAGATCGCGTGCCGTAGAAGCCGAGGCAGTCTCGCGCCGCTTCAACTTTTTGATCACGACTGGGCATTGGGTTTCCGACTGGTAAAGCACCTGGCAATGCAGGCAGTCGATGCATTCGTTCGGGTTGATCTCACCCGTCGGGTGAATGGCCTGAACCGGGCATTGGTGGGCGCAGGTCTGGCAGGGGCTGCCGCACTCTTTATAGCGCTTCAGCCAGTCGAACATCCGCATCCGGGCAGGGATCGCCAGTGCGGCACCCAATGGGCATAGATAGCGGCAATAGAACCGTTCAACGAACAACCCGGCGATCAGCAGCGCTGCGGCATAGGCCACGAACGGCCAGGCGCGGACGAACTTCAGGATGATCGCGGTCTTGAAGGGCTCTACCTCGGCCAGATGCTCGGCCTGTTCAATGCTCATCAGGCTGACGC
>JBATPI010000023.1:0-23418 GCA_049291415.1 Paracoccaceae bacterium | reverse complement strand
GGCTGCTGCGGCATCAGCTTCAGCCTGTGCGGCGGCTGCGGCGGCTGCGGCATCAGCTTCAGCCTGCGCGGCGGCTCCGGCTGCCGCGGTATCAGCTTCAGCCTGCGCGGCTGCTTGGGCTGCTGCGGCATCAGCTTCAGCCTGCGCGGCGGCTTCGGCGGCGACCCTTGCGGCCTGTTCTTCGGCTGCAGCGACGGCGGCGTCTGCTTTGGCCTGTGCGGCAGCCTCAGCCAGTGCCGCCTCTTCGGCAACATCGGCGGCCACCTGTTCCTGATAGGCCTTGATGATCGCGTCCAGATCGCACAGCGCCTCATCCGTAGGCATGCACAGAACGGTGGTGCCATCCGGCGCTACGACCGAACCGTCCTCGGCCAAGGTCTGCGCGCGGGCGGGCATGGTGTGGAAAGATGACAGTGCCAAGGCAAGGGCCGTCGTCGAGGTCAGAAACTTACGCATTTCATGTCCTTTTCAGTGTGACGCATCCGGGGCAAAACCATTCCCGACCCGATGCGCCGCAAACCTGGGGGAACCCTATCGCAACAGGGCTTTGCTATACCATATCAAGCCCTGACAGTTGATCCGGTTCCCGCCGATATGGGAAAACATCGCCCCTATTCGCCGATCAACGCCATCAGCCGGGCCTTTTCGCCGCCATCGCCGGGATCCGAGATGGCACGACCCAACGCCTCTAGCGAGGCAATGGAATGACCGGCGCGAAAGCTGTGGACATGCGGCAGCATGGCGCGGATGCCGGCAGCCTTGGGCGCAAATCCGGTCCAGCGCAATAAGGGGTTCAGCCAGATCAGGCGACGGCACGACAGGTGCAGGCGCTGCATCTCATGCGTCAGCGCGCCGGTGTCGTCACGGTCCAGCCCGTCGGTGATCAACAGGACAACCGCGCCCTGCCCCAGCACCCGACGGCCCCAGTCACGGTTGAAAGCGTGCAAGGACGCTCCGATCCGCGTGCCACCCGACCAATCCTGTGCCTCGGCCCCGGCGGCCCGCAGCGCGGCATCGACATCGCGGGCGCGCAAATGGCGGGTGATGTTGGTCAACCGGGTGCCAAAGGTAAAGGCATGCACCCGCGCCCAGCCCTGCCCGCGCCGGTTGGCAACCGCATGGACGAAATGCAGCACCATCCGGGAGTAGTCCGACATCGAGCCCGAGATATCGCAGATCACGATCAGATTCGGCCAACGGGTCGCAGGTTTCTTGCGGGCCAGACTGGTGATCTCGCCGCCATGGCGCAGGGCATCGCGCAGGGTGCGGCGGGTGTCAAAGCCCGCTCCAAGGGCGGCGGCACGGGCGCGGCGAGTCAGCAGCGGTTTGACGGGCAGCGACAGCCGCGCCAGCATCCGCTGGGCCTGAGCAACCTCCTCGCCGGACATCTGCTCAAAATCCAGCGACTTCAGGCGTTCCTCGCTGGAGATGGTGTGGCGGGCATCAATCTCGATCTGATCGGGGGCCTGATCAGCCTGCGTCGAAGGCGGAAGCTGGCCATCCAGCAGCGCCTCGGCCGCGCGCTTTTCCGCCGGAGCGGCGGCGCGGTCGTCCTGCACACCGCTGATCTGCGGCAACAGCAGACTCATCATATGGTCCAGATAGCGCGGATCGCGCCAGAACAGGCGGAAGATCTGGGCGAAAACCACGCGCTCTTCTGGGCGTGAGACGAAGACCGACTGCAGCGTGTGGTAGAAATCCATCCGCCGCTCAAACCCCGCAACGGCGACGGCGCGGATGGCATCAAGGGTGCGACCCGGCCCGACCGGCAGCCCGGCCTTGCGCAGGGCCCGCGCGAAATGGGCGATATTCTCGGCCAGTTTACCGTCTTCGGGTAGGATAAGATCGGGGCCGCGGGCCATGGCGCGACCGTCAGCGCCGGGGGCTGTCTGCCCCCGGACCCCCGAGGATATTTGGGCCAAGATGAAGACTCATGCCGGGGTCAGGTCGCGGCGGACCTCTTCCAGAATGCGCCTGGCCTCAGACCCCTGGATCTTCTGGATGTCGTCCTGGTATTTCAGGATCGCGCCCAGCGTGTCCGAGATCACCTCGGGCGACAGGGCGATGACATCCAGCGCCAGAAGGCATTTGGCCCAATCGATGGTTTCGGCCACGCCGGGGCGTTTGAACAGATCTTCGTCGCGCAGGCGCTGGACGAAGGCAACGATTTCGCGGCTGAGGCTGTCTTGCGCCTGCGGCGCCCGGGCGCGCAGGATGGCCAGTTCGCGGGCAAAATCGGGGTAATCGACCCAATGGTAGAGGCAGCGGCGTTTCAGCGCGTCATGCACCTCTCGTGTGCGGTTTGAGGTCAGGATGACGATGGGCGGTTCGGGCGCGCGGATGGTGCCCAGTTCGGGGATGGTGACCTGAAAGTCGGACAGGGCTTCCAGCAGGAAGGCCTCAAACGGTTCATCGGCGCGGTCAAGCTCATCAATCAGAAGGACCGGGGGGCCGCCGGGCTGCGGGCGCATGGCCTGCAGCAGGGGCCGTGCGATCAGATACTCTTCGGTGAAGAGTTCGGATTTCAGGGCGTTGCGGTCGGTGCTGGCCTCGGCGGTGCGGATGGCGATCATCTGGGCGGCAAAGTTCCATTCGGCAACGGCAGAGGCGGCATCCAGCCCCTCATAACATTGCAGGCGGATCAGGCGGCGGCCAAGGGCAGCGGCTATGACTTTGGCGATCTCGGTCTTTCCAACGCCCGCTTCGCCTTCAAGGAAAAGCGGGCGGCCCAGTTTCAGCGATAGGAACACCACCGTGGCCAGGGCGCGCGACGAGACATAGCCCTGCGCGGTCAGCAGGGTTTCGACGGCGTCGATGCTGGCTGGGGTGTCGGTCATCATGTCCTCTGGATCTGCTGGGTAATGCTGGGGCCAGTGCGCGCGCGGGTCAAGGTGATGTTCACCCGTGGTCAACCGGCCTCAGCGGCCAGCCACTGCCGGAATGAGGTCAGCGGCGCGCGCTCGGGGCGGTTGTCGGGCCAGGTCAGATAGTAGGATCCCAGCGCTGGCACGGCCGGGCCGCAAGCGGGGACCAAGCGGCCGGTGGCCAGATCTTCTTCGATCAGAAAGGTGGGCAGCAACCCCAGCCCCAGCCCATGGATCGCCGCCTGCGCCATGGTCGAGAACTGGTCAAACAGCATCGCGGGCGGGCGAAGACTGGCATGGCCATGGTGTGTCAGCCAGCGCGCCCAGTCACCGGGGCGGCTTTCGATCTGCATCAGGGGGTGGGTCAGAATCTGGCTGGGGTTAGTCAGCGGGTGGGGCAAGAGGCCGGGGGCGGCGACAGCGATGATCTCTTCATCCATGAGTTTAAGATATGAAACCCCCGGCCAATCCTGCCGCCCGTAATGGATGGCGGCGTCAAAACCGGTGGGGGTGAAATCAAACGGTCGCAGTCGCGTGGACAGGTTGACCGTCACCTCGGGGTGAGCGCGGGCAAAGCGGGCCAGACGCGGGGCCAGCCAGTACATGCCGAACGCCGGAAGAATCGCCAAATTCAACGCGCCGCCCTTTGGGTTTGCCCGCAGCGTCAGCGACGCATCCGACAGCATTTTCAACGCAGTCCGCGTTTCACGCACGAAATCTCGGGCGGCGGGGGTCAGGATCAGACGCTTGCCTTGCCGGATCAGGAGGGACACCCCGAGTTGGCCTTCAAGCACCTGTAATTGTTTGGAAATGGCGCCTTGGGTCAGGGACAGCTCTGTGGCCGCGGCAGAGGCGGTGCCAAGACGGTCCAGCGCCTCTAGCGCCAGGAGGGACGGGATTGAGGGCAGAAATCGGCGTGGCAACATATGAGGAACCCTCATGTTATCCTTACACCGTTTCGATAGCCGTAGAGTGCTATTCATGCAAGGATGCATGAAGATATGGTTGCAGACACGGACGCAAAGGATTTTCCCCATGACCGACAAGCCGAAACTGAAGGCCAAGGATGCCCCCGATCTGGGCCGTTTTGACTGGGAAGACCCCTTCCGTCTGGACGATCAGCTGACCGAGGAAGAGCGCATGCTGCGCGATGGCGCCCGCGCCTATGCGCAGGAAAAGCTGCAACCACGGGTGATTGCCGCCTACCGCGAGGAAAAGACCGACCCCGGCATCTTTGCCGAGATGGGCGAGATGGGCCTGTTGGGTGTGACCGTGCCCGAGGAATACGGCGGCATCGGGGCATCCTACGTGGCCTATGGTCTGGTTGCGCGGGAAGTTGAGCGGGTGGACTCGGGCTATCGCAGCATGATGTCGGTGCAATCCAGTCTGGTGATGTATCCGATCTATGCCTATGGCACTGAGGAACAACGCAAAAAATACCTGCCCAAGCTGGCAAGCGGCCAGTGGATCGGCTGCTTTGGTCTGACCGAACCGGATGCGGGATCCGACCCGGCGGGCATGAAAACCACGGCGAAGAAAACCGCGAATGGCTATGTGCTGAACGGTGCCAAGATGTGGATTTCAAACGCGCCGATCGCGGATGTGTTCGTGGTCTGGGCCAAGTCTGAAGCGCATGGCGGCAAGATCAAGGGCTTTGTGCTGGACAAGGGCATGAAGGGGCTGAGCGCGCCGAAAGTTGGGGGCAAGTTGAGCTTGCGCGCCAGCATCACCGGCGAGATCGTGATGCAGAATGTCGAGGTGGGCGAGGACGCGCTGCTGCCATTCGTCGAGGGGCTGAAGGGCCCGTTCGGCTGTCTGAACCGGGCGCGTTACGGCATTGCCTGGGGCGTGATGGGCGCGGCCGAGTTCTGTCTGCATGCTGCGCGCAGCTATGGTCTGGACCGCAAACAATTCGGCAAACCCATTGCTCAGACACAGCTTTTCCAGTTGAAGCTGGCCAATATGATGACCGAAACCAGTCTGGGCCTGCAGGCCTGCCTGCGCGTCGGCCGTCTGATGGATGAGGCGAATGCAGCGCCCGAAATGATCAGCATCATCAAGCGCAACAATTGCGGCAAGGCGCTGGACGCGGCCCGCTGGGCGCGTGACATGCATGGCGGCAACGGCATTCAGGAAGACTTCCAGATCATGCGCCATATGGTGAATCTGGAGACGGTGAACACCTATGAAGGCACGCATGATGTGCATGCGCTGATTCTGGGCCGCGCGATCACTGGGCTGCAGGCATTCTTCTGAGGGCAAAGCGACAAATTCCTTCGAAGGAATTTGACAAATCTTTTTGAAAAGATTTGGCGTGCGCGTCCGCAACGCCCTGTGCCCTGCGCACGGGGCGTTCGTTCATTCCGCCCGCTCATGCTTGTGGCAAGAGCGGGGGGCAAAACGACAGTCTTGCCAAGGTCTTTCCAACGTCTTGCGGACGTCTTCCAAAGATAGCGGTCAGGAAGGCCTGCGGACCGGCGGATCAATCGTCCGAATCGTCATCGTCGTCATCAGCGCCAAAGCCCGGGTCGCCCGCTTTCAGCGGGATCGGCGCCAGACGCGGGTCAATGCCGTGGCGTTTCAATAGCTGACCGAACAGGCTGCGCGGGCGCGGCACGCCGCCTTCGTTGGTGACGATGCGGCGGCGCATGCGGCGACCGTAGAAATGGATCGAGAACGTCTCATCCGTCACCATCACCGAGCTGTCCCAGTTCGGGCGCAGGATCAGGCGGCGCTCTTTATAGTGGATGGGATAGAGCGCCACCGGGGGCAGCGCGTATTTCGCCTCGCCCGTCTCATGCAGATAATGGGTCAGCGCATGTGGCCCCCAAACGCCCCAAGGCTGATCGGCGGCATGCACCGGAGTGCCAGCGGCGGCGGCCTCTTGCAATTCGCGGGTGTAGTCATCGCCATACCAGGTGGGAATGGTATATTCGTCTGCGGTATGCTCCAGCAGGCGTCCCAGCGTGTCGCAATCTTTCGGCAGGCCAAGGACGCCGCCGTTGATATGCTTTTTCGATTCCCACGCATAGAAATGCCCGTTTGGCGTGGTGAAGGGTTTGACGCAATAGGCGTCGGTATCGGCCCAGATCGTGCGATCCTGTTGCGACAAGAGATGATAGCGGAACACATCGGAATGCAAAGCAGGGCTGCCGGTCTTCGAATGCTTCAGATAGCCCGACTGGCGCAGGATCGTGTTGGCATCGGCCACCTCGACCCCCGGGGGCACGTTCGGCACATCTTCATAAGTATAGAGTTTGATGTGCTGGCCGGCATGGACGAAAGAGATCAGGCAAAGTTGCTCAAGAAAGCTGAGCGGCCCTCCGATCCATAAAGCGGCAGCCTGGTATTCTGTGGACATTGCGGGCCTTGGCGGTCTGGTGTTTCGATTGTCGCAACAGTAGCGGGTTCGGTGGCCAGAGCGAAGGGGGGCCGTGTTTTGGCGCGCAAAGCGAGTCGGGGCGGCAACACTTGGCCCCGGATGGGCGTCTGGGCTGTTGGGTCAGGCGGCAGGGCTGTGTTAGGAAGGCGCCAGAGGGGCGGCGGCAGATCGTCATGCAGGTGGGCACGGAACACATGACACAAGGTGAAATGCCGTCGTTTGAGACCGGGGTGGCGGGGCTGCCGCGGTTTCTGGACGGGCTGCTCTGCGCCGATGGGCGGGTGCGGCTGTTCTTTGGCGGTGGCTGTGATCCGGCGGCAGTGGCACCGGTGGGGATTGAGGAAATCCGCGACATCTCGGGCGGGGTGATGGTGGTTTGTCCGGGAAGGCTGGGCGATTTCCGGCTGCCCCTGGCGGATGGGACGGCGCTGGTGGTGCCGGTGGCACAGGATCAGACCACGGGTTTTGCCGGGCTGAATGTGCTGTTGTTGATGCGGGTGGCCGAAACGGCGGCGCAGGTGGCTGAGGGCATTGTCTGGCACGCCGTGCATCATGGGGCGCAGGCGGCGTTGGTGGTGAACCGGGCGCCGGGGACGGAGGCTGCGGCGTTTGAGGCAGGCTTGCGGGCGGCGGTGGGGGATGCGGTGCAGCTGCGGGTGGTGGCGCTGGCGCTGCCCTCGGGCAAACCCGACACCGGGCCGGAAACCCACCCCTATCTGGCACCCGACGCACCCGGCAAGGACCGGATGGAGGTGCCTGCGGCGGACCCGTGGCTGGCGCCTTTGGATGAGGCGATCCTGTATGAATGGATGAAGTGGCGGTATCTGTCGCAGGCCCGGGCGGTGGTGAACCTTGAGGCCTGTGACATCTTGCCACCGCGCATGAAGAACACGCCACATGTTTTTGATCTGGCGGCAGAAAACGGGTCCGTCATGTTGGCTGGCCGGCGTATCTATACCTGGCGGGTGCGGCCGGGGCGTGAGGTCGGTTTTGGCGACCATATCTGCCGGCAATTCGATGCCGGGCGCGGGGCCAGCCGCTGGGCCTGTGCGCCGCAAAAGCTGGGGCTGGAAAAGACCTGGCGACAGACGCGGATTTCCTACACCAACCCGAAAACCGCCCTGCCGTTTTTCCGCGCCATGGCGCTGCGGGTGAAGGGCGAGTCTGCCTCGGCCTTGGCACCCAAAACCTCGCTGATCGAGGATGAGGAATTGCTGGCGCTGGCCCGCGCGCTGGGGGCAAAACCGGTGCGGCCTCCGGCGTCAAAGACCAAAGTGACGGCGACCCCGGCACCGGGCACCGGGCGAACAGCGATTGTGACCACGATGAAGAATGAGGGGCCGTTCATCCTGGAATGGATCGCCTATCACCGCATCATCGGGGTGGATGATTTCCTGATCTACACCAATGATTGCACCGACGGCACCGACACCCTGCTGCAGATGCTGCAGCGCAAGGGCCTGTGCCAATGGCGCGAAAACCCCTTTCGCGAGTCAGGGCTAAAGCCACAACATGCCGCTCTGCAGGCCGCCGAGGCCGAGCCGATCATGCAAGACTGCGCCTGGGGCATCTGCATGGATGTCGATGAATTCATTGATGTAAAGATCGGCGATGGTACCCTGCCCGCGCTATATGCCGCGATGGAGGCCGCGATGCCGGGGGCCAATATGGTGGCGCTGACCTGGCGGCTGTTCGGCAATAGTGACGTGCATGATTATGCCGATGCGTTCTTGCTGGAGCAGTTCACCGCCTGCGCGCCGGAACTGATCCGCAAACCGCATCAGGCCTGGGGCTTCAAGACGCTGTTTCGCAATATCGACATCTATAAGAAGCTGGGCGTGCATCGGCCAAAGGGGCTGAAGCCGGATTTGTGGGATCAGGTGCTCTGGTTGAACGGATCTGGTCAGCCGATGCCGAAAGAGATGTTCCGCAACGGCTGGCGGTCAACGACCGAGACCTATGGCTATGACTGGGTGCAGTTGAACCATTACGCGGTGCGCAGTGCCGAGAGTTTTCTGGTGAAACGCGACCGCGGGCGGGTGAACCATGTCGACCGCGATCAGGGGCTGAACTACTGGTTCCGGATGAACCATAATGTGGAAGAGGACCGGTCGATCCAGCGGATGATCCCTGCCCTGCGGGCCGAGATGGACCGGCTGCTGGCCGACCCCGAGATTGCCGCGGCGCATGCGTTCTCGGTCGCCTGTCACCGCGAAAAGATTGCCGAACTGCGCGCCACCGAGAATTACGAACGCTTCTATGGCGAGTTGACCGGGGCACGGATGGAACGGCTGTGCCGGATGCAGGGGCATTTCGGATCCGCGGTGTTTGCGGCGGGGCCTGCCGTTATTCCAGATGACATGCATGAGCGTGAGGTGGCGCCGGATTTCTTTTTCACCGTAGAATTCGAGGGCGAGGCCGAGCATTGAACGTGCCGGTTGGATCAATGAGTATTTGCGCCAAGATGAAGCGGCCATGACCTATGTGGTATTGACCACGATGAAGAATGAGGCCGCGTTCCTGTTGGACTGGGTGGCGCATCACAAGGCTTTGGGGTTCGACAGTCTGGTGATCTGCACGAATGATTGCAGCGATGGCACCGACGCGATGGTTCTGCGGCTGCAGGAGATGGGTCTGGCGCGGCATCATCCGACGCGGCGGGCGGGCACATCCATACAGCGCGCGGCGTTCCGGCAGGCGCGCAAGCTGCCGCAGATTGCCGGGGCAGAATGGCTGTGGGTCTGTGATGCCGATGAGTATCTGGTGGTGCATGCGGGCGACGGCTCGGCCCGCGCCTTGGTGGCGGCGGGGTCTGAGGCGGTGGAAGTGATCTCGGTTCCGTGGCGGGTCTTCGGGCCCGACGGGCGGGTGGGTTATCACGACCGCCCCGTGGCCGAACAGTTTGTGCTGGCCGAGCGCGGGGCGCGGCGGGGCGAGGGGATGCCGGTTTTCGCCAAGTCGCTGCTGCGCGGTCCGGCCGGGGTGGGACGGATCGGGGTGCATGCGCCCGTGCCGCCCGAAGGAGCCATGCCCTATCGGCGCGAGGCCCCCGGAGGCCGCGCGGTGCGGCCCGGCCAACCGATGATGGTGCGGGCGCGCTATGACGTGGCGCAGGTCAACCATTACGTGCTGCGCAGCGCCGAGAGCTTTTTGGTGAAACGCGACCGCGGCCGGGTCAACCATGTGGGCGAGGATATGGGGCAGGACTATTGGCGGCGGTTCAACCGCGGTGAGGTCGAGGATCGCAGCATTCGGCGCTATGCTCCGGCGGTGGCGGACTGGCGACAGCGGCTGATGGCCGATGCGCGGCTGGCAGAGCTACATGCTGCGGCGGTGGTCTGGCACCGGGCGCGGATTGCCGCCTTGCGGGCGGATCCGGGGATGGCGGCGCTATGGGCGGTGATTGGTGGGGGGGCGTGATGCGGGTTCTGGCGGTGATGACGGTGAAGAACGAGGGGTCGTTCCTGTTGGACTGGCTGGCGCATCACCAGGCCTGCGGCATTACCGATTTTCTGGTATTCTCAAACGATTGCACCGATGGCACCGATCTGATGCTGGACCGGTTGCAAGAGATGGGCTGCCTGACCCATGTCCGCAACGAGGGCCCGCATGATGAGGGGCCGCAATGGGCGGCGCTGAAGGCGGCGGATCGCCATCCCTTGGTTGCGGCGGCCGATTGGGTGCTGTTTCTGGACGTGGATGAATTCGTCAACATCCATGTCGGCAACCGCACGGTGCAGGCGCTACTGGCCGCCCTGCCCCGCGCCACGGCGATCCCTTTGACCTGGCGGCTTTTCGGCAATGCCGGTGTGGTGGGGTATCTCGATCAGCCGGTGACCGCACAATTCACCCGGGCGGCGCCGGCGGTATTGAACTGGCCCTGGCGGGCGATGCTGTTCAAGACATTGTTTCGCAATGACGGCAGCTATGGCAAGCTGGGCGTGCACCGTCCGCGCGCGCCAGACCAGGGCCGGATGGCGGCGCAGGAATGGGTTTCAGGCTCGGGTCAGGTGCTGGGACCGGAATTTCAGACCGGGAGGATCTTTTCCGATCTGGGCCGCGATCACCATCAATTGGTGCAGCTGAACCATTATGCGCTGGGCTCGATGGAGGGCTATCTGGTCAAGGCCGACCGGGGCCGTGCCAACCGCGACGCCGCCATCGCCGATCTGGGCTATTGGGTCGAGAGGAACTTTTGCGACGTTGAGGATGCGACGGCCTTGCAGCTGGACAGCGGGGGGCTGCGCGACGGATTGCGGGCAGATCCGGTGCTGGGGCCGCTGCATGACGCGGCGGTGGTCTGGCGGCATCAGCGCTTTGCCCTGCTGATGCAGGATGAGCCATGGCGGGCGGTCTTTGGCCGTCTGCTGATGTGCGCGCCGACGCGGGTGCTGACCGCCGATCAGGCGCGGCTGGTCTGGGCGCATGGGGTGGCGACGCGCCGGGACTAGGCCGATATGCGCCGACATCCCAAGGCAATCGAAACAATCGCGGCGGTTTGTTGCCGTCTGCGGCAAGAGAATCCGCCCATGATTCATTGATGATCAATCAAGAACGCGCGACAATGGCGGCAGATCTCTGCAACCCTGCCAAAGGGGCCTCTGACATGTCCGATTCTGACATGCTTGCCGCGGCAAGCCTGACCGCGGGGGCCGAATGGCTGTCCGCCATGGATGCCATCGCCGAGGATGATGGCTATCTTGAGCGGCTGGGCAACCGGCATTGGGCGTTTTTCGCCGAGGAAAAGCCGGTTCTTCTGGTCACGTTTGAACGGGCTGAAACCATCCGCGCCCGCGATGATCAACTGCCCGTGGCCTATGCCATGGCCAAAGAACGGGGCTGGTCCCTGCTGAGCATTGTGGCCGAAGGCGAGACATGGTGGCGCGACCGAGCGGTCTGGGGTTATTTTGACCGACTGGTCGATGATGCGTTTTTCGACGATTTCGATCAGGTGCTGTTCTATGGTGCCGGGGCGGCGGGCTATGCGGCCTGCGCCTTTGCCGTGACGGCTCCGGGCTGCCGCGTGCTGAGCGTGGCGCCGCGCGCGACACTGGCACCCGATCTGGCGGGCTGGGACCGCCGCCATCTGGACGCGCGCAGACTGGATTTCACCAGCCGCTATGGCTATGCCCCCGATATGGTCGAAGGCACAGGTCAGGTCTGGCTGGTGCATGACCCGCTGAATGCGCCCGATGCGATGCATGCGGCGCTGTTCCGCGCGCCTTGGGTCACGCCATTGAAGGCGCGCCGGACCGGCGAGGCCACAGAGCGATCGCTGATTGGCGCGGGCATCCTGGACAAGCTGATGGAAGATGCGATGGCGGGCACGCTGACCGCCTTGGGCTTTGCCCGGCATTGGCGGTCACGGCGGTCTTATGCGTTCTATCTGAAGACCCTTTTGAATGTCGCGGCCACCTCCAAGCGTCCGGGGATGGAGCAGCGGATCTGCCGGTCCGTCACTCGCCGGATGAAGGCACCGCGCTTTGCCGCGCGATTGGCGGAATTGACCAACGCAGATCGCTGATCCGGCACCAGATCAGACTGGCGTCGTGGTCGGGACGTGATCGGGTCGGTTACTGGCCGCCAAAAGTCTCGATCATCTGGGTCAACTGCAGCGCGCGCTGTTCGGACAGCTGTTCCTTGCAGCCATAGACCAACAGCGGTTGGGCGTTGCCGCCTTGCATCGCATAGCCTTCGGCGGTGCAGGTCTGGTCGCGAAAGACGATCCAGGCGAGCTGAGCGTCCTGCAGGGCCTTATGGGCTCCGCGCTGTGACTCGGGAAGGTCGGCATCGACCTGTTTCATCAACGCATTCGCCGTGCTGTAGGCCGCGTTAAGCGCCGCATCCTGCACCTGCCACAGATCATAGGCGCATTGGTTCAGGCTGCTTTGATCCATTGCCGCGGCGCAATCAGCACTTTCGGCTTGGGCCGCCGGGGCAAGCAGGCTTGCCACCGTTATCAACAGGGCGGCAATCAGGGCATGGGGTCTGGTGTGCATCAAAAACCTCCGGTTCAATAGATACAGTTGTCGCGCAATCGGAAGGAATTTCAAAGACAGGAATTCCAGTCCATGCCGCGCGCGGGCAACTGCCCTCTGGAACCGCCCGCGCGGATGCGTTAGCGGAGGGTATGCAAGAGATCACCCTTCGACGCCCCGATGACTGGCACCTGCACCTGCGCGACGGCGCGATGCTGAAAGGTGTCCTGCCCGAAACCGCGCGGCATTTCGCCCGAGCGATCATCATGCCCAATCTTGTGCCTCCGGTGGTGACGGCCCGCGATGCGCTGGACTACCGTGAGCGCATTTTGGCCGCCCTGCCCGAAGGGGCGGTGTTTGAGCCCTTGATGACGCTGTATCTGACCGAAACCACCGATCCTGCCGATGTGGCGGCGGCAGCGGCCTCGGGTCTGGTCAAGGCGGTCAAGCTGTATCCTGCCGGGGCCACCACCAATTCGCAATCCGGTGTGCGCGATCTGGATGCGGTGATGCCTGTGTTGGAAAAAATGGCAGAGATCGGCCTGCCGCTCTGCACCCATGGCGAGGTGACGGCGGCAGAAGTTGACATCTTTGACCGCGAGGCAGTGTTCATCGACACCGTGCTGGACCCGCTGCGCCGCCGTTTGCCGCAGTTACGCGTGGTGATGGAGCATATCACCACAGCCGAAGGCGCCGATTACGCCGCTGCGGGCGGCGCCAATCTGGGTGCCACGATCACCACCCATCACCTGATCATCAACCGCAATCACCTTTTGGTCGGCGGGATCAAACCGCATTACTACTGCCTGCCGGTGGCCAAGCGCGAGCATCATCGCCAGGCCCTGCGCCGCGCCGCGACATCGGGCAAGGCGTGCTATTTCCTGGGTACAGATTCCGCGCCGCATGTCGATGCGCTGAAGGAGCATGCCTGCGGCTGTGCGGGCTGTTTCACCGCCACCAACACCATGGCCCTTCTGGCGCATGTGTTTGAAGAAGAGGGCGCACTGCCGCGCCTGGAATCCTTTGCCTCGCTGAACGGACCGGCGTTTTACCGCCTGCCCGCCAATGAGGCCCGCCTGCGGCTGGTAAAGCACGAACAACCCCACGCCTTCCCTGACAAGATCTATACCGAGGCAGGCCCCGTCACCGTTTTCAACCCCGGCTTTCCCGTGCATTGGCATGCGGAAAGCTGATTTCATCTTGGCTCAAATATCCCCGCCGGAGGCACCCGACGTCTGGGTCAGACGCTCCGCGGGGGATATTTTCACCAAGATGAACCTGCACAGGAGCGCAGAATGATCCCCACCAGTTTCCCCCCGAAAGAGGAAATCGCCCGTTTGACCGCCCGCGCCTTGCTGGAGATCAAGGCGGTGCATTTCAACGCCGAGACGCCGTTCATCCTGGCGTCGGGCCTGCCCTCACCCACCTATATCGACTGCCGCAAGCTGATCTCTTACCCGCGCATCCGCTCAGTCCTGATGGATTTTCTGGCCGTGACGGTGATGCGCGATGCGGGGTTTGAGGCCTTTGACAACATCGCGGGGGGCGAGACCGCGGGCATTCCCTTTGCCGCCCTGATGGCCGAACGGCTGGCGCTGCCGATGACCTATGTGCGCAAAAAGCCCAAAGGTTACGGCCGCAACGCCCGCATCGAGGGTGTCATGACCGAGGGGCAGCGCGTGCTGCTGGTCGAGGATCTGACCACCGATGGCGGATCGAAACTGTCCTTCGTCGATGCGATCCGCGAGACCGGGGCGGTTTGCGCCGATACGGCGGTGATCTTCTACTATGGCATCTTTCCCGAAACGACCGAGCGGTTGGCCGCGCATGGCGTGGCGCTGCACCATCTGTGCACCTGGTGGGATGTTCTGGCCGAAGCGCGCCACTCGGGCGCGTTCGATGCGGCCACATTGGCCGAGGTTGAGACCTTTCTGACCGATCCGCGCGCCTGGCAGGCGGCACGGGCGCAAGGCTAACCTAACGTCAACCGGGGGTGCCGCTGTGGACAGGTTTTGCAAAACTGCGATTCGCAGCGCAGGCCCCATCCATATCTTGCCTATTGGCACATCGACGACACATTCCACGGTAGCGCCGCAGCGGGCATAGGGTTATCCTATCCCCTATACAGGCGTTATCCACAAACCTATCAGAGTTGCCAGCCTGCAGCGCCTTTTGTCATAGGGTAGCCGGGTGCATGGGGGTATGAGATGAGTGAAATCGCAACGCTGCGACCAACGGTTCCGGCCGTGCCGGGCGAAACCGAGGCCCTGCCCCATAACATCGAAGCCGAGCAGCAACTGCTGGGGGCGATCCTGGTCAACAATGACACCTTTGACCGCATCGCCAATCTGGTGAAGGCCGAGCATTTCCACGACCCGGTCCACGCGCGGATCTTTGAGATCGCCTCTGCCCGCATCCAGAAGAACGCGCTGGCCAGCCCCGTCACGCTGAAAGCCTTCATGGAGGATGACGCCGGGCTGAAAGAGCTGGGCGGCCCGGCCTATCTGGTGCGTCTGGCCGGATCGGCGATCAGTGCCTTTGCGGCGCGCGATTATGCGCAGATGATCTATGACCTCGCGGTGCGGCGTGAATTGATGCAGCTGGGCCGTGACATCTCGGACCGGGCGGCCAAGGTAGACATGGACTCCGAGCCGCGTGAGCAGATCACCGAGGCCGAGCAGCGGCTCTACAAGCTGGGCGAGCAAGGCGTAGCTGAACGCGGTTTCCAAAGCTTTCTCAAAGCGGTAACCGACGCTGTTAATGTGGCCAACGCCGCCTATCAGCGCGGCGGCGGTCTGGCCGGAATCTCAACCGGGTTGACCGATCTGGACAAGAAGCTGGGCGGATTGCACGAAAGCGATCTGTTGATCCTGGCCGGCCGCCCGTCGATGGGCAAAACCTCTTTGGCCACTAACATCGCCTTCAACATCGCCAAGGCTTACCGTCGCGGGCGCAAGCCGGATGGGTCGGAAGGCGCGGTTGAGGGCGGCTGTGTGGGGTTCTTCTCGTTGGAGATGAGTGCCGAGCAGCTGGCCGCCCGCGTGCTGTCTGAGGCGTCCGAAGTGCCCTCCGAACAGATCCGCCGGGGTGACATGACCGAGGGCGAATTCCGCCGCTTTGTCGATGCCGCCAAACAGCTGGAAACCTGCCCGCTTTTCATCGACGACACCCCCGCCCTGCCGATTTCGCAAGTGGCCGCCCGGGCGCGACGGCTGAAGCGCACCCATGGGCTGGACGTGCTGGTGATCGACTATCTGCAACTGCTGAAAGGGTCAGCCAAATCCTCCGAAGGCAACCGGGTGCAGGAAGTTTCCGAGATCACCCAAGGGCTGAAAGCGATCGCCAAGGAACTGAACATCCCGGTCATCGCGCTGAGCCAGCTGAGCCGCGCGGTGGAAAGCCGCGAGGACAAGCGGCCCATGCTGTCAGACCTGCGCGAATCCGGCTCGATCGAGCAGGATGCGGATGTGGTGATGTTCGTGTTCCGTGAGGAATATTACCGCGAGCGGGAAAAGCCTGCGGATCATGAATTGGACAAGATGACCGTCTGGCAACAGATGATGGAGCAGTGTCACGGCAAGGCCGAAGTCATCATCGGCAAGCAGCGTCACGGGCCGATCGGCACGGTGGAACTGTCGTTCGAAGGCCGCTTTACCCGGTTCGGCAACCTGGCCCGTGCATGGCAAGGCGACGGCGGCCCCGACGTCGGTTTCTGACCTGAACTGCCATCAAATGGCGTGGCCTGCGCCGCAGGCCTTTTGTCGTCCTGTCATGGGTCGGGTTAGTCCAGACGCCCGAATTGAGTATTTATGCCAAGATAAAGCCGGAAACCCGGATCAGCCTTCATCTTGACCTCAAAGACTCCCGCCGAAATGAACACGTCTTTGATTCCAACTATTTGAAATCATGTATTTTTTGCTGCGGCATTATTCGCTGCGCTACAGTTCTGTGCGCCATCTGAGGCACAGTTCATTTTCCGAGAGATGGGACGCCAGCGCAAGGCCAGGCTGTTCATGCTGACCATGTCATGTCGTAAGCGTTGGTTGCGGAAGCTCGGTTTGGACAGTGTCTTACAGGCCTGCGCGAAGTTCGGATTGAACGGTGAAACGCGTAAGCGCCCAAAATCAGGTAACTTTCGGCCCATGGACGAAGCCGCTCGCGCGGCAATGGTGCCTGTGGTGGAGGCTGCGCGCTGATCTGACCGTCGTGCATTTGGGAATGGACGATCCTGCCTGACGATTGGGGCCTTCTCAATTATCAGACAGGAGGCTTCCATGACAGAGGAGAGAATAAGCCCGCTTCGTCAGCGGATGATCGAAGATATGCGCATCCGCGGGATGGGCGACAAGGCACAGAAGTCGCACATCCGGGCGATCAAGGAGTTCGCGTCGTTCCTCGGGCGGTCGCCGGACACTGCCACCCCTGACGATCTGCGCGCCTATCAGCTCCATATGACGGACACCGGGGTCACGCCGTCGACGTTCAACGTGCGGATCGTGGCGCTCCGGTTCTTCTTCGGCATGACCTGCGGCCGGGAGGATATGAAGCGCTACATGCAGTTCCGGACCGAGCCGCGCCGGCTGCCCGTGGTGTTCAGCGTCGAAGAGGTGTCCGACATCCTGATGGCGGCGCCGGGGCCCGGGCTCAAGTATCGCGCCGCGCTCAGCATTTCCTGCGGTGCGGGGCTTCGGTCCGCCGAGGTCTGCAACCTCAAGATCAGCGATATCGACAGCGACCGGATGCTGATCCACGTCGAGCAGGGCAAGGGCCAGAAAGACCGCAAGGTGATGCTGTCGCCTGGATTGCTGGAGTTGCTGCGTGCCTGGTGGCGCGAGGCGCGTCCCGAAGGCTGGCTGTTTCCCGGCAAGCCGAAGATCAACCCGATCTCACCGCGCCAACTGAACCGAGCCTTCACATCGGCCAAGCACATGGCCGGGGTCAGGAAGCCCGCCACCTTGCACACCTTGCGGCACAGCTTCGCCACGCACCTGCTGGAAGCGAACACCGACGTGCGGGTCATCCAGGTGCTGCTCAGCCACGCCAAGCTGACCACGACCGCACGATACACCCACGTGGCCACCAAGACGATCCGTGACACGGTGAGCCCCTACGAGATGCTGGCGAAGTTGCAGGACCAGACCGTGAAGCGAAGTCTGGAGTGACCGGGCGCCGGGGTGACCCGGCCCAAGCTGGAGATCGCTGACATCTTCCACGCCCATGGCCCAGCGTGGCGACAGGCCAATGCCGGGCATGTCAGCCTCTCCCAGCTCAGGGTGATGTCGGCGATCGAGGCCTGCCGGACCGAGGCGCTCGGCGGGCATGTTGCGGGCTGCGCCAAATGCGGCCACCACCATATCGCCTACAACTCCTGCAAGAACCGGCATTGCCCGAAGTGTCAGGGACCGGCGGCACGCGACTGGATGGCGGCGCGCGCCGAGGACCTGCTGCCCGTGCAGTATTTCCACGTCGTCTTCACCCTGCCGGCGGAGATCGCGCGGATCGCCTGTTGGAACAAGAAGGCGGTCTACGGGCTGCTGTTCCGCGCCTCGGCCGAGACCGTGATGACCATCGCCGCCGACCCCCGGCGTCTGGGCGCGCAGGTGGGCATGACCAGTGTGCTGCATACCTGGGGATCGGCGCTTACCCATCATCCGCACATCCACATGATCGTCCCCGGCGGCGGCCTGTCGCCAGACGGCACCAGGTGGGTCCCCTGCCGCCCTGGCTTCTTCCTGCATGTGCGGGTTCTGTCACGGTTGTTCCGGCGCCTGTTTCTGGACGGGCTGATAGATCTGCACCGGGCCGGTCAGCTGGCCTTCTTCGGCGATCTGGCCGCGTTGGCCGACGCGCACACCTTCACCGCCTGGCTCGCTCCGTTCCGCAAATCCGAATGGGTGGTCTATGCCAAGCCACCCTTCGGAGGACCGGAGGCCGTGCTGGCCTATCTCAGCCGTTACACGCACCGCGTCGCCATTTCCAACGCTCGCCTGGTCAGCGCCGATGCCGATACCGTCGCGTTCCGCTGGAAGGACTACCGGATCAAATCCGGCGACCGGCAAAAGGTCATGCGGCTGGCCACGCCCGAGTTCATCCGTCGCTTCCTGATCCACGTCCTGCCCGATGGCTTCCACCGCATCCGGCATTACGGCCTGCTGGCCAGCTCGGCCCGCAAGGCCAACATCACCAAGATCCGCGCCTTGCTCCGCGTCCAGCAGCCTGAACAGGTCGCCGCCCAGGAACCACAGGCCGAGATCGCCCCGCTTACCCTGCGCGAGCCATGCCCCTGCTGTGGCGGCACCATGCGCATCATCGAGATCTTCCGACGGGGCCAGAAACCCCGGTCGCGCGCCCCGACGAAGGACCAGGCAGCATGATGACGCGCCCATCCCCCAGACCATCGCAACGCCGCCCCCCTAACGGAGGGCGGCCGATCCTGCATGTTCTGCCCGCCCACCGCGACCCATCTCGCCGGCAAGGCGGTCGACTACGGCGCCCGTTTTCTCGCCGCCTGTGCTCAGAGACGGCCCGTCTTGACGCGCACACCGGACACGATCCCCAGCTGAGACTGACCCCGGCCGCCACCCTCTGCGCCCTTTCCCCATAGACCCCTCCCAGCCCCCGCGGCTTCCTCCTTGGGAGGTTTTCCAACGCGGGCCGAGGTCCCGCCCAAACGAAGCCGCACGCCGCGGCCCGCATCGGAAAACCTTCACCATTGCAGCGAACAACCAATTCCTGCCCTCTTCGGCTCAAGAAATCGACTGCGCCCCAACGACTGCTGTCAGAGCCTGAGCGCCGCTCGGCGTTCTCGCGCAAAGCCTTGAACCATTCGATCTGCTACCAATGCCAGGATCGCCATTGCGGCCCCTGCCGAAATACCCAGACCTACGTCGCCCTGGCCCAAAGCCAGATATATCAGTTGTCCTAGATCATTGGTGCCCAGCAGCGCCGCGATAACCAACATCGAAAAGGCATAGAGGATTGTCTGGTTCAACCCCAAAAGGATCGACGGTGCCGCATAGGGGCCGCGCACCTCACGCATGATCGCCCATTTGGTCGCCCCGGATGATACCGCAGCCTCGATCATATCTTCTGGCGTTGAGACAAGGCCTTGCTGCGAGTAGCGGATCATTGGCACGACGGCATAGGCGCAAATCGCGAGAAAGGCCGAAAACTCACCAATCTGAAAAAACATCAGGACCGGGATCAGAAAGACAAACAGCGGGATGGTCTGCAAAAGGTCACAGATTGGCCGCACCACCCGCCAGATCGCAGGGCTGATCGCCGATGCAAATCCGATAAGCCCGCCGACGACCGTGCAGGCGAGAACGGCAGAGCCTGAAAGATAGATTGACAGCAGCGCCGGCTCCCACAAACCCATCACCAGAATGGTCAACAGCATCAGTGGCGCGTAAACTGCAAGGCCGCGCCCGCCGGCAACCCAGCCCAAAGCAGAGGCCCCGAACAGCACAAACGGCCAAGGCAGGTGCGAAACGCCTGTATGCAGTACGCCCGCTACGATCAAGAGCATCAGGCCAAGCAGCGGCCGCTGTCGCCATGTCAGCACTGCAGCCAGCACTGCGGCACTCGCGAAATACGCCACCGACATCGCCCCGGTCCACTGAAACCTCCATGTCATCGGCAGGACCGCTTGGCTTAGACCGATCCGCAGCGGCAGCAGCGTGTAGAACATGATGTTGTTTTTTACTGCCACCAAGGCGTTACCATAGGTGCCGGTGAAATGGCCAAGCGCGGCGTCAGTCCGATCTGCAAACCCCGCAAAAAGATCGTAGTCCTCGGCCGCAGGCAACGTCCGTGTGGCGAACAGGGTCAACAGGACAGCAACCCCCGGAATTATCAGCGACACGAAGGCGGAGTTCTTTACGCGTGCTTCGGCGAACTTGGCCGTGATCCGGTCAATCACGATTGCGAAGATTACGATCACCATCCCCGCCACAAGGCTGTTGCCAAAATCCGCTTTGCGCATCGTCAGCAAAACGGCCCAACCGATATCATTGAAGCCCCCAATGACTGCCGCAATAATCACCATCGACAGCGCCGCCATGATCGTCTGGTTTACGCCCACCATAATCTGCTGTGACGCCGACGGAATTTCGATCAGAAACAACTGCTGCCAGCGGTTTGCCCCGCTCATCGCGGCGGCTTCGCGAATTTCCGGGTCAACGCGGTCGAGACCAAGCATAACATTCCGCGCAATCGGTGGCGTCGCATAAATCGCCGAGGCAATCAGGCCAACGACTGGCCCAAACCCCAACAGCAGCAGCAACGGCGTCAGATATGCAAAGGTGGGAATGGTCTGCATCACGTCCAACAGCGTCTCGATCGCGCGCCGCACCGAGGGCATCTGATGGGCAATCAGTCCGATCGTGCCGCCGGCAAATAGCGCCAGAGGCGCAGATACGGTAACAAGTGCCAGCGTGGTCATGCCGGGAACCCAATAGCCACTGGCAAGGACGAACCCCAGACCAAGCAACACCCCAAGCGTCAAACGCCATCCCGCCAGATGCCAGGCCAATGCAGTGACTCCGCCAATGATCAACGGATACGGCGTGTCAATCAGTAGCGAAGTGACCCATTGCATTGGAAAGGACAGCAAGAATGAAAATCCGCGCGCCACAGGCTTGAGGAACTCGGCCGCCCAAGTGGCGCCTCCGCCTATCCACTTGTTCGCCGGAATGGTCAGTATTCCCGGCCATTCGGTCAGCCAGGGCACAATGGGGGCCAGTAAAATACAGATTCCACCAACCAGAACGGTGAAGGCTGCGGCCAGGATTCCAGGCGATAAACGATTGAACATAGGAGTCCTGAATGCTTGGCTTTGACCGAACTGAACGGGGCGGCCTGCCTCAGGAGGCATCGGTCGTCAACGCCGCCGCAAGGTCTGCAGGTGTGACAATCCCCGCCATGCGGCCGTTGCCATCCCAGACCGGCACCGGCTGGTAAAGCAACATGCAGGCCGCCAGCGCGGAATCGATGGTCATCTCGGTGTTGAGTTTTGGATCGTCAGGCATATCTGGCAGGGTCTCGGGCAAGGTCATGATCGTTTCAACATGGGCATGCCGGCCCTTGGGAACGTCCCGCGTAAATTCCCGCACATAGGCATCGACCGGATTGAGGATAATGGCATCCGGCGTTCCTATCTGCACCAGCACCCCGTCGCGCATGATCGCAATGCGGTCAGCGATCTTCAGTGCTTCGGTGATGTCATGGGTGATGAAAACCGAAGTTTTGCGTAGCCCCGCCTGAATCGAGAGAAATTCATCCTGCAGCTGCCGCCGAATCAGCGGATCCAGCGCCGAGAATGGCTCATCCAGGAACCAAAGATCAGGGTTGACCGCCAAAGACCTTGCGATACCCACCCTTTGCCGTTGGCCGCCCGAAAGCTGGCGCGGATATGAGGCGTCGCGCCCTTTCAGACCGACCAGCTCAATCACCTCCAGCGCCCGCAAGCGCCGCTCTTTAACCCCCATGCCCTGCATCTTCAGCGGAAAGGCAACATTGTCCGCCACCGACATATGCGGAAACAGACCAAAGTGTTGGAACACCATGCCAAGTTTGTCGCGCCGCAAAACCAACATCCGCTTGGCGTCGGCGGCGCGGATATCCTCGTCGCCAATATAGATCTGTCCGGCGGTGCCTTCGATCAGGCGCGCGATGGTGCGGATCAGGGTCGATTTTCCTGAACCAGAAAGACCCATGATGACAAAGACTTCGCCCTCTTGCACATCAAAGGTCACATCCTGCACGGCAGGCACTAGCCCACGGTCCCGCAATAGCTGGGCCGCCTTGCGAGAATCTTGCCCGCTCTCTTCTAGGGCGCGCGCCAGATTTTGCTCCGGTTTGGCCCCGAAAACCTGCCATACCCCCTGGCAGGATATGGCAGGAGCCGGCGACAGCGGCGTTACCGGCAAGGCCGACGCCATCACTTGATTGCCGCGTCCACGATCGGCCGCCAGACCGCCTCATTGGTCACAAACCAGTCTTTCGCAACATCCTCGGCCTTCTTGCCGTCGACATCGACAGCCCCCATCAGCAGTTGCTGTTGCTGAACGGTCAGGTTCAGATCCTTGATGATTTCATAGGCGGCGGGCCATTTTTCTTTGACGCCCGGCCAAGCTGCCTTGAACACACGAGTGGGCAGAAAGTCGCAATCGCCTGTCACATCGGAATTGGGTCCATAGGCCGGGTCCGAATAGCATTCCGGCGTGCCCTTTGGCAAATTCACGAATTTCAGGTCGAATTCCGCAATGGCCCAGTGTGGCTACCAGAACACCGCAACAATCGGCGCTTTACGCTCTTTTGCGGAGCGAAACTCGGCCACCAATGCACCCTCTGAGCCAGCCGGCACGGCCTTGAACGGCAGACCCAGCGCTTTGATCCGGTCTGCGCCCGGCGTGCCCCATTCGCCTGGATAATCCACCAACCGGCCATCTGGCGGCGTTTCCGGCGTCGCAAAAAGGGGCGCGCAATCTTTCAATGCCTGCCAATCCGGCAGGCCGGGGCAGAGGTCAGCAACATAGGCGGGATAGGCGAACCCTTCGCGCGCCTGCAGGCCCAAATCGCCCACATCCTCAATCTTGCCTGCGGCTTGCATCTGATTGTAGGTCTCCGGCACGTTTGAGGCCCAGACCTCGACCGCCAGATCCAGATCCCCGTCCGCCATTGCCTGCCACATGTTCTGATAGCCCGCAGTAACATACTCGACCTTGTAGCCCGCCGCCTCCAGCATCTGACCCGCGATGTATGTCGTGATGTGTTGGCCAGTCCACTCGTTCACCGCCAGTTTGATCGGTGTATCTACATCGCCCAGGTCCTCTGCAATCGCCGACATACTGCTGGTGAGCGAAGCAATCGTTGCCAATGCCGTTGTAAATGCGAATTTCATGGTGGCCCCCTGAGCGGATTTTTCTGTCTTGTCCACAAAGTGTTGCCCGCCGCCGATCCACCATTTATCATTATTCGACACAATTATTGCCAGATCGGCCATGTGATGCGCGAAACAGGAACCTCCCTTCAACTGTTGATCATCGTGACGCCGCACTTCAATCTGTTGGCGACGACTGGATTAATTGATCCGATGCGCGCGGCCAACTACCTGGACGGGACCGCACATTTCCGCTGGAAATTCGCGTCGCTGGATGGCGGCGACACCATCGCCAGCAATGGCTTGACTATC
>JBATPI010000022.1:0-5433 GCA_049291415.1 Paracoccaceae bacterium | reverse complement strand
CATTGCCCGCACCGCCGTCGATGCTGTCATTGCCGTCGCCGCCATAGACCACATCGCGCAGATCGGCATTGGTCGCTCCGCCAAAGATGAAATCATCCCCGGTGCCGCCGTTCAGCGTGTCGGCACCGTCGCCACCATAAAGGCTGTCGTTGCCTGCATTTCCGGCGATCAGATCATTGCCGTTATGGCCGCGGATTTCATCCCCGGCCGCAGTTCCGACGATAACGTCATTCAAATAGCTGCCCGCGTATGAGGTGGACGAGCCGTCCATAACAAACGTGGTCGTCACCAGTGATGACACGGCCACATTGGTCATCGCGGCGGGATTGCCGTTTTGCTGCACGCGCAGGAATTCCACGTCTTCAAGATACAGATCCGGGCTATTTCCGCCACCGGCATACATCAGGGCGATCTGGCCATTGGCCGCATTGATCGAAACGTCGAAATTGGCCAGGTCGGCCTGGGAGATGCCGCCAAAATAGTAATTGCCGTCCGATTGATCGGCCCCGCTCAGATCCAGCGTGTCCGACCCGGCACCGCCTTCAAATTCCACCCAAGGCCCCCAGTATCCAGAGCTGAGCCTGACCGTTTCATTGGCGCCGCTGCCATAGACGGTAATGCCCTGGCCTTCCAACACCAGCTGCTGAAAGCCAATGGCCGTTGCGCGATAGACATCGGGCAGCGGGTTCGCAAGGTCATAGCCGTAGATCTGACCATCCGCCAAGTCGATCTCTACGCCGGATTGGTAGGCATAGTTCTGCAATATCAGTGTATTCACCCCGGTTCCACCATTGAGAGTGATCTGGGGCAGATCGGCGACCGGCACACCATCATAGCGGCCCATCTGATAGAGATCATAGGTGTTCAGCGTGGCGGAATCATCGCCCGCCAGCAGGTTCACCACCACCGCATCGGCTTCGCCAAAGGGC
This sequence comes from Paracoccaceae bacterium, assembly GCA_049291415.1. Taxonomy (GTDB): domain Bacteria; phylum Pseudomonadota; class Alphaproteobacteria; order Rhodobacterales; family Rhodobacteraceae; genus Pseudogemmobacter. The sequence goes on along the minus strand of JBATPI010000022.1, from coordinate 4,504 downwards.
AGTTGATTCAGATCGGCCACATCATTGCCGGCCGTGCCGGTGACGGTATGCATATCGATATCGCCAACCGTCGTGATTGGCCCGGTCATGCGCAAAAGCTCGGTGCCGCCAGCGTTGGTGATGACAAAGCTGTCCACGCCAAAGCCTGCCAATTGCGCCAGATTCAGCGGGTTACCGGTCTGCTCGAACAGGGTAAAGGCGTCGAACAGGGTTGAGGCAATCGCCCCAAAATCGTCTGGCAAAGTGCCGGTCAGCGTCATGGTCACATCATCAACGGTCAGCGTGGCACCGGTCGCGGTGATCGCCAGCGCAGCCAGAGTTGTGCCATCCGTCCGCACGCTGAACCCGGTCACGCCATACTGCGCCAGATCAGCGAAATAGGCGGCGCGTTCGGCGGGTGTATCACTGGTCAGGGCCACCTCATCGAACTGGTCCAGCAGCGAGACCAGCTCTGCCATCTCGGCAAACGTCGTCGGCATGGCGCCATTCAATGCATACACATCGACCCCGGTGGTCAAGGTATAGCCGCCCGGTGCCAAGGCCAGCGCCAGATGGGTTGCCCCGTTCGCGGTCAGCGAAATGGCGTTCAGACGACCCGTCGCCAACCCGTCCTGAATGGCCTGATCCAGAGCTTCCAAAGAGCTGATCGGACCAATTCCGACGCCGGTCAAGATCAGTCGGTAATCCACCGCCGGAAGGCCCGGAGCATCAAAGCGCAATTCGATCCGGCTGGCGGTCAGCGTGATCAAAACAGGCTCTACACTGGACAAGACCTGGTTCTGGAAGCGGTCAATTGACTCGCCGAAGCGGCCATCCATTTCATAGTCGCCGTTGTCAGCACGCTGCTCAATCAGGTTGAGGGCGGTCAGAAGTTCGGTTGAGCTTGCTACTGTGGTCACGGCATTCACCTTTTGATAAACAGGTCGGGGTTGAATTTTGAAAGTGATACCTTGTGAAGAATCACATTGCAACATACGACCCTGCTGCAACAGATTTTTCAATTCGTTTGCAAGAAATCGGGGCATTTATTTCATACCCAGGTTGCCTTCTGGCGCTGATTTTAATGCTGCTGTGCGGGTGCGTCGAGTGCCCGCCGGGCCGGTGTTCGGTGGCGCTGACCGCAAGCCCCGGCGACGGATCCTATGTAGAGGGTGCGTTGGGTGCAACGGCGGATCAATTCCTTGAGCCAGGGGCCAGCGCTGCGACCACCGCACGATTGGAACGGGACCCGGATCGCGCGGGCGCGTTGCCCAGGCTACCCTTGGACCGTGATACGTTGTCGCCCGGCAGCGACACGGCCTATTCAGTGACGCGCAACCGGGGCCTTGGCCTGCGGGCCGAAGTCGAGCAGCCCATCGGAACGCTGGCTGGCGTGCAGACGCGCGGTTTTGTGGCGATGCGGGCGGGTATCGGGCAGCACGATTATTTCCTCCCGCAGGGGTTGGGCCCCCTGTCGGACCCGACAGCGATTGATTTTGTCACCGGGCGGCTGGGCGTGGAAGTGGGCCTCACGCAGGACCGGCCGTTATGGCGCAATCCTGATCTTGACCTGCGCCTGTCGCTGTCAGCGGGGCACGATCTGACGCAGACCCATACCACGGTGCAATCGGCGCTGCTGGATGTCAGCAACACCCATGTCGAGGGCCGCTCATATCTGGCGCTGGGGGCGGGTCTGCTATGGCAGCCCGCCGGGCGCGGGCCACAGGTTGAACTGCATGGCGAGGCGCGCCTGTTGGACGGCGGCCAGCCCGTCTTGCAAACCGAGCTGCGCCTGACCCGACACTGAGGCCGCGGTCAGTCGGCCTTGGTCCGGGTGGCGGCGGCGCTGTTGCGCTGGCCCTTCATGGCGCGGCGCAGGCGATCAGCTTCGGGTGTGTCATAGCTGGCAGCGATGGCGTCAAAGCGCGCCAGTTCCTCGTCGGTCAGCCGCACATCCCAATCGGTCAGCAGGCTGTGATGCACCGATTGCAACAGAACCGCAGGGGTCACGTCAAACAACAGGCCCAGCCCCTGCGCCTTTGTGTAAACCGTCTTCGGCCCCTTCCAGTTGCGATAGAGATCACGCGCGCCGTTCTTTCCCGTGCGGAACTTAGGATGGGCAAACAGCATGTCCAGATCATCCAGCGCGATCCAGCCGCCGGGCTTCAGATAGCGCCCCAGCGACAGCACATCCAGCGCGGGCCAGGGCGTGGCATGGCTGGCGTCGATGAACAGGAAATCCAGCGGCGGCAGCGCGCCGATATCGGCCGATGTCACGCCGGTGGTCAGGATGAACCCCTCTTGCGCACCATGGATCGCCCGAAACGCATCGCCGGTCCGATGCGTTGGATCGAAATAACAGCGCTCGGCAATGTCGAACGAATGCAGGCGCGGCTGTGCGGTCTTTCCGGCCATGGCCGCAAACAGAACGGCCGAGGAAAACCCCGAAGCCACCCCGATCTCGGCCCCGATGGTCGCCCCGCTTTGGGCGATCAGATCGGCCAGAATGGTCAATTCGGCCCCGCTGATCTCACGCTTGACCCAATCGGGCTTTGCCGCCTGAACGCCTGTGACGTCAAGAATGGCCATGATGCGTGCCCTTACATTTTATTTCGTCAGCACAATAGTCTGTCGGGCGGGCAAAAGAAAAGTCCCATTGCTGCGGCATTCCACCCGCGCGAAAAGCCGCTTCTATACAGGTGGGCATTCGGGATGATGGCATGCTATGCCGCAGGGGTGCCCGGGACCAACCGCTCGGGCCAGAAGTGCAGCGCCAAGACAGTGCGGGGTCAGATGAAGGTTGTTCCGGTTCTTTTGTGCGGTGGGTCAGGCACGCGGCTGTGGCCGCTGTCGCGCAAATCCTACCCCAAGCAATTCGCCCAGCTGGCCGGAGCGCATAGCCTGCTGCAAGCCTCGGCGCTGCGCCTGTCGGGGCCGGATTTCGCAGCGCCCGTGGTGGTCACGCATAACGATCTGCGCTTTATCGTGACCGAGCAGTTGATGGCGGTCGGTGTCGATCCCGGTGCCATTCTGATCGAGCCGCAGGGCCGCAACACCGCCCCCGCCGTGCTGGCCGCCGCCCTGCATGTGGCCCAGACAGACCCTGACGCGGCGCTGTTGATTGCGCCCGCCGATCATGTGATCCCCGATGGGGCGGCCTTTGCCGCGGCGGTGACCACGGGTCTGGGTGCAGTGGCACAAGGGCGGATCGTCACCTTTGGCATCACACCTGACCGGCCGGAAACCGGCTATGGCTATCTTAAACTGGCGCAGGCTCCGGATGGCAGCGGTGCCCCTGTGGCGCTGTCGCGTTTTGTCGAAAAGCCTGATGCGGCGGCGGCGGCGCAGATGCTGGCCAGTGGCGATCATCTTTGGAACTCGGGGATATTCCTGGTGCGCGTTTGCGATCTTCTGCAGGCCTATCAGGATCACGCCCCCGATCTGCTGGCCCCGGTGCGCGCCGCGGTTGAGGGCGCGCGCAGCGATCTGGGCTTTTTGCGTCTGGCCCCTGAGCCCTGGGGCCGGGCGCGCGATATTTCCATCGACTATGCGGTGATGGAGAAATCCGACCGCCTGTCTGTCGTGCCCTATACTGCGGGCTGGTCTGATCTGGGCGATTGGGAGTCAGTCTGGCGCGCCGGCAACCCTGATGCTGCGGGCATGGTGGTGTCAGACCATGCCACGGCAATTGATTGCCGCGACAGCCTGTTGCGCAGCGAAGGCGGCACGGTTGAACTGATCGGGATCGGGCTGGAAAATATCGTGGCCGTGGCAATGCCTGACGCCGTGTTGGTGGTGGCCCGCGACCGGGTGCAAGACGTCAAACGTGCAGTTGAGGCGCTGCGGGCGGCAAAAGCCCGGCAGGCCGAGATCTTTCCCCGCGATTTCCGCCCCTGGGGCTGGTTCGAAAGCCTGGCCCTGGGCGAACGCTTTCAGGTCAAGCGTATCACCGTGAACCCCGGTGCTGCGCTGTCCCTGCAAAGCCATGTCCACCGCGCCGAACACTGGATCGTGGTGCAGGGCACCGCGCGGGTCACGGTCGGCGACGAGGTGCGGTTGATGAGCGAGAACCAATCCATCTATATCCCGCTGGGGTCCACCCACCGGCTGGAAAACCCTGGTAAACTGCCGCTGACCCTGATCGAGGTGCAAACCGGCGCCTATCTGGGCGAAGACGACATCATCCGCTATGAGGACATCTATGCCAGGGGGTAGGGGCGGGTGTTGAAAACCGCCCCTGCCCGACTTTAAGCCACCATCAGATCGTAGATCTGCCCGCCGATATTCAGGTTGATATGGGCGTCATCGGCGCCATCGACCAAGGCCCACAGGATCTGCCCGGTCGGGCGGTAGATGACGAAGGCCTCGGCCACGCCCGCATCGCCGGCTCCGACGGTGGTGTTGACGTTTACCTGGAATTGCGCGCGGGTGGCCCCGGCCAGACCCACGGTCAGAATGTCGCCCTCGGCCGCGTTGTAGTCCTGCACCCAGTCGCTGCCATGATCAAAAACACCGGCGTGATAGA
>JBATPI010000021.1:0-1602 GCA_049291415.1 Paracoccaceae bacterium | reverse complement strand
TCCCAGTACCGTTTGGTCCAAATTTTATATTTAAGCTATTTTTTATAATTTCAATTTTTGCAGATGAAACGTTATAGCAATTTGTGACTTCAATTTGAATTTTTTCAGTTTCCATTTTTCCCTCTTCTTAGGGTAAGGCAATTGATTACAGGAATGTAGTATAGCATAAAATATTTGTGCTATCTTCACGCGAATTGCATCACGGGAAATGTTACTTTGGGAAGTAACGTTGCATCAGGAAAAATGTTACTTTCCGATGGGCGAATACGCCTGTCGGAGGAGCCACATGATGAGCCTGAAAAGCAAGCGCGAATTATTAGAAGTTGTGCGACCCAGATACCTGAAAGCGAATAAAACTGAAAAGCAAAAAATGTTGGATGAATTTACAGCAGCCACTGGCTATCATCGGAAACATGCGATCCGAGCGCTAAAAAACCAAAGGCAAGTTCAAAACCACCATAAAGGGAAAAACAAAACCTATAAAACCATCTATCGTGGCGAAGTGGTGCAGGCGCTTGAGCAAATCTGGGAGATCTGTGGACAGATCTGCTCCAAACGACTGCGCCCTTATTTGCCAGAAGCCATTAAAGTGCTGGAACGCTGCCAAGAAATCAACATTACAAAAGAGACAAAAGAACTACTTTTGAAAATCAGTTCTGCCAGTATAGATCGCTGCTTGCGTCCCGTTCGGATCCAGTCGCCGCACGGCTTGAGTACCACCAAGCCTGGCAGCCTGCTGAAGAATCTAATTTCAGTACGCACCTTTACAGAATGGGACCAAGAACGACCCGGGTTCATGGAAATTGACCTCGTCGCGCACTGTGGGAACACCACCGAAGGGCAATACCTGAATACCTTGACCTGTACTGACATTTCTACTGGCTGGACGGATGTCACCGCCCTGCCGCGCCGCTCACAAGAGGCGGTCTCGGAAGCAATCCACCGAATGCGCGGCAGACTGCCTTTTCCTTTGCTCGGCATTGATTCAGACAACGGGAGCGAATTCATCAACGATCGGTTGTACCGCTACTGTCTGGACGAGAAAATCACCTTTACGCGTTCTCGCCCCTACAAGAAAAACGATCAGGCACATGTCGAACAGAAGAATTGGTCCGTGGTGCGGCACACCCTTGGCTACGACCGCTGGGAAACAGATCAAGAGTTCGCCATTCTGGAAAGTATCCATGATGATTTACGGCTTTACATCAACTTCTTTCAGCCGTCTTTCAAACTGATTGCTAAAGAACGCATTGGCAATCGGACTATCAAACGGTATGATACAGCCAAGACGCCTTACCAGCGTATTCTTGAACGCAAAGACATTTCTTTGGAAGCCAAGGCGCGGCTCATGAATTTGTACCTCCAACTCAATCCTGCTGAACTCCGCCGCTCGATTGACAAAAAAACCGCCAAACTTTGGAAAATTTCTCGGTAACATTTTCTGTTGATGCAACGTTACCGTCAAAGTAACATTTTATCGTGATGCATTACGACTTGCGCAAAATCTCACAGAAGCACGAACCTGTCTCAGCACCAAGACCGCGGGGATGATATATAATTGCCGAAGCCCATGACACAGCAGCCACCTCACCAACCCAAGCC